>JAQWWC010000064.1 GCA_029249645.1 Pseudomonadales bacterium
TCGGTGTCGCTGGTTTCGAGCCACTGACCATTGGCCTCGGGCAGGGCGCTCCGCGCGGTCTTGGAAAATAGAATGATCTGAAATTGGACATCTCTGGGCAGATTAGCAGTGATCCAATCCACGGTGCGCAAGCCGCGTTGCCATTTTTCAGACGCGCGTTGCTCGGCCTTGGGTAGGTTTCGCCGTCGGATAATGTTGACGAGGGTTTCGTCCAGCATGCTGCCTGACACATCGAGCAGAACCAAAATATGCTGACCACCTAAGTTCAAGCCGGTTAAATATTGGCGATCGCCTTCACCCGCCATCGTCCGCAGATCATTGCCTTCGGCCTCAGCAACGCTGAGGGTCATAGCCTCGCTCTCTGCTTGAAGTTTGACCAACTCCGTTTTAAGTGCCTCAATCATGTCGGTGTCAAGGCTCTGCGCGTTTTGGACCTCAATCAGCTGCTGGGTTAAGGCCTCTATGGCTTTGAGTTTGTCTTGGATGCTTTGCTCGGTTGTCAAAACGGCATCGTCAACAAGTGTGAGGCTGTTGCGGAGCATGACTTGGTTTTCCTGCTCTGCAAGGATTTCGATCTCGATTTTTTTGACCTCGGCGAACCGTTCGGGATCAACCTGAATACCACTCGAAAGGGTGCCATGATTAATGGTGATGTAGACGAGTATCACAGCGCCAAAACCGCAGGACATAATGTCTAAAAAAGACAGACTGAAGATATTCGTTTCGCGTCGTTTGACCACGCGGCCTATCGCACCTGGATGAATTGGAAGGTTTGGTTGCCGGTTAAAATAACATCGCCCGGTTTCAGAAAACTGGGCTCGGTTACCGGTTGCCCATTAAGAGCAATGCTGAGATTGCCTGGTGTCAGCTGCCATTGACCCGTTGCCGGATCAAGGGCCAGGCCGAAGTTTCCTGCTGTCGTCTCCGAAGAGGTTGCAATATCAAAGGCGATGCCCTGCTGCACGATATGCGTAATCGAGTGGTCGGTGCTGGATGGCTCAGCATAGGCCTTGGTTGCTTGCCGCGGGTTGGCCAAACTGTAGATCAGTTGATTGCGACTGGTGCTGGCCGTCAGTGCTGGCGCCACGGCCGTGTAAGCCTCCACTAGGCTGGTGTTGGTGAGGCGCTGGGTCACGAGGCCAGGGACTAGGGACAGGGAGTCTACCAGTCCCGGGAGTCGCTGGGCGCGGTGGCTTAGCAAGACCTCGGCGGGGCCGTTTGATGCAGCCTGAATCGCTTTCACAACATCGGGTACGAGATCCGCAGCGGCCGCGCGCAGATCGGTCTCGGGCAGCTGCATGTCATATTGCACGCCCTCATGATGCAGGCTAATAAGGCCTTGACCTAAAATGGCAAGCGGATAATCCGGTTGCAGGAGCTGCTCAAACAGCTGTTGCTCCGTGCTGGCATGTTGCAGTGGATCAAACCGCGATTTTCGAACAAGGGCAGCGGCTGCGTAGTTGGCCAAACGATCAATGAGGTTTAGGTAGCCCGCGGGATGAGCAATCAGGCAGCTGCTGCGCTGCAATTGCGCACCTTGCTGAATTACCGTCAGGGTGACCGCATGCAGCCCAACATCTAGATAGAGCAGGTTGGTCGTCGCGCTAAGGGCCTTGCTGGCAAGCAATACGCCAGGGTCGATCAGCGCTTTGACTGCAATGCTCGCAGCATCCATTAGCCCGAGTAAAAGGCTGAGATCGGCCCGTTCGTAATGACTGGGCACGCACACCACGAACTCGCTATTCGGCGCGAGATCTTTGAAGGCGGTCAGTTGTAAATATGCCAAGTCCGCATGATGTCGAGCGACCGAGGTTGCGCCGGGCATAGGGTCGGTACTAAGGGCTTGCCAAAATTGGCAGTTGGCCAATCGAGGTTGCAGTCTGGCCTCATCCAACGCCTGTTGGCCAACCTTCGCGGGCTCTGTCAGCAGCGCCCAACCGGGCTCAGAGACGACTAAGTGATCGGCTTGCCAGAGCCGCAGCTCAATATCATTGAGTTCTAGAAATGCCAGTGTCACGATCTAGACCTGCAGGTAACGTAAAAGGCGATTGTCACAATATTGCTCGGCATCTTGCGTAGTACGCTCTTGCGCCAATTGCAATTGATGCATCAAGAACATGATGAGGATACTGATCAAAAGGGCAACGAAGGTTGAATTGAAGGCAACGCCAAGGCTTTGGGTTACGCCGGCAATGTCACCTTGTGCGGCTTGATGGGCTTGGCCGAGCGCCTGACCAATGCCGCGAACAGTGCCTAAAAAGCCAATCGAGGGAATCGCCCAGGCGATGTATCGAATCATTGATAGTTCGGAATCCAAACGCTCGCTTTCGCTCTCGCAGGTGGCTCGAATGGTGTGGGCAACGTCTTGAATATTGCCGGTGGCGCGAAAGCGATGCAGTGCGGTTAGCAAGGTGCGCGGTAACAGGCGCTTTTGCGCCTCCGCACTTAAGGCCTCGATGGGACGCGCATAGTCCCGAGTATCTTCTGGCAAAATACTGTTCGATTGATTGCGTGGCAATAGGTCTATTTCAAACAGGGTCCGCTCACGGTGATTGTCCCGCGCCTTGATGCCCATAAGCGCCATGGCCCACAGCATCAAAATAAAGCAGGCCTCCTGCTCTAGATCTTTAACGATAATATAAGCGCTCCGCTCCGGCACATAACTGGGGTCAGCGTTGATCAGCTCGGCTTGGATTTCTAAAAGGCTGTTGGCGTTGGGCCGAATCACGGCGACGTAAATCGCGTGAACCAATAAAATCGCCACAATGAGAGACATCAATTGATAGATAAAATCTGAGCTGAACTGTTTCATGAAAAATTTAAGGCCTTAAATATTGTTTGGGAAGGGCACGGCATTATCGGCGCTAATCGCCTCACTGGGCTGAAAGGCCTCGAAAGCGCGGCTCAAGCCGGGCGCTGTTAGTGCCGCATCGTCAAGCACCGGCTGCTGCGAGGCATCCAGCGCGCTTGGTTGGCTGGACGCGGGAAGTGCGGCCGGTGCTTGTACGCTGGTCCCAACAACCGGCGCTGCGCTGAGATCCTGGTTGGCAAGGCTTGTCTCAGCGGCGCGTGCCGCGACAGCGAGACACGCCAGAAGAATGCATAGAGCAAATAGCACTGTGAATTTGGCGCGCATGACAAAGGCCTGAAACAGAGTGACTTTAAGCTTATCAGACCTCATCGACATCGCCATCACTCGACCGCGCCGACGGCGACACTTTTCGCCAATCGGAAGCCGACATCTTGCCGGCCTTCAAGGCCTGAATCCCGATAAGCCCAACGCAAGGTGCTAAAGCTGCCGGACAGAAAACTCGACCCGCGGATGACGCGAACAGCGCCCTCGCTAGGACCCGTCCAATCGATCGCGTTGGTGGGCACGCGGGCGGTGCTAAAGCGGTCATGCATCCACTCAGCCACATTGCCGGTGAGATCAAACAGGCCCAAGGCATTGGCTTTAAAATGGCCTGCTGGCGCTGGACCCCGAAAACGATCCTTAAAGTTGGGGATGATGTTGGGGGCAAAGCCTGTCGCGGTTTCATCGGCTAAATTGGCGAAATCGTTGGGCGGTGGTAGGTCATCCCCCCAAGCGAATCGGGAACGACTGGTAATGGCCCCTTCTGCGCCGGCCGCGATATCGGCATACCGGCCGGCTCGAGACCACTCAGCTTCAGTTGGCAAACGATAACCCAACGTTCTCGGCGTGATTAGCTCATAACCCCCATTAACCGATGTATAGGCCCGAGGCAGTCCCGTTTGATCACTCAGCCAGTTACAAAAGGCCACTGCCTGATTCCAGCTGACGCCAACGACCGGTCGCGCCTGCGCCGTGAGCAGGGTGCGTCCTAAAACGCCCGGGTTATGATTGGCATCGAAAGCCTGGTACTGGGCATTGGTGACCTCCGTCGTGCCCAAATAGTAAGGCTCAGTGATCGTGATTAAGCGCTGAATTTCATTGCTGCGACCACCGCGGTCTCGGCGGGCTGCGCCCAGTTCGATTGTTGCCGGCAGGATGCGCTGCAAGCGATAGCCGCCTTTGACGTCAAGGGTTTCTGGAATTTGCGCAAGTGCTGCTTCTGCAAGCGTTAGCAGGTTGATACTCAGCGTTTTCGGGAAATCAGCGTCGGGGGTGATGGTTTGCGTGATCGATGCGAAGCCTTCCTGACTAATTTCAATGGTTTGGGGTGTTGTCGGCAGCCGCATCGTCGAAGATTTGGTATTTTGTAGGATTCCGTTGATGCTTATGTTTGCCTGCTTCGGAGCAATATCGAAGGTTACTGATCCCAATCGGGGCACCAAAGTGAGGTTTAGAGTAACGGTTTCAGTGGGCTCAAGTTGGAGTGATCGGGCCACGGGCTCAAAGCCAGACTTGCTAACTAAAAAGTCATAGTTACGGTTTGGCGACAACGAGTGCTGAATCGGGGTGACCCCAAGATAAACCCCATTTGCCGTGACCAAAGCGCCGGCGGGTCTGCTGTTTAGGGTGACCGCGCCGTTCGCAGGGACCAGGGTGATCTCTGGCGATGTGGCGGCCGTGCCGCGTTTGATCACTAAATCAAGGCGCTGAGATTGATACCCTGCTTTTGAGATCAGAACCGATCGCGCGCCCTCTAACAGCCTTACCGTTTTGGGCAGCAATCCGAGGTCTTCCCCGTCCGCGATAAGGCGCGCCCCGGCGGGTTGGCTGGAAAAGCTCATCGTACCCCAGGCGGGCTCCAAATCCAGCGCCAAATCCTGAGACTGATCCAAACCTAGAATATCCACTGTCATTTGTAAGGGGACATACCACTCGGCACTAATGGACACGATGTGTTCTCCAGCGCTGAGGTTTGAGGCGGTCAGCGGCGTGGTACCGTAAGGCTCGCCATCGATTTCGACCTCAGCGGGTATTTCGCCACTGGTGAGGCGAAGATGCCCAGGCAATTTTTCGAAGGCCAGGGCAAAGCGCTGATCAGCATCGGATAATATCGTGAGACGAGTGTCGATTGGGAAGTAGCCTTTGGTATCGGCTTGAACATTGAGATCGCCTGGTCGGACCAGATAGCGCTCGCCCAGCGGTAGGGTAAACCAACCTGAGATGGATTCGGTTTGAGCAGGGGGCGTGAAGGTGATCAAAACGGCTTTGGCGGTAAACAGGTGCCAAGCGGTGATGCCGATTAAAGCGGCGATCAAGAGGGTCGCCAGGCGCCTTGGACTGAGTCGGCTGTTTTTGACGCCAGCTTGTTGTTTTGGCGCCTCAAAGGGCGTGGGCTCTAGGGTCTCTTGTATAGAATCAGTTGGCGACATTAGATTGGCTCTTCGCAAACCACGGTTAGCATCCGATTAGGCGTATCGGTCGACAGGGTCAGTTCGTGACGCACATCCTTGTAACCGGTTCTAGATCCGGTTACGACATAACGTCCTGGAAACAGGGTCAGGCTTGTTTCCGTTATTTGGCCCAAGCGGCCGTCCTCGCCTAACCGCAGGACTGTGATGGTGGTTTGCGCATCCGAGGAGAGCGTGAGCGTTAGCTCGCGACGCGCGTGGGATAGGATGCGGGTTAGAACAGGTAGGCGCGCTTGCAGATCGCCAACAGGTGGAGGTAATTGACTGATCGTGATCGCAAGGGCTCTGGCTTGATTGAGTTCAGCATCGCTTTGCAGTCTTGCTGGATCTTCTAGGATCTGGGTCAATGCCGTGGCCAGCTCGATCCGTGCGGTTATGGCTTCGATCCGAGCCGTGAGATCGGTCAAGTTGGGCGCAAGACTGCGGGCAGTCTCATAGACTGTTTTCGCTTTGCGCCAGCTGCCGGCGGTTTCTGCTTTTTGAGCATCAATAAAGAGGCTTTGGATCTGTTGTTTGAGCTGCGCCTGGCGAACCTGTTCTAGGCTGTCTTGGGCGGCGCTTGCCTTTGGGTCGATTCTGGCTGCTCGCTCAAATGCTCTAATCGCCGCATCATAGGATTCCTCAGCAAGGGCCGTAAATCCAAGCGACATGCTGCTTTGAAACTGCTGTTGAACAACGATTTGTTGAATCCTTGCATAGGCTGTTTGGGAAGGCGCCCAGGCTGGGAACAAAGCAGCCGCCTCGCGCAAGATGCTTTCGGCATCCTCGAGTTGGCCTGCACGTTCTGCAATGTCGGCTTCACTCAAAAGCGCTGAGATTGTCGGAATTTTTTGAACGGCTTGCCAAGTCGCTTGGACCTCGGTCACCTGCGGATTTAATTGGGCTGCGATTTCCCAGAATTTGAGCGCGAGGGCGCTGTTTTCCTCCAACAATGCTTGTTGAGCCTGGGTGCGGTTTTCGGCGCGACGATCGGGCAGCGCCATCTCCAGGGCGGTAACAGTGGCCAGTAGCTGTGTGTAAAGCGCTAGTGCTGCTTGCGGCTCCCCTGCGCGATAGGCGTCATCAGCCGCCATCGCCTCTTGGTTGATTTGAGCAAGGGCGGTTGGGTCCCAAAGCGCAAGGCCCAAATCCTCTAGTGCGATCAATTTTCGGAGAAACGTTTCAGCAAGTGCAGCGGCCTGCTCCGTAATGATCTTGGCTTTGGCGCTGGCAATCGGGGCTTGCGTGGTGACAACCATCGGCGCGGACGCAACGGCAAGGTTTTTATCGCCCGGGGCTTGTAGGTCGTTCTGCGAGCGGACTAAGTCGGGCAAAACCCAAAAGACGAAGCCGGCAAGGATAACGAGCGCAAAACCGATCAAAAGCGTTTTAGGCTCCCAGTCGGATTTGGGCGGCGGTGCGCTTGGCGCGGGACCATCGAGTGTAACCGGTGATCCCCGCAAGATGCTTGATGCCGCGGCCTCAGGCATTGGGGGGGGTGCGCTCTCAAAGGTGGTCGCCTGTAACGGACCCGTTCCGACCGCGCCGGATGCTGCGTCTGCGTCCATGGCATCTATGAGGGCCAAGAGGTCGCCAAAGGTTTGAGTCGTACCTTGCTGTACCGCCGCAATCAGAGGCGTTAAACCCGCGGGCAGTGGTGGTTGCGCCTGCAACGCGTCAAGACCCTGCCAGGGTACGTCGGTATAAAGCTGATAGGCCCAAGCGCCAAAGCGCACGATCCCGGTTGCATCGGGATTGCTGTAGGGCGCAGAGGTCAGCGCCCAGCGTGGCCAGCCTAGATGTTGGATCATGAAGCCTTGATGATCCGCTTGCGTCAGCCAGGCCAAATCGAACCCCGTTTGATGAAACCCGAGCGCCTCGGCATAGTCGAGCGCGGCAACCAAGCGCCTGATTTGTGCGGCATTGAGCGGTTTGGCAACGACATCGTTCGCGACTGCGACGAGCGGCGTGTCAACGAGGTAGGCTGCGCGAGCATCTGTCCAGAGCCCTAAGTGTGCTTGGATATTGGGGTGGCTCAGCTTTTTCAGTCGGTCGCTGATGGCCGCAAGGGTTGTCAGGTTCCCCGCTGAGAGGGGCACAACCGTTATCAACACTTCGCTAGTGGTGGTTAAATCCATCGCCCGAAATCGTGAATGCTGGACCGAAGGTGTTGGCACGACATCAATGACGCTGAATATTTCAGCGAGCAGTGTGCCGGATTGGATCGGTGTCAGCATGGTTTAATTATCGAGCCTGAGGGGTTAGGAGTGGTTGGCTCAGGCCGCGTTCTGCTTGATAAAGTGTTCGCAACATAGATCGCCATTGCGCGTACTGTTGTTCAGCGCTGCCGGTTAGTTCAACGGTTGCACCCTCGATATCCAAGACATTCGGCGTGATCTCGCGGCCCAGAGATTGGGTCAGTTCTTGGAGCGCTTGCTCGTGAATCTCGGTTTGCTTGCGTCGGTCTAGTCCCCCTTTTACGGCGGCGATACCGCCAACCACGGCGCCGGCTGCAGCGGCATCAGCAGCCCAGGTGTCGCTCTTAGAGCCCGCATAGATCCCACCGGCAATAAGCGCGGCCCCCGTTAAGAGCCGATTGCGGGATTGCTTGTTCAGTTGCCGCAATCTAACCGCCTCGTCGTAGGTGGCGTAGCGCCATTCGTCGTAGGACGGCTTAATATCTCGGTAAAATTTAAAGTAGTAGTCATCCAAAGTGTCGACCAAGAGGTCATCCTGTGTCTGAATTTTAGCAACCCGTTGCAGGATCGTATCGTTATCCGCGGGTGCTTGGGCAATCGAAGTCGTGCCGTCTCGATTTTCGATGAGATAACTGGCAAAGGCATCGGGCGCCAGATCCGCGGCAAACGCTAGTTGAGCGATTTGTTTAATATCGCTGATCTCACTGACCGCGCGAGCCTGGTACTGCTGGACTAAATCATTGGCAATGTTGTTATAGAGGTCTTGGAAGGGATCTTCTTTAACTGATTGGTAGGCGTACTTGCTGGCGGTGTCTTCATAGGTTTGCGCGAGCCAAGTGCGTCCGCTTGCATCGGTTGCCGTGACCAAAACGGCTAGACGTTCTCCATCGGATGCTAAAATTTTCCCCGAAATCAGCAATGGGTGATGGCGTGCTGCGCCGGGGACCACGCGAACAATACCCCAGTTGCCAGTTCGTTCCAGTGTATCTTTCAAATGAAAGGCAAGGTAGCGTGACTCGGCTCGGCGCACCTCGGCCGACACTGGGATGTTGTCACTGCCAGACTCAGGCAACGTCTCTAAGTTGGGTGCAAAGGGCAATATCATGACGTCGACGCGTTCTGCATCCGAGATCATCGTTTGCAGTTGTACGGGAGGTTTCGAATTTGCCGTAATGACCTGAGTTGTCGTGCAGCCCATTAGGGTCATAAAGGTCGTGATAAGCAATACCCGGGCGAGGGTTGCTAGAGCGCTTTTCGTGCGGGATTCAGTCACAGGTTAAAGTCCTTGCTTATACCGTTTATATTCGGCCCAAAGTTTTTCCCTCAGCGCAGGGTCTTGTTCGGCTGCTGCGGCCTCCCGCAATTGTTTTGCAACAATGTCATCGCCTTGGGGACTGGGAATATCCTCTGGAATCGGTGCGGGGCCAGCAGATTGCTCTTGGGTCCTGCCGGGCGCGCGGCCTCGGGGTGCTGTCGCCTCGGTAGTCGCCTCGTCAGGGGCATCACCAGCGTCTTCAGTTACGCTGACCGGGTCAGCCTGCGCTAAGCCCTCAGCCAAATCAACCATGGAAGGTCCGCCGGCGGCTTCCGTTGCGCTGCCTGCCAATTCGGCAGCGACGGCATTGCGAGCATCCTGGATATCGGTTTCAAAAATAACAATCGAGCGCTCAAGTTCGGCATCGAGTTCAGCGATGCGTTGATCTTCGGTTGTCTGGGTCGCGCGTCCAGAGAGTGGTGGCAACGGCGCGCGGCCGTCGGTTGCAAGCGTCGCATCAGAGAGGGCCTCATTGGCCAAAATAACCAGACGAGCCGCATCGCTGACCCGTTCACCGGCAGTGCCATTCGTCTCCATTTGGTTGAGCTGTTGTTCAAGAATTAAAATAGCGATGCTCGCGTCACTGAGGGCTGAATCGAGTGCGTCGCTGCTTGTGTCACCGGTCGCGCCTTGACTGAGCAACTCGCCGGCATTGGTTAGGGTTACGCCGGCGCGGGTCAGTGCTTCAGCAAGGGCTTGCAGGTCGGCTTCAAGAACACCCGCATCTATTGTTGTCGTCTCCGCAGCGGGGTCATCATTGCCTCTCTGAGCAGTCGAAGACGTTTGCTCGCGCTCTGCACGTCCATCGCTTGATGCAGTTGGCGCGCCGTCGCTCGTGGCGGCTTGGTTCTCTGACGGTGCGGAGCCGCTCGATTGGCTGCCGGCGTCTTCAGAGGCTTCGGCAAGCGACTCGTCAAATCGTTCGCCGTCAGAATTGGCATTGTCTAGCGGTTCCGGTAGTAAAGGATCCCAAGGTTCGGACGATGCGCCTGATCCTGTTTGGGAATCATCGCCAGCTCTGTCGCCGTCCTCGGCCCCGGCCGAATTACCCGCGGCATTGGATAAGGCCTTCCCGACCTGCGCTAATTTTTCACCGGCGGCACTGGCTTGGTCTTGAGCTGGGTCTGCGGAGGCACTTTCTGCGCCCGCGCGCTCAGCTGCACTCGCGGATGATGGGTTTGGCATGCTGGGCGAACTGGATGATGACGAGCTTGGCATGCTGGGCGAGCTGGATGATGGCTGACTCGGCATGCTGGGCGAGCTGGATGATGGCGGGCTTGGCATGCTGGGCGAGCTGGATGATGGCGGGCTTGGCATGCTGGGCGAACTGGATGATGGCGGGCTTGGCATGCTGGGCGGCGATGACGGCGGGGTATTCGGTGATTGACACCCGCTGATCAGAATAAGGCCAATGAGTGTCAGTAACGCAAGGCGCATGCCGGGCTCCATGATGAATTGCCAATTCTGCTGAATTAAAGCTGAATTTAAACTGAATTACGATGATTGTCGTAGTTTTGGATGAGTCGGCCCGTGGTTTTGACGCAGCAAGCCCCTCACTCTGGAGCTGGCAGGGTCTGGCGAAATAGGATGTAGCGCGTCGTTTGCTTTCTGGCGTAAGGCTTACTAAATTGTTGGTAGCACGCAGCGCTGGTGGAATTGAGGTCGGCAGTGTGACGTTAGATCTAAGGGTAGGGCTTGCGCAATCACAACTTTTGCCTTGAATGAGGACCGTGGTAGATAAGCATGATCAGGACAAAAAGCAATCGAACAAAAGCGTGGGTAAGGGCCTGCAACTTGGCTCTCCTGTGCGCCCTGCTGTCGAGCTGCGCCCACACCCTGACTGTATCTGGGCGGATCCCGACGCCCCTGATCGAGCCGCTGCCGGTCTCAATAGGGTTCATCAGGCCTGTCGATTTTAGCACCCACATCCACCGTGAAAAATTGCCGAGAGGCGGCGGTGATTGGACGATAGAACTAGGTGCTCTGCAGAACGCCTTTTTCGAAACCTTATTTGACGCCCTATTCCAAGGGGTTCAGCCAATGGAAATCGCGGGCTGTGGTGCTGGCGATGAAGGCCGCGGAGTCGTTGCGAGCTGTCCCGATGGGTTTGTGCGTTTATCGCTCCTCGAATATGCGTTTCTGCCGCCTGAGCTATCGGGATTGCAGTTTTTCTCTGCGTCTACAAAGTATCAGGTAGAGCTGTTGGACGCTGGTGGGATGGTTTTGGATACTTGGGTAGTGGTGGGGTATGGCAAAAATGAGGGTGGCGGATTCCAATCAACCGAAGCGCTCAACGCAGCGACGGTTGAAGCAATACGGGATGCTGGCGCTCGGGTGGCGCTCGAGTGGCCGAAGCAGGGCAATGTGCGGACTTGGTTGGATTTAATTGGAGTCAAGAATGATCCAAAACCGATTATGTAAAATGCGGTTGGGCCTTAGCGGTGCATGGAGACAGGGTCATGTGGCCAAGCCTCACCAAAAGGACGGCGTCTTGATGTCGATCTGGAAGGGCGCGTTAACGACTGTCGCACCGCGTGGCTTGGGCGTTCGCGGACTTGTTGCGGTCATTGCGGTACTGCAGCTCGGTGGATGTGCCACGACCCGAGTTGAACAGTCCCGACAAAGCAACGCCGTACTCGGCGCTGGCGAGGCAATGGTGATTCTTGGACGGTCAACGTACAACGATCGTGAAACCGAAGAAAGCTTTACCGATTGTCTGGCCGATATTTTACGTCAAGGTAGTAATCCGATTCGGCTGGTCTCCGAAGATCAGTTCAAAGATGACCTGTATCCCTGGTTCGAATCGCGCACGGCGCCGACAAATGCGAACGAGCTAGGGCGCCTATTTGCAGAGGCCGGGGTCCAAGCTCAGATAGATCAATCGAGTATTCGTTACTTAGCCTGGATCGAGGGGGATACGGTAACGATCGATAAAGGTGGGTCTATGAGCTGTGCGGTCAGCACGTTTGGCGGCGGTTGCTTCGGCATGAGCTTTTGGGAGCAGGATGCGTCCTATGAGGCGTCTATTTGGGACTTGAAGAATTTGAGCGCCTCTGGGCAAATCAGCGCAGACGCCAATGGCACGAGTTACTTGGCGGGGCTTGTTGTGCCTATTCCAATCTTGGCTCGGCCTGGGAACGCGGCGTGCAAGGGGCTTGCGGCGCAACTGCGGGTGTTTGTTACAGGGATCGAAGAATAGGATAGGGGCGGTGAGCGCAAAGGGCGTCTTTCCAAAAGGAAATAGGTCAGAAGTAAAACCGAGAGAAGTGCTAGTTGTCAGCGGCTTGGCCAGTCTTGGAGGGGACGACGGGGGATGTGCTAGCGGGAGCGTCCGGTGTAGTAGCTGTGGCGGGCCTCGGAATGAAGGTCTGGCGTAGGGCGAACTCAACTTCCTCGGGGACGCCATTGCGCAGCGCCGGGCGGTAGCGACTATTCAAAGCCATGGTACGGGTCCATCGCACCTGTCGATTCGGAACGTTCTTGCCCAACACTTTGATGCGTTTGACTCTGCCCTTGGACGAGATGGTAAATCCTAATTCCACGGCATAGTCCACCACCGGTGCTGTTGGGTCGGTAGCAATGTCAGCACCGAGATAAATAGGGTCATACGCGTCTGGCCAGAGGAGGACGGGATCGGTGAGGATCGTAGCCCGGGCCGGAAGGCTCTGGGACGTTGGCTCGATTGACGGCTTGACCTTGGCGACGATAGGGGCGACGTCATCGCTGGCTGGCGCGGGATTGGTGGCGAGCCAAGCCGAACGGTAAGCCGTCACGGCCTTTTCGTTACCAGTCAGGATATAACCATCGGCTAAGGCGAGCCACGCATCCCTTAGGGACTCGGCCTTGACCACGGGCTGATTCTGAATAACTGTTAGGATTTGCGTCAAGGCTTGCTCTTTCAATCGATTACTGCGGCCTCGCCAGCTGTAGACCTGAGCTTTAGTCTCGAGGGCATCAATCAAATTGACTGAATAGGGTCCCTCGGCTGCGGTAATCTCTAAAATTGCTTGGTTGAGAAGGTCGACCGAATCCGTAAATAAGGTTTGTCTTAGGAGGCGATCGAGGTCCTCGGCAAAAGGCGAAATGGTATTCGCGCGTTGTCCGAGATATGCCGCAATGCCAATTTTGATCTCGCTGAGCGCTGGACTGCCCGCAGGCAGGACCTGTTCGGCAATACTGAGCACGTAGCGTTGCGCAATGTCGGCCGCATCGGTCTGATCGGTACTGAGGTAGACACGCGTGAGCCAGTTAAGGTTGGGTGTTTGTTCTGCCGCAAACAAGCCATAGCTGCGGTGCTGAATATTCTGGCTCCACCGAAAATGATCCTCTGCCGTGTCGTAGTCCTCGCGTAAAAAACCATTGATTCCGATGGCGGATAGCAGCTTGGGTAATCTGGGGTCGAATAGGCTTTGGTTTTGATTAAAATGCGTGAGCGCTGCGCGCAAGGATTGGTCGCCCGCTGTCAGATCACCTGCATAAGTTTGCAGCATACCGACATTAGCGAGTTGCTTGGCGAGATAAATAGGGTCTCCGGGATTATCACTGGCAAGGCTTGCCTTCAGATCCGCAGCAAGAGTTTGGGCTTGGTCTTGAGAGAGCCTAGAGGGCGTGTTTGACGCCGCTGCACTGGTGGACTTTTGTAAGAAGGTGAGGTCATCCGTGTCGTAAAGCAGGGTGAGGATCGGGGCTGGGGCTGCTGCGGCGCAGTTTGCGCTGAGCAGGAGTAGCGTTAAGAGAATCCGATGCATGCTCAAGCGTCCGCCTCCGTCTGGCTGTCAGGCGATTTAAAGCGCTGCACGAAGGGCAGGTCTAGCGTCTCGACAGGCAATCCACCCTGAATCGCGGGTTTAAATCGCGCAACTTTGAAGACCTGTTTCATGAGTTCTCTAACTTGCCGTGGGTAGCGATCCGAAAAGCGGATATTAGTGGGTTTGCCCTGCGCTGTGATGTCCACCGTCATCTGCACTTCTAGAGCTTCTAGACGGGCTAAGTTTCGATATCGGGTTGGCAGAGCATTTCTGAGTTGCTTAAGATTGAAGCGAAAAGGCGCGCCGATCACAGGCTCAAAATGATCGGTATAGCCGCCGAATTCCGATTGTGCCGCCTCTGCAATCGGAAGGAAGTCTTCGTTTAATGCGACGGTAAAGGTTTGAGGGGCTTCAGACCAAAGCGCCTCATCGGGATAACCGCCAGCTAAGATTCTTCGCCGGCGCAATTCTTGTCTGAGCTTCATATCACCTATGTTATTGGGCTCGAGGTCGTTATACCGCCGCAAGCCTGAAATCAATTCGGGGGTTTGGCGGCTCTTTGAGTGTTGCTGCGCGTAGTGATCCGCGGCGAGGTTTGCTTGGCCATCGAGAATGAGCAAATCACCAACCTTTTGTTCAAATTGTGCGATGAGATCCGCCGATAAATCGTGTGTCTTAGCAAGCCCCAGAAGCTCAATGGCATCATCACTATGACAGCACTGTGCCGAAAACAGTTCAACGTCTAATCGAAGTAACGCGCGCTCTGGTTCAAAGGATTCGCGTGCTAACTCGGTCTTGAGCGATGCGCTCAATAACCGCCTAGCCGCGTCAAATTGACCTGAGGAAAGATACCAGCGGGCTAAGGCAATTTCTGCTTGGGCTTGCGTTTCAATCGATGTGCTCCGCTGCCCCAAGAAATGATTGAGTTCTTTAAGCCGGTTTGCTTGGCGATAGTCTTTTTGTTCGATGTGAGTACGGGCTAACTGGTCCAAAATCGGCCCTTGTTGCTCGGTGACTACGCCATGCTCTCGATGCAGCGCATGCTGAGCTTGGAGCAGTAAATCTTGAGCAACTGCCCAGCTTTGATCGGCCATTGCCTCGATCGCTTTGGCTTGCAGCGCGTCTGCCTCTGATAAAGTAGGTGTCGCCGCATTGACAGTAGCATCAGGCGGCGTCTGCGCTAGTGCGCCAGCTGAAACAAGGATCGCGCTTAAACCGGCCACGATGGCTCTGCCAGCCAAACCGGCAAGGATCGCTTGGAGACTCTGTAGCCATTGTGTTTGGGTCATAAGACAGGGACACATTTTTTCGTTTTCATTGCTTTAGTCTAGGTTTAAACGGGGTTGCGGCGCAATTCGTTCAGTTGATTTTCAGGTTGGGTGCTGAATAATGCCAATTAAAGCGCTAGAAGAGGTCATTGGGTTGAAAAAAATCACCGGTTTACTATTTGGTTTGCTCTTTGTCGAACCGAGCTTTGGTGCGTTTGAAAATGGCGCAGACTTGATTCGGGAAGTGCCGGTGCACCTAACGAGTCGTATTATTGTTGAAAGCCAAACGGCAGAGACAACGGATGAAGCCGGGTTGAATACCACCGAGCGCTCTGTGGATGAAAGTAGTCAACTCACGGATTCGGATCGCGCCGTAGGTGAACGTGACGGCCCGGATGCAGCTGAGGTAATCGAGGACGCGGCAAAGGTCAAATTATCCAAAAGCGAAGCTCGGAAACAGCAAGAGTGCCAGATGGCGAATGCGGCCATGACGGCGGTTGGTGTGACCCAAAATGCGTCATTGCAAGCCTATGTCCGCGGGGTGGGTCAGCGCTTAGTGGATGTTGCTGAACCTGGCGAGCAAACCTTTTCCTTTGACGTGCTTGAGACGCCCCAAATTCAAGCCGCGACCAATGCCTGCGGGAATATCTTCATCAGCACGGGTCTCATGATGCATCTTAATTCGGAAGCCGAACTGGCTGCGGTGCTTGGACATGAAATCATGCATGTCTTAAAAGCGCATGACAAACGCAGGAAGCGCCGAGAGCTCTTGAAAGGGGCGCTTGGGTCGGCTTCTGCCATGGTATTGGGAGGCAGCAGTTATTCTCGCAATGAAATCAACCGCTCGATGAGAACGGCGACCGACCTAGCCTTCACTCAGTACGATCAGAATCAGGAATTTGAGGCGGATAATTTTGGTGCGGAAATTATGGCCAAAGCGGGTTATTCACCAGAAAGCGTGGTTCAGGTCATGGCGATGTTCAAAGCATTGGAGTCGGTTGAGTTTAAACAAGCCAGAGCTGAGGGCCGCTCGAATGCGCTGTTTCGCAGTTTTGTGACGTCACACCCGCCTACCCCAGAACGCTATAATCGGGCCGTCAACAAGGCGCGAGCATTAAATGCTGAGGCCAACGATTACCGTGCAGGCGATGAATTTCTAGAGCAGCTTGATGGCGTGCCTTACGGGCTCACGCGCGCAACGGGCGTGCTGCGGGGTAATCGTTTTTATCATGCCCGGCTTGGCATCACCTTGGCTCTACCCGAGGGCTGGCGGCAAAAGCAGGTGCCGAGCGGCGTGCTGTTTGAGTCGGCAAGTGGTGATGCAGCGTTTGAACTGAGCACGGCTCGACTGAAAAAAGGTCTTACCCCTGAGCGCTTAGTGGACGAGGGGCTCGGATTTAAAATTATAGAAGGGCGGGATCTCACCATTGATGGGATGCCCGCCTATATTGCAACGGCGAGCCGCGCGCAAACCGTCTTTGGGGAGCGGCCGATTCGATTGGTTGTCGTCTTTGATCAACGCCGGGGGCTTGCCTTTGTCGGCCGGGGTTCCGGAAAGTTTGATCTCAAAAAGTTGGCGGATGATGGGGCGTTTATCAAAATTGGCTTCAGTCTCGCGCGGATGAAGAAAGTCGACTTCGAGGCCGCGAAACCGCTGCAGCTCAAAGTGGTTCGAGCAAGCCCTGGCACCACGATGGCGAGCCTTGCGGCCCAGTCCGATTTGCCGAATTATCCTGAAGATGAACTTCGGGTCATTAATGGCTTGTACCCCAAGGGCGAGCCTGAGCCCGGACAACTGATCAAGATCATTGATTAGCGAAAAAGAGTGATCAGGGCCGTGTGTGATGCGAGCTGTTGCGCCTCGCTAATGCCTTGGATGCGGCCTCGGGCAATCAAATAGTTTACCCCCAGGTCTTCCGAGTATCGTGCCAGCGTATCTTGAACATACTTGGCAGAGCCAACGATGAAGGCGGGCTGATCAGGATGATCTTGGGACGATCCGCGACGGCGTTCTTGTCCCAGTTTTTCGCCAACGGCAGCCGCCAACGCGGCATCTTCGGTAATAAAAATCGTTCGCATAACGGGCACGACTGCTGGCTGCTCCTGATCTGCCGCTTTGAGCGCGGCCCGATACTGCGTAAGGTTTTGGGAAAGCTCAGCGAAGGTTTCCATGGGCGAGGCAAGGTAGGGGCAGCCAAACGCTGCCGCTTGCTTTAACGCCAGAGGCCCAAAGGCTGCGATCCAGAGCCTGGGGTAGGGGCTTTGGTAAGGCCTTGGGGAAAGGTATAGCGCACGATCATCTTTTTGATGAATCGGGTCCCCGGACCAAATTGACAGCATGCGCGTTAGGGACTGCTTGAATAACGCGCGTTTTTGGCTGGGATCTACCCCGAAGACGTCGAACAAATCTTCACTGAAGCCGCGTCCCAGGCCCAGAATGAGTCGGCCTTGGGCAATCTGGTCTAGCATGGCGACCTCTTCTGCGACACTCACCGGATGCCGGATGGGTAGAACGAGTGACGTGGTGCCGAGGTCAATGGTGCGGGTTCGAGCCGCGGCTGCCGCCAGTAAAATCAGCGGCGCGCTGAGCGCGACGGGGCCTGCAAAATGATTTTCGGGCAACCAAAAGCCCTCAAAGCCCATGGCTTCGGCCTTTGCAGCTTGGTCGGGGATACGTTGTAAGGCCTCAACACTGCTGAGGTCCCAAGCGGTGACAGCAAGTTTCACGCAACACTCATGTTATCGATTGAGCTTTACTCTAACGCGGGGGTGTCATGAAAACCACTGCAGGCTGTGGCAGAATGTCGCCTCGATGATAACGAGTGTGATGTATGAATCCCCTTACTCCTGTTTTAGTTGGCGTTAGTCAAATCCTCGAACGCGGTTTTGATCCTGATGCAGTTAGAGAACCCATTGATTTGATGCTCACAGCGGCAAAAGCGGCTGCCGTGGACAGTCAGTCCTCAGATATTTTGTCCGCCATCGATAGTGTTCGAGTGGTTCGGGGCATTTGGCGTTACAAGCAACCGGCGGGGTATCTTGCCGATGCCTTAGGCCTTGATAAACCCGAACTGGTCGGTACGCCCTTCGGTGGTAATTCGGTGCAGGCATTAGTGAGTCAAACTGCACTGGATATTTTGGCCGGCGAGATCGAGGTGGCCCTGGTCGTGGGCGCCGAGGTTGGCAACAGCCAAGCCAAGCTTGCAAAGCGGGGTCAGACGATGACCTATCGCGAGACGGAAGGCCCTTACGACAAAATGCTCGGAGAAGAAGTGCCAATGTCTTGTGATGCCGAGAAGGCCCGGGGTGTGGTGGCGCCGATTCAGATGTACCCTATGTTTGAAAATGCCATTCGTCATGCGCGCGGCGAGTCTATTGCAGATCATCGCGATCGAATCGCTGGGCTATGGAGTGGCTTCAGTGCTGTCGCGGCGCAGAATCCTACTGCCTGGATACAAAAAGAAGTCTCCCCGGAGGAAATTAAAACCGCTTCTGCCAGTAACCGCATGGTGAGCTTTCCATATCCAAAACTGATGAACTCGAACAGCGCGGTGGATATGGGCGCGGCGTTGCTCATGACCAGCGTCGAAAAAGCACGGGCGTTGGGTATTCCCGAAAGCCAATGGGTTTACCCCTGGTCGGGTGCAAATGCCCATGATACATATGCGGTTTCGAATCGCGCTAACCTGCATTCGTCTCCTGCGATCCGGCATGCCGGCAACAAAGCCCTGGCACTTGCAGGCGTGACGGTTTCGCAACTGGACCGCGTTGATGTGTATAGCTGTTTCCCATCCGCCGTGCAGGTGGCCGTTGCCGAGTTGGGGCTGGATGACACTAAACCGCTGACGATAACGGGTGGTTTGACCTTCGGTGGGGGACCCTTAAATAATTACGTCATGCACAGTATTGCGAAGATGGTCGAGCTCAGCCGGTTGCATCCGAGCGAAATCGGCCTGATTACCGCCAATGGCGGTTACCTCACCAAGCATGCCTTTGGGGTCTATAGTGCAACGGCCCCAGTTCAAGACTTTCAGTTTGAAGATGTACAGGACGCGGTGGATGCCGAGCCTACCCGAACGGTCCTGGATGATTATGATGGTCCCGCAACGGTTGAGTCTTACACGGTCATGTATGGTGCTGAGGGTCCCAAAATGGGGCATCTCGTCTGTTTAACGCCAGCAGGTGAACGCGTTTGGGCCAATATCGAAGATCCAGCGGAATGGGTTGCTATGACCGAATCCGAAACCTGTGGCCGGGCTGTGATGGTGGATGGCACAGGCGCCGCGAGGTTTGTCTGAGATGAACCCTTTCCTTGCGCGCATGGGCTATGCGCCGGATGACCGCGTCTTAATTCTGCATATCGATGATATGGGATTTTGTCACGCGGCGAATGCCGCAAGCCTTGCGTGCCTAACAGAAGGGTCCGCAACCTGTGCATCGATTTTGGTGAACGGGCCTTGGTTTCAAGAGGCTGTTCAGATGGCCAAAGCGAACCCACAGCTGGATTTGGGCGTGCATTTAACGCTCACGGCAGAGTATCCAACCTACCGCTGGCCTGCACTCAGCAGTCGGGATCCAGAAACCGGCTTGCTTGATGCCGACGGCTACTTATGGGCGACCCGAGAAGATGCGGTGCGCAAGGTATC
>JAQWWC010000065.1 GCA_029249645.1 Pseudomonadales bacterium
GGTCTACGAGGCGGCAGAAGTTGGTTTTTAATCAGAGTACGCTTCTGAATTGACAAGGTCATGGCAGATGCTCCGGCAGGCTAGACGCCTTATCGAGGGCGTATTGTTGAGCGGTTTAAAGTAATTCCGTCGCGTGGGCGCTGCTACCTGCTTGGTGGCGCAACAAACCAGACTCAAATTGGACGTGATTGATGTTTTGTTGCGTTCAGCATTGGCACCGGTCGAGCACTTGCACGCAACAATCCGCGGCTTTTTTGATGGGAGGACTCTGAATGCAGCAACCTCAAGTTAGAACTTCGGCGGGCACTTTTGAAGGGCTTTGGGCCGATGACGCGCAGTCGATTCAAGTGTTTAAAGGGATTGCCTATGCGGCGCCGCCGGTTGGGCCGATGCGATTTAAACCACCCGCTCCCAAGCCTAGCGTGGGGGGCGTGACGCTTGCTCAATCCGATCCCAAGCCGGGTTGGCAGGCGCACTCAGAAGACGCATTTGTCTGGTCTAGAGGCGTCTTTCCTCGAAGCGAAGATTGCTTGTACTTGAATGTTTGGGCGCCCAAAGCGGGGCATCCAATAAGCGGTGATCTCCCCGTGATGGTGTGGTTCCATGGTGGCTCGCATACAAGTGGTTGGGGCCATCATCCCTTGTTCGATGGAGACTCTTTTGCAACACAAGGCGTTATTCTGGTCACGGTAAATTACCGGCTTGGACCCTGGGGCTTTCTGGCACTGCCTATGTTGGCGGCAGAATCAGAACATGGATCTGCCGGCAATTATGGCTTGCTGGACAAATTAGCGGCGCTGCAGTGGGTCCAAAACAATATCGCAGGGTTTGGGGGCAACCCTGACAACGTCACGGTTTTCGGACAATCTGCGGGCGCCCAAAGCATCTGTGCCTTGATGGCTTCACCCTTGGCAAAGGGTTTGTTTCATAAAGCTATCGGACAATCTGCCAGCTGCTTGCAAGGATTTGAGTCGGACCCGAGCGGCTATGAAACCGGTGCCAAGTTGCTGGATGCGCTCGGGGATGTTCAAGACGTGAAGACCCTGCGATCGATATCGAACGAGGCGCTATTGGCGGCATCTGAGTCAGCCCAATGGGCTGGGCGCAGCCGAATTAGCATTGATGGGTGGGTCTTACCAGAGTCGCCTTTATCCCGGTTCGTGAAAGGCCAAGCCATGCCTGTACCGCTCATGGTTGGATCCCTCGCGAACGAGGGCCATCAGCTGCTGCCTCGTTTTGAAGACACCGATGCAGGGTCTTTTGAACGTTTTCTTGTACGGACCTTCGCGCGTCATCCAGACGCGATCACCGGTATTCGAAAAGCCTATAAGGCAGAAATTGAAGTTGACTATGTAACTGCGCGGCATGAAATTTCTACGGATATGTTCATGGCGTTCAGTATGCGGCTTTGGGCAAGTCTCAATCAAAAGCAGGGCGGCAATAGTTTTGTGTATTTCATGAGTCATGTGCCGCCGGCGTGTCGAATCTATCGCCCTGAGACGCCTGAACTGTTGTTACCGAACGGACCGAGAAGTGCCGGTGCGTACCATTCTGGGGATCTCGCCTACGTATTCAATACGATGGATAAAACGGGCTGCGGCTGGAACGAGGATGATCGTGAATTGGCGCGGGTCATGAATCGGTATTGGATCAATTTTGCCAAGCGCGGTGACCCCAACGATAACGTACAACCGCACTGGGCGGACTGGTCAGCAGCGCGAGGCATCATGGCGTTTGAGACTCAGCCGCGGCTTACAACCGATGTTCGTAACCAAAAGCTCGAGGCGCTTGCAAAGGGTTTGGGATTGTCAGTTAGCTGATGCGCTAGCAGGCGATGCCAAAGGCCGTTGCTGTGGCGTCTAGGGCCGCGCGCAAACCTGTGACTAACTGCTCAATTTCTTCGGTTGTGATGATCAGCGGGGGTGAGAGAATCAGGCTATCGCCCACCTGGCGTGCCATCAGGCCATGCTGGATGGCATAATTGCGGCAGAAAACGGCCGCTGCGGCGTCTGGGGCAATACGAATGGCCGAGCCGGACTTGCGCACCAATTCGACCGCGCCGAGCATCCCTTTGCTTCGAACCTCGCCCACGATTGGGTGGGTCGATAGGGTCGATAACGCTTTTGCCCAAAGGTGTTGTTGGGTGCTTGAAATGGTCTCGAGCAGATCCGTTTCTTGATAAATTTTAACGGTTGCGTCGCCGGCGGCGCAGGCAACCGGGTGCCCGGAATAGGTAAAGCCGTGGGTGAATTCGCCACCACTGGCAGTCACAACCTTCGCGATCCGATCACTGACAGCAACGCCGCCAAGAGCCTGATAGCCGTTGGTTACGGCTTTTGCAAAGGTAATTAAATCCGGTTCAAAATTAAAGGTTTGACACCCCCACCACTG
>JAQWWC010000066.1 GCA_029249645.1 Pseudomonadales bacterium
AGGACACGCTTTTCGCGTTCGGCTTGCAGCGCTTTTACAAGCGCATTTTCGGTCTCTGGGTCGAGTGCCGCGGTAGGCTCGTCAAGTACCAACACGGGTGAGAGACTAACCAATCCCCGAGCGATCGCCAGTCGTTGTTTCTGTCCGACCGATAGGGTGTCTCCGTTGCGTCCTAGACGAGTGTTGAATCCTTCAGGGAGGTTGCGAATAAATGATAATGCGCCAGCGGTTGATGCTGCAGATTCCAGTTCGAGGTCAGTGGCATCTGGATTTCCGAGACGGAGGTTGTTTGCAACGGTATCGTCAAAAACCGCGGGTTCCTGAAAGACAAAGCTTACGAGATCACGAAGGTTATCAACCGCGAGCGTGCGAGTGTCGATACCATCGATCAGCACGCGGCCTTCGGTCGGCTGAATGAAAGCTGGAATCAGATAGGATAAAGTCGTTTTGCCGGAGCCGGTTGCGCCAACCAGGGCAATCATTTCGCCCACTCGAGCGTCAAGGCTTATATCGGTTAATGCCTGCGTTCCGTCTGGATAGGCATAGCTGACACGGTCAATCCTGAGTCCGTCACGCACTATTTTTAAAGTCTCATGCCCATGGCGTTCACGGTCTGTCTGCTGATCAACGATCTGAAACACCCGGCGCATACCAATGAGGTTGTCTTGCAGTTTGAACCACAGAGCGCCGAGCGCGAGGGTATTGATCAGCAATTGACCAAAGTAGGCCCACACAATGCCAGAGTCACCTGGCGTCATACGGCCATCAATGATTGCTTCCGCGATGTCGAAGAAAACGTAAATCATCAAGCCACAAGCGATCGTCGCTTGTAGGCCGACCAACATAACGTTCATCCAGACGTAGGATCGATATCGGCTGAAAGACTCTTTACTGTCGCGCTCAAATTCGTCCCTCTGCCGGTCGTGCGCGCCCAGACTTTGTACTGCGAGGATATTGCTCATACCTTCTTCGACGGTAGCGGTGGTATTGGCGCCTGCCTTGCGGCTAGCAAGCGATCTGCGGCGCGCTGCGCCCGTCATTAGGAACGAAGAGATCAGGACCAAGGGGGCAGCAAGCCACGCGAGTAGTACGAGAGACGGTACCGAGGAGAAGCTATATTGCATTGTCCAGATAATAACTGCGATGAGAAAGAGACTGCAGATTGGTACAACAAGAATGTCATAACAGATCTTAGAGATTGCGGGTGTGTCGTACATTACGCGATACACGGCATCGCCGACGCTGTCGTCACTGAAACGGGTCATCGGTAAAGCCAATAAGCGGTGGAATACCAAACTCCGTAGCTGGTGATTAAAGCGATGTGTGGTCCTTAGTTGGTAGCGGTATTCAAAGAGGCCGAGCAGACCACTGACTCGGCTACTGGACTCGTTCGCTAGATTTTCGCTCTGAGTGGCGGTGTCGAGCCCCTGTGCCAGAGTGCCATCGGCGGTGTTGTGGGCGATGCCGATTCCAAATGAGCCGATTAGTACAATGCCAAGCAAACTCACGGCGATAACCATCCAGACGATTTCGAAGGGTGTCATGCCATACAACAGATCTACGAACGGTTGGATATAGGGGGGGACGGGCGCTGGTGAAGAACCGACCGGTAGTCCCATTACCACGTAATCAATTAGAAACTTCAACGGCCAGGGTAGAAACAGGATGATGCCGATTCCGATAAAGCTCAAAAGTAACTTGATTAGGATTTGCGGCCAGTACGGCCAGACAAATTTTAACGAGCGGCCGATAAGGCTTATTGTCTCGCCAGTGGAAACCTTTCGTTCGCTCATGATGGCGACGCCATTGCCCTACCGGTTTCGGCCGCAACAAATGATCGGTAGTCGGTATTGTCTTGGATCAACTGATCATGGGGTCCGAAAGCTGCGATCCGGCCGTCGCGCAGATAAAGCACATTGTGCGCCCGTCGGATGGTTGACAGGCGATGTGTGATCAAGAAAAGGCATCGGGACTCGCCCCATTGTCGCAAGTTATTCATCACCCTTAGCTCTGTATCGGCATCCAGCGCAGCTGTGGGTTCGTCGAGTATTAGTATGGGCGAGTCCTTGACCAGGGCCCGAGCAATGACAAGACGTTGGCGTTGTCCGGTAGACAGCTTGGTCGCGCGTTCACCGAGCGGGGTGTCATAGCCTTGTGATAACTGATTGATGAACTCATCAGCGCAGGCAATTCGTGCGGCGGCAATTACAGTATCTCGGTCAGCCTTTGGTACTGCATACCGGATGTTCTCCAATACGGACGCGGTAAACAAGATGTTCTCCTGCGTGGCGATCGATATCCGCTGTCGTAGCGACGCAAGGGTCAGTGTGCGTATGTCCTTGCCGCCCACCGTAATCTTGCCGCTCTGAGGGTCCGCAAGCCGGAGCAGCAAGGACATGAGCGTTGACTTGCCGGTGCCGGTAGCGCCCACAATTGCCGTGATGTTCCCCGTCGGTGCTGTTAAATTGATATCGGTCAGAACCGGGCGAAGGCGATCGTAGCCGAACGTGACGTTCTGAAATGCCACGCCGTCACCGATAGTCTCAAGGTCAATGGCATTCGGCGCATCCTTTATTTCCGGCTCAAGATCCAGAATCTCAAAGACGCGGTTCAGACCGACAGCCATGTCCTGAGCGCGCCCCCAAATGGTAATGAGCGACTCAAGTGAACTGACACTGTCGTTTATGCGAGTCGACGACGCGGTAAATGAGCCTAGGTTCCAGGCGGCAAAACCAAAACCAAGTAGCAGGTTGCGAGCATAGGTGTCCGCTTCCGCATTGGCATAGAGCGCTGCTATTGATTGCGTCGCGATAACCGCAAGGCCGATCAGCACGAACGCAAGGATACTCATGATGGTCAACGTAACGCGCGCTTCAAATGCTGCGGAAAAAGCACTCTGAGAAAGATGCTGAAATGCGGATTCACGTTGGCTTTCGTGACCGGTGGCCTTAATGGTGCGAATGCCGACCAAGCTCTCTTGAATCCAAGATGTGAGTTGGCTGGTGCGCTCTCTTGAGCGTCGAAAGGCCACCCGCAGTCTCGATGAGAAGTAGCGCCCAAGTATCAGTGCAGGAAGAATCGTGCTGCCAAGAATGAGCGCCAGCCAGGGACTAAATGCAGCGATCACGCCAAGGCCGAACAGGTAGCGGCCTAGGAACATCAAGGGGTCTAAAAAAATCGAGCGAATGATTGATGTGACCATCGCACTGTCCTGATAGACGCGATAGATCGCGTCGCCGGTTTGCGCGTGGCTATGGTATGCCAAGGATTGCATCTGTAACTGATCGATAAGGCGCACTCGCATCAGTTGGTTAATGGATTGAAAAATCCAGATGCTGTATTGGTACAAGAGCATGCCCGTGATGATCACCACGCCAACCAACGGAATAGTGGATCCCATTGCCAGCCATGGCAGCTGTCGTCGAGCATCCGCTGACAGTTCCTCTACGTTCACGAAGATGGCTGGGTCAAGTCCATAGATACTGGCATGGAAAATCCCAAGGGGTTTGCCCGCAATGATGCCGCCATTAACCAAACCGATAATGATGAATCCAAGGATTGTGGTAAACAGAAACACCAGCGCTGAAA
>JAQWWC010000067.1 GCA_029249645.1 Pseudomonadales bacterium
CACTCGACGTTGAGAAGGCTCGGGAGCTCAAGGCGATCGAAGCGACCGGGTCTTACCAAAAGTCTCCGGGTGAAGATTTGAAAAATATGGCGCTGGGTTTGAGCGGGTATAAAGGGCGGGTTCATCTCAATGTGGGGCAACCACTTGATGGTGACTATGAGGATCTGAGTGCCGTTGCAGCAGCGGTTGATCGACAAATTCTTGCGGGGACCCAGTTGTTCCCGATCAATCATTGGGCGGTCTCGGTCCTGCAGCCTGATTTCTCCCATCCCGCGCATGAGCCCGTTGTAGATGCACAGCAGATTGCGCAATTCGAACAAAGGCTGAACCGTTGTGCGGTTGAGGATCGCTCGGTTTGGCTTTCGATCTATGCCAATCCCGCTCTGCGCGTCTTCAATAGGAATAGCCCATAAGGTTTAAGGGCTCTTCAACCAAAGCGCCACATTGCTCTCGGAGTTCGAGGATGTGGTTGGACCAATAGCGCTCGGTATCAAAAAACGGAAAGGCCCTTTGAAAAGCTGGCTCCTCCCAGCGGCGCGCGATCCAGGCGGATTGGTGCATTAGGCGAAGGGTCCTGAGCGGCTCGATGAGTCGCAACTCCCTAAAGTCAAAATCTCTAAAATCTTGATAACCCTTCAAAATGGCTTTCAACTGCCCGAGCTGGCTTTGCCGATCGCCCGATAACAGCATCCAAAGGTCTTGAATTGCGGGTCCGCCACGGGCGTCGTCAAAGTCAACGAAGTGTGGTGTGTCCTCCCGCCAAAGAACGTTCCCCATATGACAGTCACCGTGTAGCCTGAGTTGATTATAGGTGCCGTCGATAAACTGGAGATCCACGAGCCGCAAGACTTCGGTACTGACTGATTCATAAGCGGGCCTTAATCCGTCCGGTAAAAAGTTAAGATCCAGCAGGGTGGCGCGTGCATCATGTCCAAACTCTTGGGTTGAGAGATTGGGTCGAAATTGGAAATCTGTGGCCCCACCGACATTGTGAATCAGGGCGATGTGCCGCCCAAGGGATTCCAGGCAGTCGAGGTTATCAACGGCAGGTGCTCGGCCACCGCGCTTTTTGAACAATGCGAATCGGTATTCCTTAAATTCGAAGAGAGATTGACCTTCTCGATCAATAGGGGGAACGACCGATAAATCGTTGGCCGCAAGGGCGGCGGCAAATTGATGCTCCTCGATAATCATATCGGTCGTCCAACGGTTGGACCGATAGAACTTTGCGATCACCGGCTCGGCCGATTCAATGCCAATTTGAAACACGCGGTTTTCGTAACTGTTGAGTTCAAGAATCCGGGCATCCGTTTGATACCCCAGGTCGTCAATCGCATCGAGAATTAAGTCCGGCGATAGTCGTTTAAAATCATCCATCCTGGGGTCCTGGGCTGTTCAGCGCCGTGGCTTTAATTTGAGCAAATATGGGTTGTCCCACTTTGAGTTCGAGTAATCGTTTGGATCTAGCGGTTATCCTCGCGTTGAAAAACTGCCCCTCACAGGAAAGCAAGATCAACGCGGCGCCCTCGTGATCTTTAATATGAGCAACCCGGCAAGCTAAGGTGTTCAGAATGCTCGAGCGGGCAACCGGTTCTACCACCAAACTGACGTCAAGCATTCTGATTAGCAGACGAACATTGGTGCTCGGGTTCAGGGTGATCATCGGCACTAAAATGGTTTGATCCCCAAGCTTTAATTCAGTCAGTCCTTCATCCGGTAGGTGGCCGGAGACTTGCGTCATCAGGATGGCACTGGCCAAGCGTTGCTCTTGAGTGATGAAATCGATGTCAGTGGTTAAGGCTGCCAGCGAGTCTGATCGGGTTATTTTACCCTTGTCCATCATTTGGACCTGATCAGCCAATTGAATGACCTCATCCCATTGATGACTCACATAGACCATGGGAAGCTGGAGTTCAGATTTAATGTGATTTAAGGCGTTTAGGATTTCGGTGCGCGCTGTCCAATCCAAGGCCGCGAGGGGCTCATCCATGAGTAGCAGTCTGGGTGCATTGATTAATGCTCGTGCAAGCGCTGCACGCTGTGACTCGCCACCAGAGAGGGCCTGAGGATAACGCGCTAATAAGGGTCCGAGACCAAAGATGGTGACAATCTCATCGAAGGTGAGTTTTGGACCGTCGTGCTGACGCTTTTGAGCATAGCGTAAGTTCTCGCCAATCGTCAGATGGGGAAAGAGTTGCTGTTGCTGAAAAACAAGGCCAATGCCGCGTTTTTCTGGCGCCAGGAGAAACTGCTCAGTCTGCCATGAACCGTATTTCGAATGGATGATGCTGCCTTGGGTGTACTGGTTTGGGATGAGCCCGGCCAAAGCCTTCAAGAGCGTCGTCTTGCCAGCGCCGGACGGGCCGAAGAGTGCCGTCACGCCCTGGGATTCGAGCTCGAATGGGGTTTCTAGTAATGTTTTGGTGCCTTGTCTTACCGCTAAAACCGCCGTCAGGAAGCTCATTTTAGATCTTCCGTGTGCTCAGCCGCCCGGTCGTTTGTGAGCCATTGGATCAAAATCATGGCGAACAAACTGAACCCTACGAGGCCAGCGGCTAGGAGGTGTGCTTTGTCGTAATTAAGCGTTTCAACATAGTCAAAGAGGGCAATAGACAAAACCCGGGTCTCGCCCGGTAGATTACCGCCAATCATCAAAACGATCCCAAATTCACCCAAGGTATGGGTAAAGGTCAAGGTCGCGGCAATCAGGAGACCGTTTTTAGATAACGGTAAAATCACTGTGAAGAAGCGATCAAACCAGCCAGCGCCTAGCGTTTTCGCAGCATCAAGCAGTGTGCCCGGGATCGCTTTGAATGCGACGACCATTGGTTGTATGTAAAAGGGTAATGAATACACCAGTGATCCGAGGAGAAGTCCCTCGAAACTAAACGCCAAACTGCTGCCAAACCAATCGAGCCACGCAGCGCCAAAAAAATGTTGCGGCGAAAAAGTGAGCAATAAGTAAAAACCGATGACCGTCGGCGGTAGAACCAGCGGTAATGCCAAAAGCGGAATGCAGATGGCGGTCAGCCAGGACTGACTTCTGGCGAGCCACCACGCAAGGGGAGTGCCAAAAATAGCCAAGATGATCGTGGTGAAGCTCGCAAGCCTGATTGATGTGCCAAGGGTGATGAGATCTTGTTCCATGACCTACTCTTGCACCAAGGCAGTGTGATACCCCGCCTGTTTGATGATTGCGGCCGCCCTAGAGGTTGCGAGAAACTGATCCAGGGCATGGGCTGCAGGATGGTCCGACAGCAAAATTCGTTTCTGCGTAATCGCTGGGTAATGGGTTTGGGGCGGCAGATAGTATTGATCTGGTGGCACCTTAGCCTGAATCAATTGCGCGAGAGAGATCAGCGCGCCTTGTGCATTACCCGTTTCGACGAATTGATAAGCTTGATGGACATTATTGCCTTGGACCCGCCTTGGTGCTCGCTGGAATAAGGGTAAGGCGAGCAAAGCGCTGGCTGCTGCGCCGTAGGGTGCAAGCGCTGGGTTAGCAAGCGCTAAATTCCCTTCAAAGGTGGCCAAGACAGCGGGCCACGGCCCATCTCGATTGGGTATCCAAAGAGCCAGCCGACCCTGAGCGTAAACCTTGGGGTGATGGCGCGAAAAGCGTTTCTGATTGTGTAGCGCCTCAGGCCGTGCTGAGTCGGCTGCTAAAAACAAATCGAAGGGCGCACCTGCGCTGATTTGGGCGAAGAGAACGCCGGTTGAACCACTCACCAGTTGATAATCTGACTGCGAGGCCGGGTCTGATTGCGCCAAGGCGTCAATGAGAACTTCCAGTGTCGCTTTAAAATTAGCGGCAACGGCAATCCTTGCGGGTCCTTGGGCGTAAGCCTCGGACGCGAAAATCAAAGACCAGAGCAGAACACCAGTCCCAAAAAGTGTCATGGTTATACCGTTCCGGCTCGGGCTCGCTCGATGAAATCATTGATGAGCCAACCCGAAATTGAAATCATCGCGGGCGGGTTGGGGAGCGCATCAAAATGAAACCATTGCGCGTCGCTGAGCTCCTCCTCTTGAATGTTAATGTCGCCGCTATCGTATTCAGCATGAAATCCGAGCATTAAAGAATTTGGGAAAGGCCAAGATTGACTGCCAAAATACTTGAGATTTTTGACCTTAAGGCCGACCTCTTCAAAAACTTCTCGATGGACTGTGTCCTCAATCGACTCGCCGGGTTCAACGAAACCCGCCAAAACGCTATAAAAATTAGCACGCGCATTGGCATTCTTGGCGAGCAAAATGTCCTCGCCTTTGTTGATACAAACAATGATTGATGGCGACAGGCGGGGATAGAACATCTGGCCACAGTCTAAGCATTTTCGAGATCGATCCTGACTTTCAGAGGACGTCTCGCCCCCGCACTGTCCACAATGACGATGGGTCTGAAACCACTCAACAATTTGTTTCGCTCGGCCAATGAGATAGAACAAGTCAATATCAACGGTATTGAGAAAAGACCATAGGGATTCGAATTGATAGCCAACAGGATCGTCGCTATCAGCGTCAGCCTCAAGCGCAAAGATCGGGGCATCGTCCACCCAGCCGAGGAAATGCCTTGACTCAGTGGCAATGCCGCTCCAATGCAGTTCATCGTCATTTAAGGGCTGCCAGCGGTCATGGGTATCACAGCCGAGGATTTCACCATCAGATACGACAATGTAGTGCGCGTTCTGAATCGGGTCTGGTGCCAACATTTCCGACCGAAAGGCCGTTTTGATATCAATGTTCTGCCAGTCCATGAGTGCTCCTTTTGTTAACCTTGCGCGACTCTACCACAGGCTCGTGTTGGGACGCATTAGTCGTCGATGGTGTCTGGACGATTGTTGGCCCCTGGCGGTAGGGATCTTGCGAGTGCCCAAAGTGAAATGTTGTGAAAGCCCGCCTGCTGCAGTCTTTCGGCGACGTGATTTGCCGTGGCCATTGAGGTCACAACATCATCGATGATCGCAATGTGGCAGGGCGCTCTGGTGCGCGTTAGGTAAAATGGATTGGTCACGTCATTGAGTCGTTGCTGCCTAGACTGATGCTTGCGGTCCTGCTGGGTAGGGCGCGTCTTTAGGAATTTTGGCGTCCAAGGGCGGTTGAGTCCCCGGGCAAGGTCTTTGGCGATCAGCGCGGCGGGGTTGTACCCCCGCTGCCGTCGCTTTCGCCAGCTGCTCGGTACCGGTATCAGAAGGTCTGGGATGACGCTCGGGGTCGCGTCGCGCACGATGCGCTGGGCGAGACACAGGGTGAGCGCGTGACCCGCGGCGAGGTTACCGTGGTCCTTGAACGTAAGGATCAGTTGTTTGATCGGGAAGTCGTAGGCAAATGCAGCTTGGCACTGATTGAATCTCGGGGGCTGGTTAAAGCAGTTATAGAGGCCTTTATGATCTGGCCATGGCATTGCGCAGCGTGGGCAACCGCGGGCGAGCCAGGGCAGGTCTTTTTGACAGAGCGCGCACAAACCACAAGGCTCAGATTGGCTCTGATCACAGAGTAGGCAAGGCCGGTTGATGGCCCCCAGTAAACGTCGAAGCAAACGCCAACCCTCCCCCAAACAAAGTGGGGTCCTAGCATTGCAGGCTCTGCGAACTTGAAGTGTGGGTCGGTTGCCGAGTCAGCCGCCAGTGCTTGCGGTAACGCATGCAGGCGTTGCGCTGTTTTTTGAGCAAAGGATGAATTGTTTGAGCAAATCGGTCCAAAACACGACGGTCTCGTGAAGGCTCTGAGCCTCCGCGGGATTAAAATGCGGCACTTGCTGTTCGATTTCTACAAAATATAAGGCATCAGCCAAAATGGCTTTGGTTAACCGCAGATAGCCGATGTCAAGGTGTGCTCGTTTAGGGCAGACCGTAAGCATGACGGTGGTTTCGTAATTCTGTTCAAGGCCTGAAAAAATGGTGGTACGTTCCGGGGCTTGGCAGCGCGCCATGTTGGTGGATTCGTAATGCTTTAGCGTCCCAGCCAAATCAAGCGGTAAGGGCCCTCGATGCTGTTCCAAGCGAATGCGCGAGTTCTTAACGGCGTCGTGGCTAGCGCTTGCGGTGTACTCATCGACTTTAAAGTGCGTAAAGTGAAGCTGCAGCGTTTGTTCAAAGCCGCTGGGAACCGCGCCGATCAATCTTAGCCGTTCTGGGCGCTCAGCATGGCTCGTAAGCGAGCCTAAAAAGCCATAGAGCGCCAAGACGCCAACGATCAGTTCTCGGACCATCCTGCTTCTTGCGTCCCTCGTGGGGGCTTGATCGCGCATGTCGGGTTCCCAAGGCTCGATCGAATTGCAGCAGGCATTGTGTCGTGGCTTA
>JAQWWC010000068.1 GCA_029249645.1 Pseudomonadales bacterium
GGGTGTTGCCGTGATACACATACTCATGGTTGCCCAATAGATATCAGCTGCCGATACCGCATCGCCAACGAGATATTGAGAACCGCGCTGCGCCTGTTGATCCAGACAGGCATCGATCACCGAAATAATCTCAACAATTTTTTCAGGTGCTGCCGCGCTGGCGTGCTCGTTGTACCCATACTTTCGACTTAAAGCGCCATCGTTCAAGATCCGCATATTCCAAACCAGCCCATCTTCGGCCAGGGTTATGGCGCACAATCCAAACAGGTCGACCCGGTGCTTATAATTTTCGGGAATCAACGCTGGGCTGCCCGCACTGCCGATGCTTTCAGCAAGGGCCAGTTGCTCAGTCCAGACATTGCGAGGTCGCTCCTCGTTATAGAACATCGTCGGCAACCCGGTTTGGCTCGTGAGTTCATACAAGCGCGCTTGTCGGTCTTCTCCTGTTACTTTGTCAACCCCCATTTGCGGGTGCAGCGCTCGAATGACGGGTATGCCTTTGGCGTAACAGATATTTTTGAGCGCTTCGGCATACAGCGCCTGCAGGCCTGGAATGAAGGTGATGCGCGTGCCCTCGGTCATCGCAGCGGCATCGTCGAGCGAGATGAAGCTTGGCGCCTGGGATATATTATTTTTTGTCATGTTACCTCTTTTACGTTTTCATTCTGGCTCGTTGTTAGCCGCATTGTAGAAACGACCATGAAGATTTCTGAACCTTTATTATACCGACATGTCTCAATGCTGATGGCGTACGCCCAACTGGCGGCCTAGCACCCTGCGTTCGGCGGGGACAGGTGATGCTATCAAAGCTCAAAATTGCCTAACTTACCACTTCGAGTTTCACTCGCTCGTTTCGTTATTACAATTTTGCGACCAGTATGGTCGCGACTCTGGCGTTCAGGCCTTGGTGTGTAAGCAAAGAGACATTGAGCAGGCCTACAGTTGGCAATCCTATCTGGCCTCGGTGTCGCCTGTTGCCAGCGTAGTACCTGATAGACAATTTAGAAGTGGATACTCTAATGTCGATCTTGGCCGTTCACGGCAAAAGGTTTCGGGTTCCGATATCAAACCCGACATGGTTTATCTGAGCCGAGACAACGCGTCAGCAAAAATCCGACTTTACATAGACGATTTGGCTATAGCATTTGGCATTTGGCATGCCGCAATCAACCCAGCTTAATGAAAGAGCGTTTGAGAACTTGAGATACCCTTAGCCTGCGGGTGGCGTTTTACCAAGAAGAACGCCCTCCTCTGCTGACCAATGTGCTGACCAATTTACTGACCAGCTTTGGAACCCGTGCGGCGCCGCGCCGAACAAAACCGCTTAAATGATCGCGCGCTTTAAGCGGCCATCGACAGCCAGGGCCCTAAGCAACGTTATGCTGCTAGCGAAGTCTCTGAACGATTAAGACCCCATCGCAGTGCGCTACCGCAACGCGGCAGTCTCTAGCGCCGTGGCGCGATCCCCATATAGGTGTCCACTTAATTTTTCACAGGCGAATGACGTCTTCAGCATTCTTCGGTATGCTGCCCCTTGCCGAAAACCGAGCACGGCGCGGCGTACAACCTTAAATTTTGACTCGACCCAATTTGATCAAACAAGGACCTTTTGAATGTCTGATATAGAATCGTTATTTGAACCCATGACTATTCGCGGCATGACCGTGCCAAACCGCATCGTGATGGCTCCCATGACCCGCTCTTTCTCACCGGACGGAATTCCGGGCGAAGATGTTGCAGCCTACTACCAACGACGAGGCGACGCGGATGTCGGGTTACTGATCACAGAGGGTACAACCGTCGGCCGCGGCGGGGCCTCAAATGACCCCAGAGTGCCCAACTTCCACGCGGAAAAGGCCTTAAAAGGCTGGCAAAATGTTGTTGACGCAACGCATCAAACTCCCGCAAAAATCGGCCCGCAGCTTTGGCATGTGGGCATGATGCGCCAGCCCGGTACTGGCCCGGAACCTGACGCCACCTCAGACAGCCCGTCTGGACGAACCCACACCGGCTCACAGGTACAATCTGAACCTACCGAAAGCGAAGTGGCCGATATGGTCATGGCCTATGCCAATGCGGCAGGCGACGCCGCACGCTTGGGGTTTGACTGCGTTGAGATACACGGCGCCCATGGTTATTTAATCGACGAATTCTTTTGGGGTGTGATGAATACGCGCGCCGACAAATACGGCGGCGATTTGGTTGAACGCGCTAAATTCGCTGGAGACGTTATCGCAGAGTGTCGTGCCCAAGTGGGCACGGACATGCCGATCATCTTGCGTTGGTCCCAATGGAAGCAGCAGGACTTCAGCGCGCGCCTGGCAGAAACACCTGCGCAACTCGAAGCATTTTTAAAAGTCTTTGTTGATGCAGGCGTCGATGTGCTTCACGCCAGCCAGCGCCGGTGGTGGGAAGCAGAATACCCAGAGGTGGATGGTGAGCACGGCTTGAACCTCGCAGGCTGGTGTAAAAAGCTTACTGGCCTGCCATCGATCACCGTGGGTTCGGTTGGCCTATCATCTGATTTTATCGGCAGCTTCCAAGGTGAGGCCTCCAAGACCCAGCCGATTGCGCTAGCGGTTGAACGTCTCGCCCGTGGTGAGTTCGATATGATTGCGGTCGGGCGCGCGTTGCTGCAAGACCCTGACTGGGCGCAGAAGATCAAAGAAGGCCGTCATGATGAACTGGCTGATTGGAATTCAGCCTCGTTAGGAACCCTGTATTAAATGCCCTAAAGGCACCCTGCAAGAGGGCCGTTTCGGCCCTTTTGCACGAGTAAGCTACGCTTGCGGGTGCCTTGCGCCTGCACGGGCATAGACTGATCGCTTTACCGCTAACAGCCTCTAACGGCTAGCAGGCGCGTTCATATAATCTTTGTAATACGTCATGAGGCCATCTCGAACGCGATAAAGGCCGCAACCGTCTATCTCGCCCGCTGGGGTCTTAGCCGTCCACTGGGCCCAGGCCACATCCCCGCCGCCGTCGATTTCGCGCACCACGAAACTGGTTTGTCGGGCCCCCATTTCGGCATTCATTTTTTTCATGAATTCGCCAATGGCGGCTTTACCTTCAAAGGTGCCAAAAAACGGATCCACCAAAACGGCGTCTTCCGCAAAGAGCGCCACCACTTTGGTGTAGTCGCCTTCATCTTGAATCCGCCAGAATGTTTCAATAATGTCTTTCGCACTGCTCATCACGAACCTCCTTTTACGCCTTGCACAATGATCGCCGTTTTTTAGATCACCCTTTTGGGCCGGTTTGTAAGTCAAAATTAGCGCTTAAATTCGTCCTAATCAGCAACCTCTCCAAGGCGGCTCAACGCACCAGCGCATTGATGACTAACAAGCCGACGATGATAGCGAGGATCATCACGACCAAATACCCTATATTCTTTGGCTTCTGTCCTTTCGGCAGAAAAAACAGGACAATCCAACCGATTGGCCCGAGCAACAACCCTAACACAGCGCCGTTACGCGTCTGGTCGACCAACGAGCCCAAAAGACCGCCAATCCCGGCACACACCACAATGCTCACCAGCCAATAAAACCACATCGTTGGTTACTCCTGTTACAGCAAGCGCCCTAATTGACGCCTTGCTTTTCCCTTGTAGGATGCGAGTCAGGCGCCATGCCGCGCGCCCTAATATCCGCGAACGCTTTTTATCATGACACGCATTAACGCTTAATTGTTGCGCCAGCTGCCATGAAAACCAAATGGGATCCGATGATCGAGTTGAACGGTGGCAACCGGACCGTCATTCACCGCGGCGGCATTCAAAACAACAAGCTCCGAGTTGTTAGTGTCGTTCTTGAAAACGGTCGCCAGCAACCAACCCGCGCCCTCTGCCGCCCCCTCTGATTCCGGAACAAAAACCGGCTCCGACACGCCATTACCAATCCCGGCATCCCAGGTGCGCGTCTTGCCTGAGTCGAGATCGATATGGGTAATCTCATGAAACAATCCTTTATCGCCGCGTTGCCGGGTTGAAGCGGCCGCAATATACCCGTGACGATACCGATGCCCAGTATAGCGCTCATCCATGCGGGGAAACTCCGATGCGACATCGAGCACGGGCTCGCGTCTAACCTCACCGTTTTTAAGATTGATATGCCAGCGCACAAGTTTGCCTTGGGCATCGGCGTAAGACGGCAAGGTGCCATCGACTAAGGGGAAATTCGGTGCAACCGCAAACTCGATCGTGTCGACGGTAATCTGATCGCCATCGTTCCAAGCATTTTGATAATGAAAGACAAAACACAAGGGTCCTTCGATCCAGCGAATTTCCGAAACCGGCGCCCCCCGCTTCAACACCCCAATATGGGTGCCTTTTGCGGCATCAAAGGCGAAGGGTGAGCCAATTTTACCAGCTCGGGCCATATCGAACGTCAACGGGAATATCGGGAACAACACGTAATCGCGCGTGATCACGAAATCATGCACCATCGCGGAATAAGGCGCTTCAAACTCGTCTGATCTGATGACCGCGCCGGCCTTATCGAGCACATGGTAGGTCATGGTCGGACTGCCGGCGTATCCCGTCATATAACCAAAGCCGTGAAGCTCACCGGTCTCGGGATCAATTTTAGGATGTGCCGTCATGGCGCCAGAGAGTCTCCGACCGGTTTCGGTGTACCCTTTCGACTCAAGACTCATCGGCGCCAACTCGAAGGGTTTGCTGCCCTCATCCAACGCCAGCAGCTGATTCCCATGCCAAACAATGTGGGTGTTGGCGAGTCCGTTCTCGTTATCCGAGGTAAGCTTGCCCGTCTCAGGATCGGGTTTTTTTGCCCGGGAAACGCTATGGCCTTCTGCTAGCTCCGCGATGTGTTTTGGGGTTTGAATCCAACGATTTAAATAATTTACCCGGCCCGCATTAAAATGAAACGCATGCACCATGCCGTCGCCGCCAAACCAGTGATAGGGTCCTGTTGGGGCATATTTAGGATTTGGGCCGTTTCGGTAAAGTGATCCGCAGAGCCCTTCAGGGACCACGCCTTCAACCACCAGATCTTGGATCTGCGCCTCGAAGTTGATCGGTGCAAAGTTGCCTCTGAGTTGTGGATGATTTGGAAATGGGGCTGCCATGTCGATTCCTTATAGAGTTCAGCCCCAGAACTATATAAGACGCCGGCGGTGACGAACAGCACCTCCGAGTATTCTCCTACCGCGGCTCTAAACCTGCCGCATAAAATAGGGGTCTGGTAATGTGACCCATAGCCGCAGGTGTAGCGCTTTGAAGCACCCTACCACCTGTTTCCGACTACCGATGGTCTTAACCCCGATAAACAGACCGCTTTATCAGTCAGCTTTTGTGAAAGCCGTTGTGTCCGATCAGTTCTTAAATTGACGCCTTCAAAGGTTTTCCACTGTGCGTTTCGGTGAAGAAAACCCGGGCATTGAGAAGTACATAACGAACAGGAAAAATTTGTCGCTGTGGTATCCACCTTATATCAGGGCGTCTATTTTTTAGTTTAAAGTGCAGACTAACGATCTAGCCACAACCCCGTTATTGTTACGTCATCACGCAACTTGTTAAAAATAGGAGCTCAAAGTCATGTCACAGAATGTTTTTGTTATCGGTCTCGGCAACATGGGTACAGCGCTGGCGGGTACACTTCTTGAAAAAGGCTATGCCCTCACCGTTTGGAACCGGACAGAATCCAGAGCAACCGCGCTCGTCGAAGCCGGTGCGAGGCTCGCGAAATCAATTGCGGAGGGCATCACGGCCAATGAGGTCATTCTGGTTTGCCTAAACAACTACGATGATTCTCGAAATTGTTTAAGTGCCTGCTCTGACTTAACCGACAAAACCTTGATTCAGCTCACAACCGGTTCAACGAAGGATGCAAGCGATCTGCAAGCTTGGGCCACTCAACTTGGCGGACGATACTTAGATGGCGCGATTTTGGCATATCCCAGCGGCATCGGCAGCCCCAGTTGCACGCTTTTAGTTGCGGGTCAGAAAGCCGCCTGGTCATCGGCCCAAGGCATCATTCTATCGCTTGGCCCTACTAGCCAGTATTTGGGAGATAAAGTAACAGCCCCCGCAACCTTGGATTTCGCTATTATTTTTCCCACGGTGACCTTAATGCTCGCCGTTGTACAGAGTATTCATGCCCTGGAAGGCACTGGCGTATCAGCAGAAGTCTATGCAGACATGATTAGCCCACTATTTGGCAGTGCGGGCAAAGGTATCAAAGAATTGGCGAATAACATTGCGCTAAATGATTTCAGTCAAACAGAGGCCTCACTGGCTGTTTGGCATGCAGCATTGGAAAATGCGTCGAATAGTTTTAGACCCGGCCCAAAAAACCTCGATCTCGTCGATGCCGTCTCTCAAATACTCTCCGGTGCTGTTGAGCACGGGTACGGAAATCAGAATCTAGCCGCGGCAATCGAACACATGAGAAGGACCCCGCAGCGGTAATGTCATATCCTTTTGTGGTCCATCCACCACCAAGTCAGGCCACGGGCATGACATTAGGTTGCCGGCGAGGCCATATTCAGTACACCGTCCGGCCTAGGATACGATAACATTGGCGTTTCTAGTCGGGTGGACTTAGCAACGCTGATTCAAAAGGTCATCTTCAGGACGGCGCGTTGGTTGGATCAAACCTGAACACAATTAACAACTCACAACAAAAGGCAGGAAACAATGGGCGATATGGTTACAACAGAATCCGGTTTGCAATACGAAATACTCGCATCAGGTGATGGCGCGACCCCTGGCCCAACGGATACGGTCAGTGCGCATTACCACGGCACCTTTGAAGACGGCCGCGTTTTTGACAGCTCTGTTGAACGTGGGCAGCCGATCGATCTACCCGTTAACGGCGTGATCGCAGGTTGGACCGAAGCACTGCAAATGATGCAAGCAGGCGATAAATGGAAGCTAATTGTACCGCCCGAACTCGGCTACGGCGCCGCTGGTGTGGGCCCAATACCTGGGAATACGACCCTCATTTTTGAAGTTGAGCTGATCTCGGTTCTTGGTAAGTAATCCTGAACCGGCCTTGGCAAAAGTCCTTGACCGACATACTGAAAAATCAACCTCAAGTAACGTGACGTTCTGATCTATGCGCTTTGAACGTCATGGTCTTGAGGGTTAATGGATTGAACTGCTCCTTAGTACCGAAACGCATAAAAACCTGCTCCTCTACAGGCCCTATTGCCCAGTCGCGACAGGCCCTATTGCCCAGTCGCGGCGTAGATCACCCATATCTTGGTGTAGCCGTCAGTCTCCCAGATACCTGTCCATTCTTTTGCAATTGTGACGCCCTCGCCGGCTTCAATGGTCTGCACGGTGCCGTCGTCGGAGGTGAGCGTGACACTGCCCGCCAGGAAGTACATAAACTCATCCACACCGTAGGGTTCGGTCACAGCCAGCCGGGTTTTACCCGACTTGTACATCCCCGAGGAAAACTTCTGATCGCTGGAAACTAAAGAGGTCACATCCAGCGTGACATGCCCGTCCTCGTGCTGGGTTTGGATCATGTCTGGACGCTGGAAAATTCCGCCCGCGATATCGGCCAGACTCAATTTAGCCGGCAACAACGTCGTCTGGTTCTCCGCCGATACGGCTTGGGACAGCATGAAGGCGGCGACCAACGTGATTAAGGTTTTCATAAAGTCTCTCTGATTTTCTGGTTTATGGCTTGATCTTAATCTATCGCCTGTTGGAAGAAGCCTCAATCACGGATCGATGGTTTTGCGTAAAAACCGTAGCATCAAAAATACTATCCGTAAGGCTTCAACCTATTACGCCCCCATGGCTTGGCAAGGTACACGTCCTAATTACCCCAGCCCAGATCGCTAGTAGGCCATCCCTTGAAGGCGAACCTCTAAACACCCTAATTAAAAAGAAGACGCAGAGCACCGCTCGATAGGTTATTTTGGCGCCCTTGCAGGCACAATAAACGAAACTGGCGAGCCAACCTCGCGCCAGCGACCAAGAACCGGGCGTGATGAAAAACCGTGTTCCTGGGCGGCGGCACCTGGGTCGGTTTGGCATTGGCGCAAGACTTGTTGGATGATGACAATACCTTGGTTCTGATGGATCGGCGCACGGCGGTGCTCAAGAATGGCGCTAAGCGACTTGACGCGCCTCAGCGTGTTTTCACTCAGGCTGCGGACTTGTCAGATCCGATTGCGCTAGCGCGTCCAATACCCACCGTGATCATGCGCCCAAACGGCGGCCCGCGCCGACTATGGGCTAGTTGGCTCAACCTGACTCAGCGCTTGGGCCAATCAACCCAGGTCTACTCGGCTGACGCACCGATAAGCTGCAATAAATCCTCGTAGTCAGCCATTGTGCCGGTGTCCTTGCGTTGCCCGGTTCGAGCGAGAATGAGCTCATCCGCCACACCAACGTATGCCTCAATTCTCCGTGCACATTGCTCGACATTGCCGGTGATGGTCATTCGATCGATAACCTCATCCGGCACTAAGGCCATCGCCTCACGTAGCTTGCCAGCCGGCATCAAACGAGTCGCCTGATCAGCAAATTCAGCAAAGCCCATTTGCCGTAACTGCGAGTCGTAATAGGGGTGAGGAATCGGATGATACAGCTTACAAATTGCCGCTCTGCTTGCGTTGCGCGCGGCCTCAACGTCGCGATTGACGCTCACGGTTGCAGCAGTGGGAAAGCGTAACGCCTGTGGGTCTCGACCTGCCGCTTCCGCGCCGGCCTGTGCGTTCGGCCGAACAATATCTCGCACAAATTCAACGGATGACATAATGCCAACGCCAACGCCGTCCGAAACTTCACCCGCTAGCCGGACCATGTTGGGACCAGACGCCGACAGGTATACGGGGGGCGTTGGCGTGGTGGGATTCCAAGTTGCGCGCCAACGAATGCGATGCACCTCACCCTGATAGCGTACTCTTTCAGCTGCGCGTCCACTAACCACCAACCGGACGACCTCCACAAAATCACGCATCTTGGCTTTCGCGATTCGAGAGTCTATTCCCATATAATAATCGTTAAAGTGCAGATTGCCGGTGCCGACACCCAGGACAAAACGACCGCCACTGATCTCGTTAAGGTCCCGTGCTTCAAGCCCGGTCATCCAAGGCGCTCGGGCATAGGCATTGACAATATAGGTGCCGACCTGGGCCCGACTAGTTGCGTTAATAACGGCCGCTGCGGTGATCGTTGCACTTCTTCCCGCATCGACCGTGTAGAGCGAGTTGATTCCCGCGCCCTCCGCTGCCCGTGCAATGGTGGTAATGGTTTTTATTGAATCTTCAAACCCAAGCATCATGCCAATTTTCATTAGTATTCCCCTCCGAGTGAAGGTTAGTAATAGACAATTAACGTGCAGGCTGCAAATAAATTATGCCTACTAGAAATAACGCCAACGCCTCAAGCCCATGGGTTTTACGCGGGGCTCAACGTTTTGCCGGACTATTTCTTGGACCATTTGCTTTGCATCATCGGTCAGTCCACCTGCCCGCTTTCTCCCAGTTGACGGGCAGATTCCTGGCTAAAATGAGCGCCCAGCCTTTGGGTCTTGCACAAACCAGCATGAAAAGAATTTTTATTCGTCTTTACTGACCCCGATGCCTTTATGCGTGCCAAAGGCCATGCCAAAACATGCTGCTTGCAGAGCGCGTTGAGGTGCCCATCAGGCGCCCAATGTGGCACCGGACCAATCGTCTCCGCGATGGCCCAGACAATAAAACCAGAGCTCGGATTTTTCCTGGCTACCACCTTGACGACCCAAAACCGGTTGCCCGCATCATGCAAACAACCGACGGTAGCTTCTTTAGATACGCCCTCGGGGCGAGGACAAGTCCTCGGGGCGGGCCAGCGCCTTCCTCAGTTGCAGTCGGAAGGCGACTGTTACCTGCCATTCATAACAACGGCCAAATGATAAACAGCTTTGATCAGACTGGGCGATCATTAAAGATCATTCAACGCCTAGTTGTATGAGGAAGCATGGAAGTGGACTGCAAACCATGACACAACCGCGGAGAAGCAAAGATGCTTGCAAGCCCAGCGGTGCGGGCGATGGCATTGGCGAGACAGCGGCAAGAGACTTTATGAGAGTCGGACTCACGGTTGCCGTTCGAGACATGCGGCAGGCGGTGGCAGAACGTGGGGCCCAGCACCGG
>JAQWWC010000069.1 GCA_029249645.1 Pseudomonadales bacterium
GGATTGGGCAATGGCATTGCGAATCTCCACAATGCCCGTCGGGCGGCATCGCCCATTATCAATCTCGTTGGCAACCACACGCGCGATCATGAGGCGTTAGATGCGCCTTTAACCAGCGATATCGAGACGCTCGTCAAGAATGTATCAAGCTGGATCAAGAGCGATTCGACCGCTGAGAGTTTGGCAGCGGATGGGCTGGCCGCGCTGTCTGCTGTGATGCAGAAAGCGCCGGGATCAGAAGGCCAAATCGCGACCCTTATTATTCCAGCGGACGCATGTTGGGGGCCAGCATCAATGACGGCACCGCAGGTTCCGGTGATTCCAGGCATCGCCAAGACGAATGCGGATCTCGCCGAGATTGCGGGTCGGTTAACTGCGAGTAGTCTGATCTTGCTCGATAAGGATGGGTTATTACCCGATGCCCGAGAAGCCGCTGCGAAAATTGCCAAACACGTCGGTTGTCGCGTTGCCATCACGGCGTTTCCAGCGCGAATTGATTCAGGACCGGGCAGTCCGATCGTTGAGCGGCTACCGTATTTTCCAGAACAGGTTCAAAAGACGTTACATGGGGTAGATCATATTGTGTTGGCCGGAGCGAGTGAGCCGGTGAGCTTTTTCGCCTACCCGGAAACCCCATCAAAACTAACGCCAGAGGGTTGCGATTTACAAATTTTGGCGAGCGGGCACGAGGACGTCGCCGGGGCGCTGCAGGCCTTGATGACTGAATTGAACGCTGGGTCTGCCGCGCCTGATCGCTACGAGACTGCGGTGTTTGACGTGCCGACGGGGAAGCTTTCGACCCGGGCCGTCGCAACCTTGATCGCGCAGAAAATGCCGGAAGGTTCAATTCTGTGCGGCGACTCTGGTGGCGGCGCAGCCGTGTTGCAGCCAGCGCAGCAATCTAAAGCCCACACCTGGCTCAATCTGACTGGTGGATCGATTGGCCAAGGGGGTCCTGTGGCCGTCGGTGCGGCGATTGCTGCGCCCGACGCCCAGGTATTTGCTTTGTTGGGCGATGGGGCCTGTATGTATACCATTCAGGCGCTCTGGACGCAGGCAAGAGAGGGTTTGGCAGTGATTACGGTGATCTTCAATAATCAGCGTTACGGCATTCTTGAGACCGAGTATTTACGGTTGGGCGTTAATGAAATTGGTCAGCATGCTGGCGCGCTGTTTGCGCTTTCTGAGCCGAATATCCATTTTGCCGATTTGGCCAATAGTCTGGGCGTCGTGGGGTATCGCGTCGACAGCTGTGAGGCGCTTCAGACGGTCTTGGACGAGGCGGTCCAGCGTGCTGGGCCAAGCCTCATCGAAGTTATGCTGTGATGGTAAAAAGCAAAGCGTGCAGGGTGTGGCGATTCCTAGCAACACCTCGTGGCCTGTCGTTGGGGTCAGGATTGAAAAAATACGCTTTGTTTGGCCGAGTTACTGTTCAATAGCGGGCTGCTTTGTTATGCTCGCGCGAGCTGTTTTTTATGTGCTGGGTTGAAAAAAGCGTGTTGAGACGACCTGAAAAGTGCTGGATGTGCCCGTTTTAGTAGAGGGCACTCAATAGGTGCGGAAGAGGGTGCTCGATAGGTGCAGGTCAGAGGCCGGATGTTGCCCCGCTGCGCTTGAAGAATGGTGGTATGAACTAGAGCGCTTTGGGCGTTAAGGCGCAATGCTGCAGCAGGGCAGCGATATTCTAATTTAGTGATCTAATAAAAGTGGTTTAAAAGCAGTCGAATGAAAGGCTGTAATCGAAGGTGAGGACGAGTATGTCAGTAGTAGAAAAGACGTCAGAAGTAGCAGTAGTTGATTCCGCCGTGGCAGCGGTGGTCGTTCGATTCGCAGG
>JAQWWC010000070.1 GCA_029249645.1 Pseudomonadales bacterium
TGTGCAAGATCGAGCAGGGGGCCCAAGGCTAAGGGGTTCAACCCGGTATGATTAGGGCCTATCGGCCGAATCGGTTATTGCTTCGGAGGCGGCGACCGCCAACGGTCGCGGCGTCGGCATAAATCATCCAGACGGGGAATGATCCTCAGTACTGCGGGGATGAAGGGATGAAGGGATGAAGGGATGAAGGGGTGAAGGGGTGAAGGGGTGAAGGGGTGAGGGAATGTGGGAACTGGTCCGCTTAACGTTGCGAGGACTTTTCTTTTGTTCGTCTTCGTCTATCAACGGGGGGCTCGGCGATCCGGATTCGGCCTAATGAGGCGTCGTCGATCTAGCGGGTTCAGGGGCAATCGAGCGGTTTCTGGAAAGCACATCGATAGGTCACGGGCCGGATAAGCATGTCAGGACGCCGTCAGGCGCTGCTTAAATGTTTGAAGATCTGCTAGATTGAAGAAACTGCAAAGGAGGATGTCATGAGTGTGTTAGCCCGTTGGTACGATCGAGCTGTATTGCCGAAACTACTTAACACCTTAATGAAGTCGCCTGAGATGACTCGGATCCGTGCGCAGCGAGTGCCGCAGGTGTCTGGTCGGGTGCTGGAAATTGGCGTTGGGTCCGGGTTGAATTTGCCTTTTTATCAACCGGGCACGAAGGTCTTTGCAGTTGACCCGTCCGAGGAACTGCAAGTGTATGCGCGCGAGGTGGCTGAAGCGCATGGCACCGAGGTTGAATTCGTAGCTGAATCGGGCGATGCCATACCTGCTGACAATCAGAGCTTTGATGCGGCCGTCATTACTTGGACATTGTGCACGATTCCGGATCCAGCTGCGGCATTGCTCGAAATCAGGCGCGTCTTAAAGCCCGGCGCGCGCTTGGTGTTTGCCGAGCACGGGGTCTCGCCGGATCATGGCGTCGCGCGATGGCAAAACCGGATTAATCCGATTTGGAAACCTTTGGCGGGTGGTTGTAACTTAAATCGCGCGCCGGATGTACTGTTGGCGCAAGCAGGTTTTGCCTTCGACGATATTGAGCGTGGTTATATTGCAGGCCCAAAGTTTGCGACCTACACCTATCAGGGGCTTGCGCGGCTGATGTGAACAGGCGCCGAGCGGCAACGCCGGAGACCATTGCTAATAAAATCAGAGGGGGTTAAACAAACCTTGGAGGATGTGACGACTTGGTGACGGTCTGTTTTAATCTAGACTAATCTGCTGCGGTCTTTGCTCTAAGCGTCTCAAAGGCTGTGTTGCCATCAGTCTGCAGGGCGCGTTCAACGCGCTGCGTACAATCTTCGGGCGATAGCGCGCCGGTGTCGACTTCAACGTCATACAGTTCGTGGGCATGACAGCTTTTAAAATGCCCGTAGGCGGTGCCTGGGAATCGCCCGGGACGTTGCTGTTCTCGAACATCGATGCTCGCCAAATCGCAGCGCACGCCGACGAATAAGACATTCACGCCGTCGAACACCGTAAGGTAGTCCTGCAAAAACTCGGGCTCGAGCAAGACGTCATCAATAATGATGTTGACCTTGGCATCCACCACAGCGCGCATCGCCCGGCGCATGCCGCACAACAAGGCTTTACCTGCATCGCCAAACACCACTTTGGTAAAAGGTGTTGGGCCATCCGTAACCGGCACGACATTGAGGCCAAGCGCGCCAAGCGTGTCGTCTGGCGCATTTAGGCCCCGATATTTATCCGGCAGGCCATCTCGAAAATGATCCAACGCCATGTGTTGCCAGCAACCGGGCAAGGCTTTTTGTAAATGCTTTGCAAGGGTCGTCTTGCCCGCGCTTGAGGAGCCATTTAAGAAGATAACTTGAGCCGGCACTAGGGCGCTCCGGATAAATTAAAGATGGCAATGCTGGCATAGATTGAAGGGGATGTAACCCCTAGAATGCACAGATACCCCGCTTGAGGAGGCTGTGTGCGCCGAGATCACCGGCCTTTAGGGCTGCACCGATTACAAAACGCTTTGAGTCGCTGGTATTGCCAGCGGTTTCTGTTGCCGCAGCTCGATGGTTGTGGTGAGGGTCTGGAAGTTATTGGCCCGCAACACGTGTCGTTCTCGGGCGCGCGCATTGTTTTAGGTCGACACGTTCATATGATGGCGCTGCGGGATGCCCCTATTCGTCTTGCCGTGTTTGAAGGCATGGGCCAGGTGCGGATCGGTGATCACGTCTTAATCAACCCGGGGGCGCGGATTGTGTCAGCTGAGGCAATTGAGATCGGCAACAACTGCATGCTTGCAATGCATTGTCATTTAAGCGACGCGGACTGGCATGACACGCATCACCGGATCTATGCCCCTGGTAAAACGGCCGCGATTAAGCTTGGGGACAATGTCTGGTTGGGGGATAGCGTAAAGGTGTTGAAAGGCGTGACCATTGGCGACAATACCATCGTCGGTGCAGGCGCAGTGGTCACGAAAGACTTGCCAGCCAATGTGATGGCCGGCGGCAATCCAGCGCGAGTGTTGCAGGCATTGCCAGAAGGGGATCTCACGACGCGCCACGCGCTCTTCACGATGGCAGAGTCGTATGAGGCCTTCGCCGAGCGATTTGCCGAAACCCGGCTGAGGGGTAATACGTGGCTGGATTGGTTCCGGCATTGGCTGGCGCCGAACAACCGGGACTAGCCAGCATGACCGCTTTTGCGCTGATGGTTTTACGCATCTAACCCGACAGTTTAAAAATTGAGAGTGAGAAGGCGGTAATGGTAGCGCTTTGGACGCTGAAGCAGCGTCATAAGGCCTGCCGCTTCGCTAAAGTGATTCGCTGACGTGCCTTGCCAACCTGTTGCGCTAAGCAATCCCGCCCGCGGGGAGGACATAGTCCTGGGGGCTTTGGCTTCCCAGCGCGCACGCTGCGATCTGGCATCCAAGGCGGCTCGCGCCTAAAAGATCCTCGCCTTTTGATAGGCCAAAAATCAGGCCGGCTCTAAAGGCGTCACCACTGCCAGTGGCATCAACAATCGTTTGCACCGTCATTGCAGGCACGTGCTGCAGCTGGCTGTCAAATGCCAGATCGACGCCATCGGCCGCTCGAGTCGTAATCAGGGTATCGGTCATCCCAGCAAGCGCCGCGGCGGGTATTTCGAGGGTCGCGGCCAGCACGGACATTTCGTGTTCGTTACCGATGACGTAACGGGCATAGACAAGAAGGTCGCGCAAGTCTTCTTTGGTGAATTTCGATACCCATTGCCCTGGGTCAAAAATAAATGGGATACCCAGCATCTGCAGGTCTTTGGCTTGCCGGACCATGAGGTCTGGCGCTTCGGGGCCTAGATGTGCCAGATCAATTTCGCCAATATTGGACAATTTACTGGGCAGAAGCCGCGTCTCTGGGCCGGCATCGCCCGGATAAAAGCCCGTGATTTGATTGCCATGATCATCGCTAATAATGGTGCAGCGCGCGCTGATGGGGTTGTTTGGGGCGATCGCCACGTAATCACAGTTTACGCCGGCCTCAAAAAGGTGCCGGCGGTAGCTGTCTTCAAAGTCATTACCCGCATGGGACAACAAGGTGGTTGGGACGCCCAATAAACCGAGCCCATAGGCGATATTGCCCCCGCAGCCGCCATAACAGGTACGGTATTCATGAATGGGGAGCGAGGCGTTCAACGCTTCAACTTGGTATTCGGTTTGGTATTGCTGGAACGACCCCTGAAACCGCAATAAATGATCAAAGGCGAGGCTGCCGCAAACGAGAATTTTTTGGGGAGGGTTTAGCATGAAATTATTCTTGCGCCGCAGCAAACGCTTCGCAAGCTTGAATAAGGGTTTGAAGATGCCCAGCTGAGATATCTTTATGCAGGACCCAGCGGGCGCCGGATATTTTAATGTCGTGATCTGCTAAATACTGAGTGAGCGCGGGTAAAGTCTCTCCTGGCATGGTGAGAAAAATCATATTGGTCTCAACGGGTGCCGCCAACGTAAATCCCGGAATCTTGCTGAGCGCCTCACCCAAAAAGCGCGCATTCTCGTGATCCTCCGCCAAACGCGCCACATTATGCTCGAGAGCGTAGAGACCGGCCGCGGCGAGGATGCCCGCTTGGCGCATACCGCCGCCTAGCATTTTCCGCCAGCGACGCGCTCGCAGGATGAAATCTGCTTCGCCGACCAGGACAGAGCCGGCTGGTGCGGCCAGCCCCTTTGATAAACAAATTGATATAGAATCAAAGGGTTGACATAGTTTTTTGGGTTCTAGATCAAGTTTTTCAGCAGCATTGAATATTCGGGCGCCATCCAGATGGCAAACCAGACCATTGCTGCGAGCAAGGCTCGTGGCGGCATCGGTATACGCTTGTGATACCGCCTTGCCGCCGACGGTATTTTCTAAGCAGAGGAGCCTGGTTTTTGCGAAATGGATGTCATCGGGCTTTATGACTCGTTGTATGTCTTGAAGGTCTAACTCTCCGCGCGCATTCCAAGGGATCGGTTGAGGTTGAATACCACCTAAAACGGCGGCGCCGCCAGCTTCGTATTTGTAGGTGTGCGCGTCTTGGCCAGCGATGTATTCGTCGCCTCGGCCACAATGACTGAGCAGAGCGCACAAGTTGCTTTGGGTGCCGGAGGCGAGGAACAGGCCGGATTCTTTGCCGGCGCGTTCAGCAAGGGTTGCCTCCAGAAGATTAACCGTCGGGTCATCCCCGTAAACGTCATCGCCTAGGGGGGCTTCAAGCATGGCGGCGCGCATCCCCGCACAAGGTCGCGTGACGGTGTCGCTTCGTAGATCAATCATGGTGTCAAAACCTTGGAAGGAGCCATCTCAAAAGGGGGTATCTTAATGGAACCGAGGCGCTTCGTCATCGGTTGACTGGCTTGGTCAGTGGACGTTCTCAATGGGCCCGGGGGCTTGGTACGCAATATTTTGATCGATAAGCGGTTTCACTGCCTTACCGCACCGCGGTGTTTGCCGGAGTTCAATAGTCAGCTGCAGGGTGGTTGCTTTTGTGTCGTCAAAAAGCGCGGCCTGACAGGGCGCGATAAAAGGGGA
>JAQWWC010000071.1 GCA_029249645.1 Pseudomonadales bacterium
GGTCACTGTGCCAGTGAGGTCGCCCACATCGGCGGTTTCTCCGCCGCCAGGGATCAGGTTAACGCCGAGATCACGCATGGTTTGCATGAAGGCTTCGCTGCCATCAATCAGGGCTTTAACAACCTCGCCTGGGCAATTTCGCGCATTACGGTTGATGGTGTTCGAGATGAGAATATTATCGGTTGCACCAACGCAAATCAGATCATCCAAGTTCATAACGATGCTGTCTTGGGCGGTGCCGTGAAAGACACTTGGGTCTCCGGTTTCCTTGTAGTGCAGATAAGCCAAGATCGATTTGGTTCCACTGCCATCAGCATGTATGACGTTACAATGATCAACGCTGCCGCCTAAGATGTCTGCCGTGACTGTGCAGAAACTACCTGGGAAGAGCCCGCGATCAAGGTGATCGACAACGGCGTGAACGTCTTGCTTCTCTGCGCTGACCCCTCGAGCCAGATAGCGAGGAGAGGCGCTGGTTGGGGCGGGATGATCTTTCAAATGCCTAGCCTTGACTGAGTGAATTGATGCTATCGATAGAGGAAAGTATACCGGTTTGCATTGGGTTTAGCCTATCCAAAAGGCGCGATGATATTGTAAGCAGCTGCTTTGCTGAAAATCGGGTGAGGCGCAGAAATATTACAGGCCTGATATCCCGTTTGAAGTCAGAGTCCGTATAATGTTGGTTTTGAAGGAGTGGTCAATGAGACCTTCGGTAATCATAGTTGATTATGAGGCTGGTAATCTCCGCAGTGTCCAGCGGGCCTGCGAGGCGGTGGGCTTGAGCGCTGAGATCTCCGCAGATCCTGAGGTCGTGAGGCATGCAGATCGACTGATTTTTCCTGGCGTTGGGACAGCAGAGACCGCCATGGGAACTTTAGCGCGGCTGGGGCTAGATGAGGCGCTGGTGAGCTTTTTTCAAAGTGGGCGACCACTTCTTGGGATTTGTTTGGGGCTACAAGTCTTATTGGACCATACCGAAGAAGGGGCCCGCGATTGTCTGGGTATCATTCCAGGTCAGTGCAAGCGGTTTCAATTTGTCGAAAGTGACTACAAAGTCCCTCAAATCGGCTGGAACGAAATTTCTAAAGCTTCTGAACATCCCTTGATGGCCGGTGTGCCAGAAGGCGCGGAGTTTTATTTTGTGCATGCTTACTATGCGATACCGGATCAAAGAGCTCATGTGCTCGCCGAAACGACATTTGGGGATAAGACGTTTGCCAGCGTGATTGGTCGAGACAATGTTTTTGCGACCCAGTTTCATTTGGAAAAAAGCGGTCGGTTTGGCCTAGAGCTCCTTGCTGCCTTTGGTAAATGGGATGGTGCGGTATGCTGAGCAAGCGGGTAGTGGCCTGTTTAGATGTTAAAAATGGTGAGTTATCTAAGGGCGTTCAGTTTGTTGCGACCGAGATGTTGGGTGACCCGGTCGCAAAGGCGAAAGCGTATTATGAAGATGGCTTGGATGAGCTGGTCTTCTACGATATTACGGCCTCAAGTGATCAGCGAAACATTATGTTGGACGTGGTCCAGAATGTTGCGCGGGAAATCTTTATTCCCTTCTCTGTTGGCGGCGGCATTCGAACCCGAGAAGATGCTGCCGGATTGTTAATGGCCGGCGCCGAGAAAATCAGCCTCAACTCGGCTGCGGTACTAAGGCCCGAATTAGTGAAGGAGTGTGCTCAGGCTATCGGGACACAAAATACGGTTTTGTCGATGGATGTTCGGGCCGTGGTGCCCAATACAGCTTGCCCAAGTGGGTATGAGGTGGTCATTAATGGTGGACGCAAAGCGATGGGGATGGATGCCATCGCCTGGGCGCGTCGAGGCTGCGAGCTGGGTGCAGGTGAGGTAGTTGTGAACTCGATTGATGCCGATGGGATGAAGCAAGGATACGAAATCAAGTTAACGCGATTGGTAGCCGAGGCGATCCCAGTGCCGGTGGTGGCCTCTGGCGGTGCGGGGACCCCCGCACATCTACATCAGGTGTTGACCGAAGGCAAAGCGGATGCGGCCCTGGTTGCGTCGATGGTGCATTATGGTGATTATCGAGTCCTAGACATTAAACAGTATCTCAACCGTCAGGGTGTGAAAGTCAGGATGAACTACTAGGCGATGGGCGATGAATGAAGACCAGTTGGATCGGTTAGAGATGAAAATTGCGTTTCAGGAAGACCTGTTGCAAAAGCTGGACGACGCTGTAGTTGTCCAGCAGCAACAGATTTTGCTGCTCGAGGATCAGGTGAGAGTTTTGTCAGAACAATTGCAACAAATCGCCACAACACGACCAGATGCGATATCGGTCGTGGATGAGCCGCCGCCACATTATTGAAAACCGCGCCCTAACTGGCCGAGGTCGTCGCAGAAGAAGCAATAATTTTACGAACCAGCGCGATATAGGCGCCTTCTTAGGTCAATGATTTTGTGTTCGTCAATTCGCTTCAAGACAAAGGGTCTAAAGCTTACGGACATAAATCTTACGGGCCTGAAGATTAAGGGTTTAACCGCGTTAACCTTGGAGAGCAGTCTCCAAAAGAACAGGCCGGGCGTGCGCGTCAGGATAAAATCCGATAACCATCTGCTGTGACCCAAGTGTCTCAGTTAGCGTAGCAAGGAGTGTTTCATGCGAGTTATTTCTGTTTCCGAAACTGGTGATTTGCTATGGACCGAGTCGCCCAACTTGGCGCCTGGTCCACTAGAAGTATTAATTGATGTTAAGGCAACTGCGATCAATCGCGCCGATTTGATGCAGCGTAAAGGCTTATACCCGCCGCCCCCTGGCGCACCGGAGACGATGGGCTTGGAGTGTGCAGGCATTGTGGCGGCCGTCGGTCGTGACGTGACACACCATCAAGTGGGCGATCGGGTTTGTGCGCTTTTAGCCGGGGGCGGCTATGCCGAACAGGCGTTGGTTGATCAGGGAAGCGCTCTGGAAATCCCGGACAACCTGAATTTTGAACAAGCCGCCGCGATTCCGGAAGTGTTCGCGACCGCTTGGCTCAATTTGTTTATTGAGGCTGCGCTTCAGCCGGGCGAGCGGGTTGTGCTGCATGCCGGCGCAAGCGGCGTTGGCACGGCGGCTATTCAGCTCTGTCAGGCCTTCGGTTCCGAAAGTTTCGTGACGGCAGGCTCTGCTGAAAAAATTGAAGCCTGTTTAAAGCTTGGTGCAAAAGGAGGGCAGAATCGTCGGGACGGCGGGTTCGTCGATGCGTTGCGAGCAGTCTGGCCTCAAGGTGCGGATGTCATTTTAGATCCAGTTGGCGGGGCCTATCTGGCGGATAATTTGGACGTGTTGACCCTCAATGGTCGGCTGGTTTTGATTGGTTTGATGGGCGGCAGTCGATCTGAGATTGATCTTGCGAAATTGATGATGAAGCGGCTACGAATTGTAGGATCAACGCTTCGCGCGCGCCCGCTTGAAGAAAAAGCGTCGATAATGGCGGAGTTGGGTCAGTACGTCTGGCCAAAAATCAGTCAAGGGGAGATCTTGCCGATTATTCAGCAGGTGTTCCCAATTCAAGCTGCAAGCGAGGCACACGAATTGGTGGCCTCGGATGGGACGATTGGAAAAGTTGTACTAAAAATCTCTGATTAATCTGTTCCAGTTTGTGCGGGTTCCCCAGCAGGGCGCGCTGCACTGCCTTGTGGGGAAGCGCTCAAACTTTTGAACAGACTAAGCAAAGTTAATTAAATAACTTCGGCCACGTCTTCGGCTTGAAAGCCTTTATCCGTTTCGGAAATCACAAATTCAACGGCTGCGCCTTGCTTCAATGTTCTGAAGCCTTCGCCGCGAATCGAGCGAAAATGAACAAAAACATCTTCGCCTGTTTCACGTTCTATGAAACCAAAACCTTTGGAGTCGTTAAACCACTTTACTGTTCCCATTTGTCGATCAGACATCTACCCTACCTCATGTTTATTTCACAGCACATATGTCGCGCTTCCTTCGGATTAATGCACAAGATTCACGGCTTGTCCAAGTATTTTTTTTGGTGATCGAGCGCGATCAATTTCAATGCTAGTAGGTCTAAGTCAGATATTTTGGATTCGCATTTTTTGGGATTCAAAGTCGGTTTTGGTTTTTAAGTAATCTTGGATTTTCATTTTTTCTTTTTCGACAATGTCTGCGGGTGCATTTTTAACAAAAGCCTCATTATTAAGCTTATTTTGAATTCGATCGATTTCTTTAATGATCTTATTGATTTCTTTGTCTATGCGTTCGAGTTCCGCGGCTACATCAATTAGTCCTGCGAGGGGAACTAGAATTTTCAAGTCGCCAACTATTTTAATGGCGGACGGGGGGGCTTCCGCCTCGTTGTCGATCCAAGACAGAGTTTCAGGGCGCGCAAGCGCCGTAATAAGTGGCATGAATTGCACCTGGCGGGCTCTGTCTGATGAGGTGCCTTGTTGCAGTAGAATTGGAATGAGTTTGCTCGGCGGGATGTCTTGTTCGCCTCGAATATTTCGTACGGCGCCAACCACCTCTTTTATCCATTGGATATCTGCGAAAATATCTTCGCTGGTGTCTGAGATGGGTGAGGGTTCTGGATAGGCGGCGAGCATCAGCGAGGGGCCCTCTCGCGACGCATCCGGAAGCTTTTGCCAAAGTTCCTCGGTAATAAAGGGCATAAAAGGATGCGCCAATCTTAACGTTGCCTCGAGAGTCTCAAGCAGGCAGGTCTGGGTGCCAGCTTTCTCGGCGGCGCTAACCGAGTCGGAAAGCAGCACTGGCTTGCAGAGTTCTAAGTACCAGTCACAAAACTCATCCCAAACAAACTCGTAAATATGCTTTGCCGCCAAATCAAAACGGTAGTCGTCCATGGACTGGTTAACGGCGTTGCAGGTTTCTTGGAATTTCAAACGAATCCACTGGTCGGCAACCGATTCGATCGGCGCCGGGCTTTGGGCTCGCTCGTCGGTGCTCATCAAAACATAGTTGGCGGCGTTCCAAAGTTTATTACAAAAATTTCGGTAGCCTTCCACGCGTTTCAAATCAAAGCGCATGGCGCGGGCGCTCGTTGCAATCGCGCAGAAAGTGAATCGCAGGGCGTCGGTGCCATAAGCCGCGATGCCGTCTGGGTATTCTTTGCGTGTCGCGCGTTCTATTTTTGCTTGTTGGCGCGCTTGGAGTAAGTTTTCGGTCCGTTTTGCGATTAACGCTTGCGCCGTGATGCCATCAATAATGTCCATAGGGTCGAGCCCGTTGCCCTTGGATTTTGACATTTTCTGGCCTTCAGCGTCTGTCACCAAGCCGTGGATATAGACTTCTTTGAAGGGTACTTCGTCCATAAATTTTAGGGTCATCATAATCATTCGGGAGACCCAAAAGCTGATGATGTCGTGACCGGTCACCATGAGATCGGTGGAGTGAAAGGTTTTCAGGGCTTCGGTGTCTTCGGGCCAGCCTAGGGTTGAAAAGGTCCACAAAGCAGAGGAAAACCAGGTGTCCAAGACATCGTCATCTTGGCGAAGACGAATGTCATCACTCAACTGGTGTTTCGCTCGAACTGAAGCCTCAGATTTTCCCACAAAAACTTCGCCAGCATCGTTGTACCAAGCGGGTATGCGATGACCCCACCACTGTTGCCTTGAGATACACCAATCTTTAAGGTCCCGCATCCAAGCGAAGTAAATGTTTTCAGCTTGTTTTGGATTAAACGTAATATCGCCGTTTTCGACGGCCTTGATTGCCGGCTCAGCGAGTGGACCAACCTGAACAAACCACTGGTCGCTGAGCAACGGCTCGACGACAACGCCTGATTTTTCACCGCGTGGCACCATTAGTTTGTGGTCTTCGACTTTGACCAATAATCCCGCGGCATCCAAATCTTCGACAATTTTTCGGCGTGCATCGAAGCGGTCAAGGCTCTGATATCGGATGGGGGCATTATCGGCAATGGTGCCATCGGGGTTCATGATGCTTTGCAGAGGTAGGTCGTGGCGCTGGCCGACTTCATAGTCATTAAAGTCGTGGGCAGGGGTGATCTTCACGCAACCGGTGCCGAAGCTGGGATCAACATAGTGATCAGCGATCACCGGAATCACGCGATCGCTCAGTGGTAGGGAAACGGTTTGGCCAATTAAGTGTTTGTAACGAGCGTCCTCTGGATGCACGGCTACTGCGGCATCACCGAGCATTGTCTCGGGCCGGGTGGTTGCAACTTCGATAAAGGTAGTGGGCATATCTGTCATGGGATAGCGGATATGCCAAAGAAAACCGTTTTCTTCCTCCGAGATGACCTCAAGATCCGAAATGGACGTTTCTAATTTGGGGTCCCAGTTTACCAAGCGTTTGCCTCGATAAATCAGGCCTTCTTCGAACAGGCGCGTAAAGACTTCAATCACGGCAAGGCTTAGGCCTTCATCGAGGGTAAAGCGTTCTGTTTCCCAGTGCAGCGATGCACCCATTCGTCGCAGTTGGTGGCTGATCTGACCGCCGGATTGATCTTTCCAATCGAAGGCACGTTCAATGAAGGCTTCTCTTCCGATATCCAGTGGTTTAAGGTTTTCTTTGGCTAATTGCTCGGCGACAATTAATTGCGTTGAGATGCCGGCATGGTCCGTGCCCATCTGCCACAGGGTGTTATACCCCTGCATGCGCTTGCGGCGAATGACCGCATCGACCAGGCTGTGCTGGAAGGCATGGCCCATGTGCAAGGTGCCTGTAACATTGGGTGGCGGGATCGCAATTGAAAAAGCCGGGCCCTGGCCACTGGGTGCGAAATAACCGGCGGATTCCCAGCTCTGATACCAGCGCTGCTCTAAGGTTTTTGGATCGTACTTTTCCATGATGCTCGATGGGATTTAAAAAGCAGAAGTATACACGCGAGTCCGCCTAAAGATCAGGTTCTTTAGGCGGCTGCGGCTTAGGGTCTAGTAAATCGACGATTTCGGTCAAATCGGCCACGATGGTTTGGCGTATTTGGCCCAGGAATTGAGCCGTATACGCCTTCGCAAGTTCCCTCGCCTGCGCCTCTGTGAAGGGCGGCGCTTCGGATTCAGAAGTCAGCGCAGCGAACACGTCTTGGAAGAGGTCCAAGCTATCTGGGTCGTAGGCTGGATCGTGCGAAGCAATTTTTGTGGCCTTAGAAGGTTTTGCGGGTGCTCGCGCCGGTTTGTGAATTTTGGGTCGGCGTAAGGGCGGGTTATCGCTGAGCAGGGGAATCTGATGGGCGCCCGGCATAGCCTTGTCTTTGGGTTTCTCGTGGGTCATCGGCCGGCCATCTTATGGTATTTCAACGGGTAGCCTCGGGTCTTATAAAATCGAAACCGCTCCCGAGCAGCGTCCCGTTTCTCATCATCCTTTGGCACAATTTCTGCGACTCGATTGAATCGGCTAAAAAATTCTGGGATACCAGGATTCAAATTAATCAGGACGTCATGATGTTGATCCGGGATGGCTTCGTGACAAATCAGAATTGGCGCACTCGCATTTTTTTGGACTCGTTCATGGGGAATAAAGGCCGTTGCCTTGAAGCGCCAGAGCATGGCGTCCAGGGCGCTGGCCTGGCTTTCTGAACTCGTGTGAACGTGAACTTGATGTCCTAGTCGGTATACTTTTTCGATCAATCTACAAGCGAAGACCAGCGGGTCTTCGCTTGATTCGATCTGATAAAAGTCCACTTGGGTCAAGCGGAGCTGCTCTCTTGCGACAAAAGGTATTCAGTCAAAAGAGCAACTGGTCTGCCGGTTGCACCTTTTTTCGTCCCCGCCCACTTAAAAGAAGTTCCGGCGATATCCATATGGGCCCATCGATATTTCTTAGCGAACCGGGCAAGGAAGCACGCGGCTGTGATGCTGCCAGCCTCTTTGCCGCCGATATTTTGCATGTCCGCAAATGCACTGTTGATCTGCGGTTGATAGCTCTCCCAGATTGGTAGTTGCCAGGCCCTGTCGCGAGTTTGTTCGCCCGCGGCAATCAGGTTGCGCGCAACCTCGTCATCATTCGAGAAGACCGCAGAGGCTTGGCTACCGAGCGCCATAATGACGGCGCCGGTTAAAGTCGCGACATCAACAACGGTTGCTGGGTTGAATTTTTCAACGTAGGTCAACGCATCGCATAAAACGAGTCGGCCCTCAGCATCGGTATTTAATATTTCGACGGTCTGGCCTGACATGGTTGTCACAATATCGCCGGGTTTAGAGGCTCTTGCTGATGGCATGTTCTCGGCGCAGGCAAGAACGCCGACAACGTTCATCTTAGGTCCGATCTCTGCGATGGTCTTGAGCGTGCCGAACACGGAGGCGGCGCCACACATGTCGTAAATCATCTCCCACATCCCCGCGCCGCCTTTTAAGCTAATGCCGCCCGTGTCGAACGTAATACCCTTGCCGACCAGAACATGTGGTTTCACGCTAGCTGCGGCGCCGCGATATTGAATGATGACCATCTTGCCGGGTTCGTCACTGCCTTTGCTGACCGAGAGGAAGGCGCCCATGCCCAGCTTTTGCATTTGTTTCTCATCGAGCACGGTCGTTGTTAGACGGTCGTATTGCTTGGCCAAGGCCTTAGCCTGATCGGCAAGGTAGGTCGGGGTACAGAGATTGCCTGGCGCATTGCTGAGGTCTTTGGTGGCCGCTTTCCCGATTGAAAGTGCCCCGCCCAGTTTCACGCCTTTTTTTAATTCTTTGCTGCGATCGGCTTCGGCAAGGAGTTCGATGTTTGCAAGCGTTATGGGCGCGCTTTTGGTTTGTTTACCTTTCATTGCCAGATACTGATAAAACACATCGTTGAAGGCTTCGGCAAGTTTGGTCGCAAGCCACGTATCGTCTCGATCGAGGGCAGTGACGTCGTCAAGGCTGAAGAGAAGCTTCTTGATGGGTAACGATTTCGTGGTGCTTGCGATGGCGGTAGCCGCGGTGATGAGTCGATCCGCGTCTAGCTCGCCCCGCTTGCCAAGCCCTAAGATAATACATCGGTCAAGCTTGGTGCCTTCTAGATCATGCAAGATCAAGGTTTGTCCTACTTTGCCTGAGAAGTCATCGCGCTTGAGCAATTTGGCCAGACGGCCTGTTGAGTGTGCGTCAATGAGACGCCCCATGCTCGACAATTTAAAGTCGTCGTAACAACCTAGCACGAGGCCTGATACTCTGGATTTGGGAAGCGTGTTGGATTTAACAGAAAACTGCATGAAATTTCCTTTATGGTTCTGAGCAAAATAAGTGTACAACGATTATACTCATTATCGATCCCGCAGAATCCAATTCCTATGATTCTCTTTCGTTATCTTTCTCGTGAAGTTTTTACGGCAATGGCGATTATCGCTTTTGTTGTGTTTGTGATCGCGTCAGGTTCTAGATTGAGCCGTTATTTATCGGATGCGGCAACCGGCGCGCTGAGTGGTGAGTTGATTGGTTGGCTACTGTTATATCGCCTTCCGGGCTTCTTAGAATTGATAATACCCATCAGCTTTTTTCTAGCGATCATGTTGGCTCACGCCCGACTGCATGTTGATAATGAGTTACAGGTACTCAATAGCGCAGGGTTTGGAGAAGGGCGGTTGATTCGGTTGACCTTGGTCCAAAGTCTGTTTGTCATGCTGCTGACGTCCTTAATTGTATTCTGGTTGCGGCCAGCGGCTGAATTAGGCATTCAAGCCGTCAAAGCGTCTCAGAAGTCCATGACAGAGTTTGATTTGCTCATTCCTGGCCGGTTTCAAGTATTGAACTCTGGGTCCAGGGTGACCTATGTACAATCGCTGTCGGAAGATCAGTCACTTGAAAATATTTTCATGACCGAGCGGGCTATAGATGATCTGGCTGAGGACGCGAAAATCGTGACTATGGTTGCCGCGAGCGGTGAGGCCCGACTTGATGCATCAGGGGATCGATTTCTGGTGCTGAAGGATGGGCGTCGATACCGCTCTGTGAGTGGTGGCAAGGCGCACCAAGTGATCGTTTTTGAGGAGTTTGGACAGCGCCTGCAGAGGGACCAGTATGATATTGAGAGTGCGGCGGTAAGAGAACGTTCGCTTAGCGCGCTTTTGCAAGCGCCGGATCGTGCTGCTTGGGCTGAAATCCAGTGGCGTTTGAGTTTGGTTTTGATGATTCCGATCCTAGTGTTGTTGGCAGTGCCCCTGGGTCGAGTTGAGCCACGGGACGGCAGGTTTTCGAGGGTCGCCCCAGGGGTGTTGCTGTGCTTTTTATATCTTGTGCTGCTCTCCGGCGCGCGCTCAGCCGTGACTGAGGGGCGGTTCCCTGTTATGCCAGGTTTGTTTTCGGTCCATTTAGGCTTCCTTGTATTAGCAGTCATTCTGCTGAATGCAGGGGAGAAGTCGTTGCGCTGGTTTAAAATGGCTCGAAAACGATGATGCGTCGAATTTTGTTGCAATATGTCGGGTTCGAGGTGCTGAAAGCCATTCTGTTGGCATTATTTTCCTTGGTTGGGCTGCTGGCAGTGTTCACCATTTTGGAAGAGGTTCAAGCTTTTCAAAATCAATACGGGTTTTTAAGTGCCTTAAAGTTTGTGGCGCTGAGCTTGCCGCGTTTGTTTTATGAAACGATTCCATTTGGGGTTTTGATCGGTGGGCTGGTCGGTTTGGGTGGGCTTGCTGCTCGGAGCGAGTTAATCGTGATGCGAGCCTCGGGTTTATCTACCTACCAGATTGTGGGTTACGCCATGCTGCCCGCGGCTTTTGTGGCGCTGGTGGGGACAGCGGTTGGGGAGTTCGTGCTGCCGCAAGCGGAGCGCGATGCACGATTGGGTCGGCAACAAGCGCGTGAGCAGGCCGAAACCATTGCGCCAGAATTTGGTGTCTGGACGCGAGACGGCTTGGCCTTTTTACATTTAGAATCCGTTCGGGACGATCAAATCAAAGGCTTAAAATGGTACTTATTTGATGATCACCAAACCCTGGTTTTAACGCGAACTGCGGTTGAGGCCGGATTCCAGGACGATCCAGAGTCTGGTTTTTGGGAGATGCGCGAGGTGACCGAGGTGCGGTATTCCCCAGAGGGCAGTGCATCGGATTATTGGCCCACAAAACGTTGGGATACTCAGATTACACCGAGCACACTTGGCAGTGAATTGCTGGTACAGCCTGAACGGATGTCGGTTTCATCCCTTGATGAGAAAATTGATCATCTAGATGCGCAAGCACTTAATAGCCAAACTTATCGATTGGGTTACTGGTCTAAGCTCTTGCAACCATTGGTTGCGTTAGCGTTGCTTTTGTTAGCGGCGTCGGTTGTGTTTGGGCCGCTGCGCTCGTCGTCGGTGGGGATGCGTGTATTCAGTGGGCTCGTTTTGGGCGTGTTGTTCAAGTTTTGCCAAGACCTTCTTGCGCCGGTTGCCTTGGTCTTTGGGATCGCGCCAATTCTTGCGGTTATTCTGCCGATTCTGGTCTGCACGGTGTTTGGTTGGTGGCAGCTGCGTCGGGTGGCTTAGCTGGCGGTTAGGGTTTGGGTAATTGGACGACCCGTGTGCCGGTAAGTAAGTCGTGTAGTGCCGCGCGCTCAGGATTGACCAAAATCCAAAATAGCCCCAGGCCTAGACAGCCCATGGCGGGCGTCGCGGCCAAAAAGCGTTGAATTGCTTGTCGTCGGGTGAGCGTCCCGCCAGAGGGTTGAATCACCACCAGTCGCCAGACCTGCATGCCTAAAGTTTGGCCTTTGAATGTCCAAAAATAGAGATAAAAAGCCATTAGCTCTAAATAGAGAAATCCCTGGTAGAGCGGCCCGCCTAACGATTCCCCTAGATCCGTCGCTGCGAGAATTGCAAGACTGCTCAGCATCCAGATTGCAAGAATGAGAAAGCTATCATAGATGAGGGCGGCGACCCGGCGGCGCATGCCGGCGTTGGGTAGCGCCAATCGATCTTGGTCGGTGAAGTCTTTTGGGTTGCGGGGAGATGGTGAATGGGTCATTGCTAAGCGGTTCAACTTTTTAATTTGCGGGCTATGTCCGGTGCGATTATACCGGCCGTTATGGTGTCATCATAAAGGTTGCATCACATTCTGCGATGACTTCAAGGGTGTCATGACGTTTGATCTCGGAAGCCATTATTGCCAGTCGGCCTTTCCGTTTAAGGCACCAGCTTTTTAGTTGGGTTGGGACACCAGTTGGTAATGGGGTTTTATATCGAAGATTGCACTTAGCCGTGACCGCCCGGTCGCCTTGTAAAAATAACCAGTTGGCCATGACATCATCGAGCGCGCTGAAGATGATGCCGCCATGCGTGATGCCGCTATAACCGCAATGAAACTTGTCCGGTGTAAAATTGGCGATGCAGTACTCACCCTCTAATTGAAACGAAAGTTGCAGGCCGGTTGGGTTGTCTGGTCCGCAGACAAAACATTCGCTGGCAGCGAGCGGATTAGTCGATTCGGCGTTTGAGTTCACGGTATGGCTCTCTTTGTCGGGATGATTTTAGTGCGAAACGTTCGCGCAATTGCTGGCGAGGTTATCGGGTTGTGTTAAATGTTTGGTTAGGTCGACTCGATCGTATCTCGCTTTGGAAGTGGATGTAATAGGTTAACCGATGCAGGGCTCAAGGCGGTACCGCGTAAAGGTGATTCCGGTAAGCCTTTAATCGTCAAAGGTGATCAGTGGTTTGGCGAATGGTAAAGCTGGCGAATGTTGAGGCTGGCGACTTTGATCGAGCGCACGCGCGGTTGACTTAGATCATGCTTTTAGTTTCGGCGCGGGTTCTGCAACGCTCGGCAGTGGAGTGCCGCGAGTAATCGCCTCGACTTGATTGCACAGGCGATCGACCTGGTTGGATGCAAGCCCGAGGGTGCTGATCTCCGGATGGATGCGCAGCGTCACAGCGCCCGGTTGCCAGTCCAGCGTTTCGGTCGGGAGTAGGTGCTCTGTGCCTTCAATCGTCATCGGTAGAACGGGTAGGGCCAGATCTATTGCCAGTCGGAAGGCGCCTTTTTTAAAAGGCACAACGAGTCCGGGCTTGGTGCGTGTGCCCTCCGGAAAAAATAAGATGCACATACCGTTGACCAATTTATGAGCAGCATGTTGGATGCTGTCTACCGCACTCGTTGAGTTCGAGCGGTCAATGATGATGTGTCCCATTGCTTGGCAGGCTGCACCGATGACCGGAATGCGTCGCAGCTCTTTTTTCATGACCCACTTTAGTTCGGTGGGGAGGTAGCCGTAGATCAACAAAATATCGAGTGCACTAATATGATTGGCTGTGATGACATAGGATTGGTTGGGTCGAAGATGTTTGAGCCCTTCGATGGAAACGGCCATCCCCAGGATGCGGCTGTTGAATCTTGCCCAAGCGACGGCGAAGGTTCGCGATCCCAGATCGCCATAGCCAATCAGTGCAAGCACAATAATGAGGACCCCAAAAAAAAGGGTTGATAGGCCGAAGCAAGGTATCGCAATCAACCACTTGTAAAGTGCTCGGGTGACATTGGTCATGATCAAGTGCTCATAGCAGTTCGGCGCTAGCCTGTAAGTCCTATCGGCCGAGCGCCCTTAACGGTGGTTCTTAGCATTTCTCGTCGATATCCGTGGTAGTCCGACGTCGCGCAGTGTTGGGTGCAGCGATTATCCCACATCACAAGCGTTTGGGGTTGCCATCGCACTCGGCAGGTGAAAGAGGGTTGCGTTACAAATTGGTTTAAGTAATCGAGTAATGGTTTGCTTTCCGCTGCTGTCATGTTCTCAAAACGGACGGTGTAGGTTGGGTTGACCCAAAGCGCCGGCCGGCCCGTGACATCATGGACCCTGATTACAGGATGTGCTTGTTCGGGTGGCTCTTTAGTCTCCTTGGTGATCACCATGTTTTCAAGTTGGTTTTGGAGTGTGCTGTTTGGGCCATATGAGCGGGTTGCACTGTGTAGACTATTGAGCGGGGCTAAGAGGTTTTTAAGGCCTTCTGAGAGCGCGTCATAGGCTAGGTAGAGGTTGGTGAAAAGGGTGTCGCCTCCGTGAGGTGGGGTCTGCTGTGCATACAAAAGCGTTCGGCTTGGGGGTGCGCTCTGAAACGTGAAATCGGTGTGCCACCCCGAGCCGAAGCTTATGGGCGATTGCTCGGACGCTGCCTTTATGATGGGAACAACGTCTGGATAGTCAGTTAGTCCCTGAAGGTAGGGCGTCTCGCCCGGTCCGCCCAGTTGATGGGTCAGGGCCAGTAAGGTGGAAGGGGTTAAGCTTTGGCCCGGAAAGGCGAGGACAAGGTGCTCATGAAACGCAATCTCAATCTCCTCGCGAGTACGGTCGGTGAGGTTGTTCAGATCGACGTCTTGGATCTCGGCGCCCAATGCGCCTGTTAAGGGATTAATTCTCATGTGTTTAGCTCCAAGGAATCGTGTTCAGGGACCTGTACAGAAACGAACAGTGCCATACATTTTTTGCGAGACTGTGGTCTTTTTAAACGGAAATGACCCGCTTTTAAAGTATTTGCCTTGATCTATCGTTGACTTGCCCTGCAGGCGTGTTTGCAGGCTTGGCCTAGCAATCTGTGTTGATTGCGTTGCTTAGCCCCTTGAGGAAGGTGCTTTTTTGAGAACGCGTGTCTCTGAGGGCAACAATAATATATTAGTAGTTACGTAAATTATAACATATAATATTGTTTCAGGCGATCAGGTTAGTGGGCGCTCAGAAGCGCTTACGCAATGGCAAGCGCTGGGTTGCGGTGTTGGCTTTAGCGAGCTTTTTCAAGCCCTGAATCGGTGCGAGGCGCTAATATGATTGATGCCGCTAGGAACTTATTGCAGGGTCATAATGAAGGTCAATCGAGATGGCAGATCAAGCAACAAATAGCAGTCACCAGGCTTTCACCGAAGGCGTTCAACAGGCGCGTGCGTATTATGAGCAGCAGGCGGGCTTAGGCAAATCCTTGGCCTCGCCTCGGATTCGATTAGGTCTTGAGCTTTATCGCAATGGACCGGCATCCGTGGTTGCTTTGAGTGAGCGGCTCAAAGTCTCTCACCCCGCCGTGGTTCAGATCGCTCGCAACTTGATGGCTGCAGAATATGTGGCTGATTACAGAGATCGTCGAGATAAACGCAGACGATTGCTAGCGCTTACTAACTCTGGACGGTATTATTTCTCGGGCTTCTCCGCGCATGCGGAGCTGGAGTCAGAATTGCTGTCCGATCTGGCGACTGCGGCTGGGTTGCCGGATCTTGTTGCACGTTGGAAGCAAGCAATAGCCGAGCAGCCGCTGAGTCAGCGGTTTCAAAGTGCTATTTCAGGCATTACGATCGTGCCTTATCAAGCGGCGTTTAAAAAAAGCTTTGAGCGCCTCAATCGGCGATGGATTGAGACCAATTTTCAAATTGAAGATCAAGATCAAGCGGTTTTTGATGATCCCGTGGCTAAAATTGTGACGCCTGGCGGGGCAATTTTTTTTGCGGTTACGGCGAGTGGACAAGTGGTTGGTACTTGCGCCTTGTTGCACCAGGATCCCCGGCGGGCAGAGCTGGCTAAAATGGCCGTTCAAGAGCAGTTTCAAGGATTTGGCCTGGGTCGGCGGCTGGGACAAGCGGTGATCGATTATGCTGAAGCGGCTGGTTTTCAGGACATCGTGCTTGAGTCTAATCAGCGTCTTAAGCCAGCAATATCGCTCTACAGGTCGCTTGGCTTTATCGAAGGAAAAGCGCCGGTGATATCGGACTATGCGCGAGCGGACATTTTTATGATCAAAGCGTTAGGCCTAGTCAAAGCCTAAGTCGAGTCAAAGCCTAAAAAGGCAGACAGTCGAAAACGGACTTTGTCGTTGTGATCGTTGCGCTTCAGCACACAGTGCAAGGGTCAATCTGCACTGTGCTAAACTTTTCTGGGTAAAAATCGGCAGGAGTAAAAAATGGATTCAGAGCAATCAATCTTTGAGCGTATTATGACGGGCGAAATACCTTCAGAGCTGCTCTATGAAGATGATCAGGCGATTGTGATCAAAGATATTAATCCGCAAGCCCCGATCCATATTCTATTGATTCCCCGGGTCAAGATTCCGAGGCTGGTGGACGCGGATGTGTCCCATCAAGCTCTGCTTGGCCATCTCCTCCTGCTTGCTGGAAAAATGGCAAAACAATTGAGTTGTGATGAGGCCTTTCGATTAATCATTAATAATGGTGCCGATGCCGGCCAAACCGTTTTTCATCTCCATCTTCATATCTTGGCCAATAAGTCGTTTGAAGAAGGGCAATTGGCCACAGCCTTTGGCTGAAAACGGATGCGTCATGAGTGACCGATAGCACCCTGATGATCATAAGCCTTTCATGTAAATTTGTACTCGCTCGTGCGGAATCCAAGTAGTTTTCTAACAAGGCATGACAGAGCAGCAGGCAAACAGCTACCAAATATCGCGCCTCACCAATCGGTGAGGCCGAAGGCAATGGGTTCATGCGGTACTTAATAGCCTAAGGACGCTACTCGAAGAAATGCACGCTGCCCGAATCAAGGTCATAGTAAGCGCCACAGATCTGCAGTTTGCTCGCCTCTATCAGGCCCTCCAGAGCGGAAGAGCCATGCCTCAGTTGATTCACTGAAGCTCGGACGTTGGCGCGCATGCAATGATAGGAGAGTGCTTTTTGATCCGACATCGTGTCAGCCTCGACGAGGCTCGTCATGCTGGGGGCAATTCGGTCAACAATGGATTTTAGGTTGTCCGTCGCATGATCCCCAGGATTCTGCATGTGGTGCAATGTGGCGTCTATGGCGCCGCAGCGCGTATGGCCCATCACGACAACCAGCGGTACTTGAAATTGTAACGCGGCAAATTCAACGCTGCCAATCTGAGACGGCGCGACAATATTACCAGCGACCCGTATGACGAATAGATCACCCGGGCCCTGATCAAAAATAATCTCAATCGGAACCCTGGAGTCAGAACAGCCCAAGATGATTGCGATTGGATTTTGATCGGCATAGTCATTGGCGCTTTGCCAGGGCTTTGGGCTGGATAAACCCTCCCGGAACCGCGTGTTACCGGCGATGAGCGCGTCAAGAACGGAATTTGCTAAAGTCATACTCCCTCGCTACTACCAAAATTGCCCTGATGTTCAGTGAGCCTTAACCAGTCGTGGTGTGCTGTTGGGCGTTAAGCCTTAGCGGAAATTCTAACACTCAGAATGGAATGAGCGGATCTTTTTTGGCGCTCGCCGCTTGGACTGTTGCAAGTCGATCGATACACTGGAAGCGAAAGGCTCTAATGCCTAAAGGCTCGCAGGGAACGGCAGTGCTCGGCGAGTCAATCCGGGTAATCGGTGGTACGAGTCGGTGGTCCACCGTCACATGGTGGAATCGAGACAATTAAAGAGGTTATATACGTGTTTGATTATATTGTTATTGGCGCAGGCTCAGCTGGTTGTGTCATGGCCGCAAGGCTTGCTGGCGCTCATAGAGTCTTGTTGATTGAAGCGGGCCGCGCCAACCCTGCTTGGGATTTTAGACTGCACATGCCCGCGGCGTTATCCGAAGTGTTGACCTCGAAACGCTACAATTGGGCCTTCGAGACTGAGCCAGAACCCTTTTTAGGGCAGCGCAACCTGTACTGTCCTCGAGGCAAAGTAGTGGGCGGATCCTCCTCAATTAACGGCATGATTTTTGTTCGCGGTCATGCGGAGGACTTTAATCGCTGGTCTGAAGTTTATGGTGCCAGCGGTTGGTCTTATCAGGACGTGCTGCCGTTTTTTAAGCGGAGCGAGACCAAAGCGGGCGGTGATCCAGATTTTCGAGGTCAAAGCGGTCCCTTAAAAATCACCAATGGTGATACCAGCTCGCCCCTTTGCCAGGCCTGGCTAGATGCTGGCGAATCACTCGGGTTTGCCCGAACCCCGGATTTTAATGGTGAAACGCAAGAGGGATTTGGCCCTTTTGATCGAACGGTTGCGGATGGACTACGCCAAAGTGTTGCCCGAGCCTATTTGTCATCCAAAAACGACCTGTCTTTATCGGGCCTTACGGTTCTGACGCAAGCGGAAGTACAGCATATTGAGTTTGATGGCGATCGAGCGGCAGGGGTGAAAGTCCTGGTGGATGGGCGGCTTAAATCATTTCAGGCAAGCCAGGAGATTATCCTTTCTGCCGGCGCGATTAAAAGTCCACAAGTCTTGATGCGATCTGGAATTGGGTCAGAATCGGCCTTAAAAGCGGCGGGGATTGAATGTCTTGTACCGAGTGAGGAGGTTGGTCAGAACTTGCAGGATCATTTAGAGGTCTACGTTCAGGCGGCTTGCCCAAAGCCGGTCTCGTTGTATCCCTCAACTCGGGGCTTGAAGAAGTTAGCGGTTGGTGCTCAGTGGGTGTTTACGAAGCGCGGCGATGGCGCGACCAATCATTTTCATACAGGTGCCTTTCTGAGAAGTGGATTGGATCACGGTTATCCAGATTTACAGTTCCATTTTCTGCCGGTTGCAATGGATTATGACGGTAAGGATTCCTATCGGGGGCACGGCTTTCAAGTCCATGTCGGGCCGATGAAGCCAACCAGCCGCGGTAGCATTACGCTGAATCCAAAAGATCCCGGGCTGGCGCCCAAGATTTTGTTCAACTATAACTCGACCGAGCAGGATCAACAGGTGATGCATCGCGGCATTGAGTTGGCGAGGCATTTGATAAACAGTCCATCTTTCTCAGAACTTAAAGGTAAGGAACTTAGGCCGGGGCCAGTTGATTTGCCGGATTTTGTAAATCGTTTTGGCGAGAGCGCCTACCACCCATCTGGAACCTGTCGAATGGGGCGTGATGGCGATGCGGTGGTTGCACCGGATGGTGTTGTCAATGGTGTTTCTGGATTGCGGGTTGTGGATGCATCGATTATGCCTGAGATTACCAATGGCAATTTAAATGCGGTGGTCATCATGATGGCTGAAAAAATTGCGGCCCAAATCCTCGAGCACTGATAGGTGAGGTGTTTTTTTGAGTTTAAGTTCAGGTGCTTGGTGCCGAGTTTTTAACGCTGTGAAGGTTAGCTTAATCTGAGAAGGAGACGGGCAGTGGGTTATCAAAATCAGGCTTGGCTCGATCAATGGCGCGAACCGGTGGAAGATCCAGATCAATTAATCTGCGATCCGCATCATCATCTCTGGGATCATGTAACGCATCGTTATTTGCTCAATGAATTCAAACAGGATTTAGACAGTGGCCATCGGGTGGTCAGTACCGTTTTTGTAGAGTGCACCAGCATGTATAACTCGGACGCGGCAGTCGCCTTGGCGCCGGTCGGTGAAACGGAATTTGTGAATGGCGTGGCTGCAATGTCTGCCAGCGGCGCCTATGGCACCGGGCGCGTTGCAGCGGGCATTGTTGGGTTTGCGGATTTGATGTTGGGACGCCAGGTGGCGGCGGTTTTGGATGCCCACCTCGGGGCGAGCTCGCGATTCCGCGGTATTCGGCACACAACTGGGTGGCACGAAAGCCCGAGTGTTCGTAACGCGCATAGCAATCCGATTGCGGGTCAAATGAAGCATTCGGCCTTTCGGCAAGGGTTTAAAGAGTTGGCCCCCCGGGGACTAAGTTTTGATGCTTGGTTCTATCATCCTCAACTGAAGGAACTGATTGATTTGGCGGATGCGTTTCCAGACACTCAAATTATTTTGGACCATTTTGGTGGGCCCTTGGGTATTGGGCCCTACGAAGGAAAAGCTGCAGAGGTGTTTCAGGTTTGGCGTCAAGACATTAAGGCGCTGGCGCTGAGGCCTAATATCGCCATCAAGTTAGGAGGGTTGGTGATGCCAATTAATGGATTCGGGCTACATAAGCGCCGAAAACCGCCAACCTCCGATGAGTTAAAGGCCTTAACTGGTGATTATTACCGATGTGCCATCGAACAATTTGGTCCTGAGCGCTGTATGTTTGAAAGTAATTTTCCCGTGGATCGGCAGAGCTGCTCTTATTTGGTGCTTTGGAATAGCTTCAAGAAATTAGTCAAGGATGCCTCCTCGGATGAAAAGGCGTCGTTGTTTCACGATACCGCAACTCGAATCTATCGGCTCTAATTGGCCGCAATATATTGAGAAAAGGACTTCATGATAAAAGAAGTACACCGCAGGGTACCGCCCAGATGGTTGCTTAAAGCCTTTACGAAACTGAATGTGCTGGTTTACCGCGCGTCCGGTGGGCGCTTGATGAATACGATCGCCGGCCGGCCGATTTGTCTTGTCCATATGACTGGTAGGCGATCGGGTAAACCGATTACGATTCCCCTGATGTATGTCCCAGATTTGGATGCGGTTTATCTGGTTGCGTCTCAAGGGGGTGCTGAACAGCATCCGATTTGGTACTACAATTTACTTGATTGTTCGACGATTACGCTTCAGATCCAATGGCGAAAGCAACTAATGATGGTTGAGACCGTCTCGGCCGAGGCTCGTCAGCGAGTATGGGGTCGATGCGTCGAGTGCTATCCAGACTATGCGCTTTATCAAACTCGAACCGATAGACAAATTCCTATTTTTGTCTGCACTTCTCCGTAATGAATTGTTTTGAGAATTTCTTGTTCCTGGGTCCATACCAGCGATTTTTGTTCAAGTTCCTGTCGCCGCAAATGGGTTAATTTGGTTTTCTCTTCCGCTAAAGTTTTTAGTGTGACCCATGGAATGGATGACAAAGCTTCTGCACAATAACTAGTGCCTGCTATTTCGAGGCTCCAGCCCCTTAAATTCTCCATCACTTCTGCCCTCGGTTCTTCTCAATAATTGGCGATTTAGAAGGTATCCGGATTTAAAGAATTATTTCAGGCCGCTATATCTTATTTTGCGCGATGGAATGCCGCGTTTGGCTGGCGTGTTATTGCCCTTTTTTGTCAATGCGTTATCGTTTTTCGCTACTCGTAACCGCCTTGGTTTTACGTGCTTCGTAGTGTGCGCGCTATGTATATGTCAACGACATTGATCAAAGCATGTTGGTACCGATTCACTCTGATTAGCGCAATCGACTGAGTCGTCATCTTAGTTCAGCTACGGCGCCTTAAAATCATGGGTGGGGATTTGCAGGGTCGCCAGTAACATAGGTTTGTAGCGATTGAGTAGCGCAAGCGTAATGGCGACAGTTTCAGCATCAATTAAGCCAGTAAAATCATCGGGCCTGTAATGCATTTGAAAAGCGCGTGTGGCGCGTTGTGATTGATGATCCTGCTCCCCGGTTACGTCAATGGGGTATCCGACAAGTGCCAGCGCTGATTGCGCGCGTGTGATGTCCAGCGCATTGCCAGCGATCCAATCAAGGTAAAACGTTTTGTCACGTTCGAAGTACCAGGCGCCAATGCCTGCTTGATGCAGCGCCTGCCAAGGGAACTGCGGGCCTGGGTCGACTTTGCGATCAGGGGCAATATCTGCATGACCGATAACGTTGTTGGGTGATATTTCTGGGTGCCGTTCAATGATGCTTTGTATCAGGCGAACGAGGGCTGCAATTTGGTTGCTCGGGTAGTCTACGAATTGGCAAAGTGCCGAGAGTGGTTTTAGCTGCTCGGAAAGGGCGTCGTCGGTTGTGCAACTGGACCGATTAACGAGCTCAATGCCAATGCTGCGATCATTTAAAGCCGTTTCTCGGAACCATTGACTTTCGCCGGCGTGCCAAGCCCGGTCTTGTTCCTCGACTAATTTGAAAATTTTTAATTTAGCGTAAGAGTAGGTGGCGTCGTCGAGCCTTGGAATGAGGTAATGCGCACTCACTGGACGGTCTGACGTTTGCGTGAGGGCTTTTAGAGATGGACCAAATGCCTCCGAGGTAAAATGAATCACTAAATGATTCACGCGACTGTTCTGATTTTTAGAGGGGACCTTAACTAACGGTAGTGAGCTGCAGCCAGTCAGAAGCAGCAGAGCCAATAAGGCGTTACCAATTCGTTTGGTTTGATTCATTGAGGCGGTCGCTCTTGATGGTGTCGGTCAAGAGCAAGAGTGTACCGATTGAGTATAAACCGCGCCAGACTCAGAAACGTTGCGAACGACGCAAGCCTCGGCGCTGCTAAACGCATTATTTTCTTGATTCATCACGGGGGCAGGGCCCCGAATGCCCAGCTTCTTTGTCAACGTCCCCAGCATGCCTCCCGCTAAACAGTGGTGATAGGCGAACGCCGGATACCACCAAAGCTGTCATCCTAAGCCGGAAAGGGTTGTGGCTAGGAAGTTATTCGTTTTGAGGCGACGGGAGGCCTAAGATTGCCCGCGGCTCATCCTCGGTCTCGATTAGCAACAAAAGCCGTTAGCCCCACACGCCTAGGCTGACAAAAATAGGGGTAATTGCTGCGACTTTTTACCAAGTCATAGATCCGTTGGGATGACGCGAAGCAAAACAAGCAACATGCCTGCGGTCGGGATTCACGGTTCGCTGCCGTTAGGTCAGCGACTTGCCGCATCAACCTGAATGGAACCATTGCTATCTAAACAAGTTCAACGCTAATCTCACTAGCAATGAGATCTTCCGCGACCGTCGCGGCTGAAAAAGCCATTTTAAAACTTTGTTTGGAATTGCGTTACCAAGGCGCTCGCAATCCTCGATATGCTCTTGAGAAAGCACAATGCGCGAGGGGGATTTTCGCTTTCTAACGAAGGAGCAACCGCCATGACGTATTTTTGCTACTGTTCAAGCCCTCTCGGCCTAATGACCCTACAAGCCACTGAATTTGGCCTTTGCGGCGCTTGGTTTGAGACTCAAGTGACCCTCCCGAAACAGTTAGGCAAAGAAGATGCTGATCACCCCATACTGCGTGAAACAAGTGCGCAGCTTGCTGACTATTTTAGTGGTTTAAGAAAGGCCTTTGATTTACCACTTGCTGCGACCGGCACGGCTTTTCAACGGCTCGTCTGGCAGACGTTAACCACCATCGCTTATGCGGACACCTGGAGCTATTCGCAGCTGGCTGTGGCCATTGGTAACCCGCAAGCCGCGCGTGCAGTAGGGCTGGCTAATAGTAAAAATCCAATATCGATCATTGTTCCCTGTCATCGGGTGGTTGCTCAAGATGGCAATCTTACCGGCTATGCAGGCGGTATGTCTCGCAAGGCCTATTTACTTCAATTAGAAAGCAACGGGTTGTCAACCTAGCCGACAGCTTCGAGATAATGGGGCACCAAAATCGGTGCTTTAGTAATCGCTTTTATAGGGCTTGGTACTCTATCGATCTTAACTGACTGATAGCCCCGCTCTTGTCAATTTTCAAGATATGAGGGCACGACATGTTCGCACGTAATGCGATTTCAATGATGCGATCGATCGGTTAAACAATCCCATTGGTCGTAAAATTGCGGCTGGTCTTAATCGCCTCATCTTGCATCCGCAGCGTACCATCCTCGATGGTGATTGTTACGCCATTACCCGTTTCAATTTCAACTCGGGAGCCGCTCAGGGCAAAAGCAGGTCGGAATTGCCAAATTGGCGCGGTATGCACTGCTGAGCGGCAACTGATTGAATCAACCGAGTTACTCAAGGTAAGTCGGAAGATTTAGGGTTGGCGACGCGACGATTTGGATTAATCAACGTGCACGAGTTTGTGTCGTGACATTGAAAAAGAGAGAGGCGCCGTAGGCTAATCAAGCGCGACGGCCAGCGGTGATTTTAATGAATCGCCTAAAACCGTCGTGACGTTGGTCTGCTGTTGATTGACGAGCTGATGCAGTAAGCCGCCAAGACCCTTTGCTGATCGGTGATCCATCGTGTCGAGGCTTGCCGTTATCTCTTTCAGTGCTGGGGTTAAATCAAGTGCACGTTGGGCAGGGGCCTCTAACATCGATAATAAGGCTTCAACCTGTGGGACCAGATCGGCTGGCGTTGCGTTCGACCGGATCAGTTGGTCAAGGTAGGCGCGGGCAACAACTGGGTCAGCTGGCCAGGTGACCGGCTGTTGCTGTTGCGGATTAAACGTTGTGCCTTGATCTGCCAGAGCTGCCGCGGCAATCTCATTCGTTGACAGGTGCTCGCTTGGCGTGAGCGTTAAAACGTCGAGGCCTCTAACAATCTCGGTCGCATAAATGCGGTCTTGATACCAGTAGCTTGACCAATAACCACCGGTAACCAAGTGGGTGGGGTGGATTGGGCCACGGTCAAAATAGCCGATTTCGATTGGTGCCTTGGAATCTGTAAAGTCGATCACGGAGATGCCGCCCTGGTACCAGGCTTGTACGAATATGTCTCGGCCCGGAACCGGTACAATTGCGCCATTGTGCGCCACACAGTTTTCTTCCTTGGTTTGCGGTGCAGGGAGCTTGTAGTAAGACTGAAACACCAGTTTTTGATCGACAATGTCAAAGATGGCATTTGCTCCCCAGTTCATGGGATCAAAGGTGCGGCAGCGTGGCCTACCGCCACCGCCCCACTCATCGGTAAATAAAACCTTTGTGCCGTCGTTGTTAAAGGTCGCCGAATGCCAGTAGGCAAATCCGGTGTCGGTTACCGCGTCAAGGCGCTGAGGCTTTAAAGGATCAGAGATATCGAAAATAATGCCGTTTCCGGAACAGGCGCCCGCTGCAAGATTGGCTTGCGGGTAGACCGTAATGTCATGACATTGGTTGGTTTGGCTTGTCTCTTGAGAGGTCTCATCGTGTTTTCCGCCGCGCCATAGGCCGGCCATTTGACCAGTCTCAAGATCTTCAAAGACTGTCGGGCTGTCTGTAATGCGCGCTTTACTTGGGGTCTTCACTGGGATCTCAATCACGTCGATACGAAACAGGGCCGTACGGGTGTCTCCGGCGATGTTGCCGATACAGCCTGCAAGCTCTTCTTCTTTTCGAATATTAGAGGTGCCGGAATTGTACACGACGATGCGTTCGTCATCGCTCGCAACGACTGAATGCGTGTGGGAGCCACGACAGGTTTGAACTTGTCCAACTTGTATGGGCTGCTCAAGATTGCTGATATCAAAGATTCGAAGGCCTCGAAAGCGCTCAGTGCTAATGTCGTCAGGGACGCCCTCCAGGCCGCAGTCAACTCGGCCACGATTGTCTTCGACGGACATCAAAAGCAAATCACCGACGATCGAAACATCGCCCTGTCCGCCGGGGCAGACAATCGAGCTTAAAAGCTCAGGGATCTGACCAGGCCCAATTTTATAAAGATTGATGCCGTGATAACTGCCGACTGCGAGCAGGTCGCCTGAAAATGCCATGTCGGTATAAGAAAAGCTGAGTAATGGCGAGCGTTTGGATCTTTCGGGTGGTTTTTCCTCGGAACCGGTACTGTGCTCTCGGTTGCTCTCAGGGCTAACTAATTCTTCGAACCAATGGGTCGTTTGCGCGACCCAGGAGGTGTCTGATTCCGCCGTGTCGGATTTTTTGGCGCGTAATGGGGGTAGGCCAGACGGGTTGTTTGGATCAAAAAAACCTGGCGGTTTTGGCAGGCTGGCCTGAAGCGTCATGTTGTGCGCTGCCTCAGCAGCGTCTCGAAAACCCGCTGCGAGCTCAGCTCTTGGGTCGGTGGATAAGCCCGCGAGCAGGATATCCATTCGATCGATTTCAGTCTGCTGTTCGTTTTTTAAATCGGTAATGAACTGGTACAGAACTGGATCAAATGCTGTCCCTGAAATCTTCAAGAGCGTCTTGACCATTTTGAGTGCACCCTCATGGTGGGTAATCATGAGGATTAAAAATTGTGTTTCAAAGTCGGTGCTGCTCGAGGATGCTAGGGCCAGCATTTCGTCGGGCGAGGCCATGCCCATGCTTTTATGATGCATCATTTCGTCATGGTCATGGGGTTTCGATGCGGCAATTAAGGGTTGATCTCGTTCGGTTAGCCAAGATTGCATGAATTCGATTTCGTCTTTTTGTGATGCTTCGATTCTGCCGGCTACATCGAGAAAGGGCTGCTGGTTGGTGCGCTCGGAAACCATTTCAGCCATATCAATGGCCTGCTGGTGATGAACGATCATGTCCTGAATAAATTGGATGTCCTCAGCAGAGAATCCCGCCTGACTGACCAGCGCTGCGACTTCCGGGCTGAGTTCGATCGAGGGTTCTCCTGGAGCGCCTGGTTGCAGGATTGGCGCGGCGGTAACTTGCATTGAGATAAAAATCAGTGCCGTAAGGATTACAGTGCCCAATGGTATTGCAGGCCTCACAGATCTAAATCCGGTGAGCGTGAGATTTGTTGCGCGGTCTAGAGATCGCCTCGCTTTTGGGTCTGTGCAGGCCATACGTTCATTCCAAGTTGAGTAAGAGCGTGGGGTTGATGTGATGCGAAAAGCAACATGATTTGGCGATCGTTTTTTCATGGGGGCCGCAGGATACCTTCTGTCTGTGTAAGATAAAAACCCATAGTAGCGTCGAGTGTAAGGCGTGCTGTCTCAAGGTCTTCATCGAAGGTCGTTTAAGCCTTCATGGCTTTATCACTTTAGCCTGCTAGCGTTAAGGAACTCCCTTAATCAAAAGGTGCAATGATGACTTCAGTCAAGATCAAAGATTATATGGTGTCACAACCGGTGACAGTTTTGCAATCAGCGACCATCGCTGAAGCCGCTCGCGCGATTATCGAGGAGAAGGTTTCGGGCGTCGTGGTCGTGAATGAGGGCGGGGTCGTTGTCGGCATGCTGTCAGAGTTAGATTGTCTTCGGAATCTATTGTCTGAAGCGTATAACGGTCAGGCGATTGGTGGTGAAGCAGTAGCACTGGCGATGACCACCCCGGTCACGACGTGCGCGGCTGATGCAGATATTATTAGCATTGCCGAATCAATGTTAGCGACCAAGCAGCGGCGGCGGCCGGTGGTAGACCAGGGGAAGTTATTGGGGCAGATAACGTGCAGGCAGCTACTGGGGGCATTGCTTAATTTTGGCTCTTAGCGACGCAGATTAAGCATAATCTAGGTTAACGAGTTCTGGAGAGGCCGCAAGTTGCTGATTCGGGCCGTCGGTCTAGTGCCTTACTGAATCACAAAGCCGGTGATCATCGCGCGCTCGATTTCAAAAGGCTTCGGCCCATCCTTGAACATGTTGTTGACGCTGTTTTCTATTTGATTAATGAACTGCTTTTTACCGTCTGGTGCGTTGAGATCGTCGAACTCGGCACTCTGCATTAGCATTAATACGTCGCTTTGAATCAGGGGAATGTTGTCCTTGATTATTTGGCCAGAGTCCGTGTCGCGAGTTTGTAGACTCGCTGTAATCTGGATATACCGCATTTTGCCTTTGACATCGAAATTAGCCACAACTGGCGGGATTTCGACGTAAATAAACGCTCTGTCATCAACTTTAGGAGCAGCTTCCGCCCCGTCGGTCTCGGCATTCATAACGAGGAAGTAGTACGCAGCGGCGCCACCAACCAGTAAAACAACCGCAACGACCCCAGCAATGATGAATTTATTCACTTTAGAATCGCTTCCTTGCCGTTAAAATCCGAGTTCGCAATAGTGCCATTATGCCTCATAATGATCAAGGAGCGTTCGATCTAAAACCTTTTTTCTTGTCGTTTTTGAGTCAGCTACTTCTGCAACGCGGCAGTCTTTTTCGGACGTTGCGTCGTCACCAGTCTCGGCGCTTGTGATGCCTCACTGGAAAGTGTCGACGCGTAACCTCGGGCACCTTGCGGGTGGGTTTTACAAGTTGTCTCTGTAATCATCCGAGATTGATTGGTCGATGGCCTTAGCCATTGCGGGGTCTCCGCCATTGGCTAAGGCCAGCATCTTGCCAAAAGAAACCTGAACAGGTGCATCCCATGCGCTCGTGTCCCAGAGCTTGGATCGAATGAGCGCTTTGCCGCAATGAAAAAAACATTCTTCAATGCTGACTTCGGTTAGAAGCACCGCAGGACGACCGTAGGCCGAATAGGTTTCGAGTGCAGTAGGGTCGGCCGTGAGTTTTGCCTGGCCATTGACTCGCAGCGTTTCGCGGGTGTTGGGTACTAGAAAAATCAGTCCCACACGCCCGGTTTTCAACACATTGAGATGGCCATCGGCGAGTTTGTTGCCGCGTCGGTCTGGAATGATGAGGGTTTTGGCATCCGGTGTTCGGACGAACCCTGGGCTATCGCCTTTTGGAGAGGCATCCAGTTGTAGATCCTCGGATACCGTTGTCATGATCAAAAAAGGGGATCGTGCAAGAAAAGCCATTGCCTCATCAGTAAGATGGTTGGTTTTCTTGGTTGCGGTGATGCTGTGGGGCATACCAATGATGGATCGTAGATGTTTCTCGCTTGTTATGTTCACGGGGGGGCTCCAGAGTTGATAACGTTTCAAGGCACGCGCTTGCCATACTCAATCGCGGGTTCAAAGATTCGGGCCGTTAGGGTCCGGGGGTGGTGACGGATTGTCATCAGGTGACATAGATCGCTGCCATCCCATTCGTAGTGTTCTAAATTGAATATAAGCAAAAGAGAGCAGAATGAGCAGCATGCTGAGATTGACTAGATGCCCCGTTTTAAAGTTCGCCGCATAAAGACCAAAGGTTAAAATTAGCCCAATGATCGCGATCGCGGGTAAAAAATCTGACCAAGTTGCGGCGGAGATCGTCGCAAAAAACGCCTCATTACTGCCGTCGAGTCGAGCTTTCCGTAGTGTGCTCTGTGCAATCCAGATCATGGTTCCAAAGAGAACGCCCATTAGGATAAACCAGAATCCTATATTTGTGGGTGTTAGCACTTGGATCATTAGGACCTGAACGAATCCAACCCAAAAGGGTAAGATAAATTCGTATATTGATGGAAGCCACAGAAATCGGGTGACATTCGCAGCGTAAACTAGCCAAACCAAAATGATTGCCGTTAAGGTTGTGACGATCTGGGTCCACGATGTAAAAGTTTGCCAAGTCAGCGTATAAAGTGCGTCTGTGATCAAGACGTGAGTCCAAAGCTGTTCGAGAGCAAGCGCTTGAATAATGCCAAGGAGCGTTAGCACAGCGGCCGAAACATTTGATCGTACTCTTGTACGAAGTTCATTCATCGAGGTGTCTTCCATGGCGTCGCTCAAGAATTAGATGGGCCTTGAGATGAGTCTACTGCAAATGCAGATTTTGCAGCCATAATAAAAAGCCCTCAGAGCTGGCTTGGTCAAATTCCTGCATTCTTGCTCAACAGTAATGGTTACGTAAGTTTGTCGCGGTTGGACATTTAGATGAGGACCATTAGAGGACTGAACCCTTATGGCCGTTGGCCTTTTAAAAAAGCACATGCCATTTCGGACCCGTTCCAAGCTTTTAGGCAGCCTTTGTGTCGAGATTAGGGCTGTATTTTTTCGGGTAAAAATTAGACAAATACCGCGTTTAAGTGCAAGCGATAATTCAGAATAACGTTTACAGTTGGGGGGGGAAGATAATTATGTCCAAACAATCCATGGTTTTCTGATTCTCGCGAGGGGGGGGGATAGCATGTACACCCGTAGACGGAGTAAAAATTCACTGGGATGGTATCCAGGCCCGTTTCTAATCAATCTAATAACCCTCGCTGAGGAAGCAGGGTGCGATGTAGGTTGGTTCGAGCGGATCATGTCTGAACCTCCGAGCGGAGATCGTCAGGAGCGGACAATTGACTTGGCAGTTGTCGAATCGTTCTGCGAACAGATTGGTCAACTGAGCCCTCAGACCCGTTTGTCAGACATCATGCGGCGTCAGACAGGCCCGCAGACGGCCACTTCATTGGTGGCGATGTCTTTAGGAGAGCCCACCCTAAAAGCCATCTTAACTAGAGCTGCTGCGACTTCGTTATTGAACGCCAATTTATTTACGTATCGCTTCGAGAAGTTACCGTCTCGAAAAACTTATGCCTTAAGCTTCCTCCCGATTGCCCCAATACCAAGGTGGCTGCATATGTGCTTTGCTTATCAATTTGCTGAAGGCTTGGCGAGGACGACTGGCATTAGTAATTTAGAAGTTGAGGAGGTTGTGCTTTGCGGTGCATCGGTAGCGCAGCGAACCGACTTGGATGATTTGACCGATGCTGGCGTCGCCGCAGCAAGTTTCGCCGACAGCGCACCTTCTCGGGTTGTCTATAAAGCTAGAGCCGTGGACCAGGTCAATCCGCTTGCCAATAAATCGTTTCGAAACTGGAACAATTCAATGGTAAATCCGCTCCTATCTTCCCGGCTTAAAACAGCGCCGTGGACTTATCGTTCTTATATGATGATCCTCAGGCACTTCGATGCAGGCTTGTCGCTATCTATGGAGGCTATCAGCAATAGCTTAGGCGCAGATGTTTCGACGCTTCGACGATATTTGCAAGCAGAGTCGACTGGATTCAAGGAGGTGGTCGCCCTTTTCCGAAAACAGCAAGCGCAGTTGATGATGATTGATGGTGTCTCATTCGACCAGATGGCACAGCGGTTAGACTTCAAAAACAGCCTATCTGTTAAGCGTTTGATTAGGACTGGGCTTTCATGTGGCAAAAATATCACGGCTGTAAATTAACTTCCCCACCCAGGGGCCTCGTCTTTGATCGCGCAAAATAGGGTGTAACGTCCTGAAATAATATCCTTGACTCCGGTAACTTTTTGGAACGATCGGGTGAAAGGGAGGCGTTGCATGGACGCAATCGATTCTTTAAAGGGTTGGACCGTCGAGCTAGGTGGTCAAGAATATTGCGCGGGATCTTTGTCATCGATTCCCTGGCCCACTCTTAGAAATTTAGCCCAAGAAAAGGTGAAGCTATCGCGGCTGCAGCAACAGCAGGTTGCGCAGGAATCGCTCATTTGGCAGTTAGAGCAAGAAATCCTTGAACTCATCAAAAATGAACCTTCAAAAGAATGAGTTTCATTTTTCAAAAATTGAACGCCCGCCGTAACTGCTCGCTGTGTGGAGGTGCTAATGGTTAAGGCGGCTGTCGATGTGCTTAGCCGCGAGGAGCGGCGGTTTTTAAATCGTCGCAGTGATGATCTGAGAATATTGCGTGGTGAAGTACGCTCTCAAACAACACTAAAAATTCGCCGAATCCTTTATGTTGCGCTGGCTCTGTATTGCATTAGAGCAGTCCTAATTTTTTTTGTAATGGATGATGTTGTAGCCTCAGGCCATATACAAAAATATCTGGTCGATGGTGGCGTAATGGCATTTCGTTTATCGGTCCTCCTTGTCTTCGCAGCTGCCTATTGGCGATTTTTAAACGAGGCCCGATGGATTAAATCAATTTCAATATTTGCCATAGCGATTTCCTGCAATTTGATTTGGCAGGATTTGGAATGGCTTTACTTGACGTTATCTACGGAAAGCGCGTCGATATTTTTTTATGCGCTAATGCTGAGGCTGAGCAGTCTAATATGCTTGACCTTGTCTCATAAGCTTTTAGTCGATAGAGATGGTTGATCTAACCTTTAGAACAAAGCCGTGGATCTTGACGATTCAAGGTTTCTTTTTTGTACCGATGTCTATGCTGTTTTGAATTAAAAAAATTTTTAAGGCTCAAAGGCGCCTCAAATCTGAGATCGGTCAGGCGCATGGTGATCGATCAATAAAAAGGTCCTTGTTCATTGATCGGATGTATGACCGAAAAGCTATAAATGGCAAAGCAAAAAGGCAAAGGGCCGTCAGAGTCAGTGCGCTGGTTAAGGCGCAAGGATAAGCACGTGGTACCGAGGGCCGGAATCGAACCGGCACTCCCGTAAAGGAACCGGATTTTGAATCCGGCGCGTCTACCAGTTCCGCCACCCCGGCACGTGCCAAAGCAGTATATCAGAAATTCCTCTGGCGTCGCGTCTAATCATGTCTTCGGCTCAGCGCGGTATGAAATCGCGATCTTTTCGCTTTCTGGTTTGAGCGCGGCGGCAGTGCTGGGCGCTGCTTGCAAATTTTTTTGGTCAATGTTTCACAGAGGTGCTTTGAATTTGCGACGAGGGACCGTGACCGCTATGTCGCTTGACGATTTGGGACGGCGAGGATCGTGGTGAGACGGCGCTAATTGAGCAACGGTATGTTAGTCGTCTGCAGGGGGGGCTCGTCTTGGGGTCGGGGCAAGCAAGTCCTATCGTTATGCTCGGTCTTCATCACAGCGACTCAGTGGGTTTGGGAGGGGCCCAAGCATCACGTGCAACGGTCGCCCGTGGGCAAATAACGGCATTCGACTTGGGTTAGGCGCGGCGTGCCTCTTCTTTCAAAATGTCTGCGCGGATAGCCTCAGCTTCAGCGGTTAGGGCGGAGTAAGTGCGGATATCACCGTTGCGTTGTGACTGCATAGCCTGTTCAAGCTTTTGACGATACTGCTTGTTGAGATTAATCAAAGGATCTTTTGGTTTAAACCATGAGAACATTGTATGGGACCGAAGGCGGATTTGTTTAAGATACGAAGTTTTAGGTGCAGCGGTTTGCTCCATGCAGGTGAATGAAGTTTTTAGAGGCTCAAGGGTTGTCATGAAGAAGTCTGATTTTGAATACGAGTTGCCAGAGCGTTTGATTGCGCAGTCTCCACCGGAGCATCGTCAAAGTGCTCGTTTGATGGTTGTTGATCGTGCAACACAAACCATCGAGCACAAAACATTTTCGGATTTTCTGACGTACTTGTCGCCATCGGATCTTTTGGTTTTTAACAATACTAAGGTGATTCCTGCACGGTTTTTTGGTCAAAAAGCGTCGGGTGGTCAGGTTGAGATACTGCTGGAGCGGATGACTAGTGAGGTGACCGCGCTAGCTCAAATTCGCGCCAGCAAGGCGCCAAAAACGGGTGCGATTATTACCCTTGCCAATAGCGAGACACAGATTCGGATATTGGGCCGTGACGGGCGATTTTTTAGGCTTGAATTTCCGGCACCAGGTATTAGCGCAATTGCCGCGACTCAAGGCCAAATTCCACTACCGCCCTACATTAAACGTGCGCCAGAAGGCCTTGATGCCAGCCGGTATCAAACCGTTTTTGCACAAAGTGATGGCGCGGTGGCGGCGCCTACCGCTGGTTTGCATTTTGATCAGCCGATGCTTGCGGCAATTGATGAATTAGGCATTGATCGCGCAATGCTGACTCTGCATGTGGGGGCAGGGACCTTCCAACCAGTTCAGGTGGAAGATATTTTGCAGCACAAGATGCATCAAGAATGGTTTTCCGTGTCCCCAGGCACCGCAAGCCGAGTGCAAGCACAGATTGCGAACGGGCGCCGAGTTCTGGCTGTCGGTACCACCAGCGTTCGGGCGCTCGAGTCAGCAGTCGTTGAAAAGGTTGTGCAGCCAATTCAGGGTGAGACTCAAATTTTTATTTATCCAGGGTATGAATTTCAGGTTGTGAATGCGCTGCTCACCAACTTTCACCTGCCTGGATCAACGTTGCTCATGCTCATTAGTGCGCTGGCCGGAAAGGATTTGATTCAACGAGCCTATCAGGCTGCGATTGATGAGGAATATCGATTTTTTAGCTACGGCGACGCCATGCTCATTTTGTAAGCATGACAACAGCTGCGCGCCCGGTAAAAGCTCGCGCGGTTGCAGCAGCGCACCCACATGGTGCGACTCGGGCTCAAATTCAGCGGGCCCGGCTTGGTTGCGGGTTCCGTTCTGTCTCTTATGCGCTACATCCGATTCAGAGACAGTCCAGTTTACGAGGTTTTGACACATTGATCCCAGAACGAATGCAGAATTGATCTGAATTAAAAATATGGCGCGATACTTGCATTTCCTTGGATGAGGCCACTAGACGATAGGAGTGACGTCTAAAAAAAGATAGTTTGAAGCAAGGTTGCCCCTCTTCCTTGTGCAAACGCTGGGCCCCGATGAGTCTCCTACCTTCCCCTTAAAACGACTCATTGGGGCCGACTTTTGAAGCACGCTGTCCTCGGTGCCAAAGAAGCAGGTGCAACGGGCATTAACGCCTTAAGCAGGGTACGCCCACGTCTTAATCCTCTATGAAAAAGCGCGCGTTGCGCGATCAAACTTAAAATGATCACGGCAAGTCGGTCGATTCTTAGAATCGTCGGCATCTGGCTAAGCCCTTAAAAATCTGAAGTTCTGTTATGATGTTAAACAAGCGGGGGTTCAATGAAGGAGGTCGCCAGAACCTGTGGTCCCCTGAGTCTGATGCTTTTATGATCAATACAATGAGGTTGTTTTGATTGGATAGGGAATGTTGCAATCGAAACGCGATCTGATGCAAGACGGAGACGCGTTTAGGAAACGAATTTGGACAAGTCTTCAGAACTGCAATTACTCTTAGCGCGGCAACCGATCTTCGATCTGAATACCGAAGTCGTGGCGTATGAGTTGCTCTTTCGCGAGTTCGATCCGGATCAGGCTAATGTGCTTGATGGTGATCGAGCAACTTCTGCTGTTTTGATTAATGCCTTAACAAACTTGGATCTTCAGCAATTGGTCGGGTCAGGCCAAGCCTATGTGAACTTTACGGCAAATTTATTAGACGTCGATATCCCGCTTGAGCCCGCTCGCTGCGTGATTGAGGTGCTGGAAGATGTTGTTGTAACGCCAGAGTTAATTGAGCGGCTGACAGTCCTGAAAGCAAGGGGCCATCAAATAGCGCTGGATGATTTTTTATATTTTGAAGAGGCCGAACCGTTATTGCCGTTAGCCGATATTATCAAGCTCGATATGTTGGCGCTTGATGAGCAGCAACTGACCGATATGCTGGCACGCTTTGAAGATTTAGATGTGAAGCTGCTTGCCGAAAAAGTTGAAACCCAAGAGATGCTTGATCATTGTAAGTCCCTGGGGTTTTCCTTGTTCCAAGGAAACTTTCTCAGCAAGCCTGAGCCGATCAGTGGTAAAAAAATCACGGCGAACAAACTTGTGGTTTTAGAATTACTCAATAAATTACAAGACCCAAATAGTAACCTGCGCGACTTGGAAGCCTTGGTGGAACAGGATCCCGCGCTCGGGTTTAAAACCATTAAGCTTGTGAATTCGGCGTTTTATCGCCCTCGCCATGAAATCGATTCCTTAGCCCATGCGATGACCTATCTCGGCATAGACGCGATGCGCAGTTTGGCGAGTTTGCTCGCGATATCCGGTATGTCGGATAAGCCGGATGCGCTTCGGGATCATGCGCTCGAGAAAGCGAAGTTCTGTGAGCGGCTGGGCGAGCGTATTAATTCGGACGAAGCCCAGGTTTATTATTCGGTAGGGTTGCTGTCAACAATGGATGCTTTTTTTGATCAGCCGCTGCCTATGCTGCTCGAAAACCTCATGATGCGGCAGGACATTAAGCAAGCTTTGTTGGAAAAATCAGGACGGCTGGGATTAATTCTAAAGACGGTTGAAGCCATTCAGTCTGGGGCGCTGGATCAGATCGATTGGACCGAGCTCGAGCCGCTTGGCTTTTCACCAAATTCCATCAATGAGATCCATCTATCCGTCATTGAGTGGCAGTCCCATCTGGGCGATGATTTGGGAGTGCTATAGCCATGCAGTTTGAATTGCTAGCGCAACGTGGCGAGGCCCGACTCGGCCGCCTAACCCTTGCCCACGGTGTTGTTGAAACACCGATCTTTATGCCGTGCGGTACTTACGGCTCGGTTAAAGGTGTCTCCCCAGACCAACTTCGATCGGCAGGCGTTCAGATTCTGCTGGGTAATACGTTTCACTTGATGCTGCGCCCTGGCGTTGAAGCGATTGAGAAATTTAATGGATTGCACCAGTTTATGGGCTGGGACCGTCCAATTTTGACAGACTCCGGTGGTTTTCAAGTCTTCAGCCTTGCCGATATGAATAAGATTAATGAAGAAGGTGTCGCGTTTCGATCGCCGATTAATGGCGATAAAATTCTGCTAACGCCAGAACGCGCGATGGCGATTCAAACCGCGCTGAATTCCGATATTGCAATGATTTTTGATGAATGCACACCCTATCCGATATCGAAAGCGGGTGCGGAAACGTCGATGCAGTTGAGCCTCCGTTGGGCTGAGCGGTCCAGAGCAGCCTTTACCAGCGACAATGCACTGTTTGGCATCGTTCAAGGTGGTATCCATCCGGATTTGCGTGAGGCGTCGCTTGAGGGATTACAGAAAATTGGTTTTGAAGGTTATGCCATTGGCGGCTTGTCTGTGGGCGAGCCGAAGCCCGCAATGCTCGAGACCATCCGAAAAATCGCGCCCAAAATGCCAACGCAGTCGCCTAGATATTTGATGGGTGTGGGGACGCCATCGGATCTGATTGAGAGTGTTCGGCGCGGGGTTGATATGATGGATTGCGTGATGCCGACCCGCAACGCGCGCAATGGTCACTTGTTTACCAGCTCTGGTGTGATTCGGATTCGTAACGCGGAGCACCGAGCGAGCGACCTGGCGCTGGACGCGCGCTGCACCTGTTATACATGCCAAAATTTTTCACGGGGTTATTTGCACCATTTGGATAAGTGCGGCGAGATTCTAGGTGCCACTCTTAACTCGATTCATAATATCGCGTACTACCTTGAATTAATGCGCCAAGCCCGCGGCGCGCTAGCAGAAGACCGATATGATGCTTGGGCTTTGACCGTTTATGCGGGTTGGTCTGAGGCCCCGCCACCATTAGAATTCGATCTAGAGGTACCACAGTGATTGCGTCTGACGACCGGAAACAGGACAATGCAGCGCTTTTAACGTTCTCAATCTGGGCTTAGCCGGTTTAAAGGCCAAAGTCTGCGTTGTAGGATATTCTCATAAGACAGGGGGAATACATGCTTG
>JAQWWC010000072.1 GCA_029249645.1 Pseudomonadales bacterium
CGGCATCTCGGCGACTATCGCCTGCGCTTTTCCTTCCGATGCGACTTCTAAAAACACCGCACTCCCTGAGCCCGACATTTTAGCAGCGCCGTGCCGGCTTAACCAGTTTTTTAACTGACCCACTTCAGGATATCGCCGCACCGCCACCAATTCGAGGTCGTTTCGCCACACGTCGGCGGGACCAGACCCCAGAAAGCGCGCTATTGTGCTTGGCTCGGCGTCGCGTGTCAAATCAGGATCCGAGAAAATCTCGGCAGTTGGAATCATCACATTAGGATAAGCCACAACATACCAAGATTCTGTTAGACCAATCGCTTCAATTTGCTCTCCTAGACCCGTAACCCAAGCGTCGCCGCCCTGAATGAAAAACGGAATATCAGCGCCCAATTCTGCACCAAACCGCTGCAGTTCTGCCGCCGAAAACTGTAAAGACCATAAATGATTCAGTCCAACCAAAACCGCGGCCGCATCACTGCTGCCGCCGCCAAGTCCAGCACCGACCGGGATTCGTTTTTTTAAGATAACGTGGGCACCATAGCGAGTATTCGATTGTTCCTGCAACAACGCCGCTGCGCGTAGCACCAAATTGTCTTGCAGGTCCCCGAGATCGACGTTACAGCTCAGGGTGAGTCTTTGATCCGTTGCTCGCGCCTCTATTTCAAGTTCATCAAACAAACTAATACACCGAAAAACGGACTGCAGGTCATGATAGCCATCGGGCCTTCGTCCGAGCACATGCAAAAATAAGTTAAGCTTTGCAGGCGCAAGCAGCGACAGCACTGAGCCTATTGCCATACCCTAATCCCCAGAACCACTTTGGTTTCGTCTTTGAACGCCTCAATTCGCTGCGGTTGCCCCGAGGCTGACGCCCGAGATATGACAATCTGCCAGCCCAGTTGCTCGAATCCTGATTCAAGGCTGCGCCAGCGATACCGTTCATGCGGCAATCCACGCATCCAGACCGGAACGACTGATAGCGGTATATCAAGACCGGTTGCAGCGCTGAACGCTGATTGCAACGCAGCGCGATCCATTTCAACCTGATTGACCAACCCTCGCTGCACGCGCCCGCCAACAAAAAGCACTTCGATTGCGCTCAGGCCGAATGCCCCGATAATTTTGAGTTGCTGCGTCTGCGCATCAAGCTGTGCGAGTGAAAAATTTGGGTTGACCTTTAGACCCGTCACCGAGAGCCGCCCCTTTACTAAGGCAGGCTCATATTCAACAGGACTCATAGGGGGCGTGCGCGTTTGACATCCTGCAAGCATCAACAAACTCGCAAGCAAGACAATTTTAATCTCAGGCAACGTCCTAAGAGCCAAGGAAGCGCTTCAAGACGGATTGCAAAAAGGTACTGTTAGGCGTCTCTGAGAGCGCCTCTTTCCAAACCCGTTTTGCCCGTCGGGTTTTTCCTGACTGCCATAAAACCTCGCCCAGATGGGCCGCCACTTCATCATTCGGAAACCGTTCGAAGGCTTGCTCAAGGTAGTCGATCGCTTCTTCGAACCGATTCAGGCGGTACAAAACCCACCCCATGCTGTCGATGAAAGCGGGCTCCTCTGGTTTTAACGCAAGCGCCTTCTCGATCAAAGCATAGGCCTCATCATACCGATCCGTTTGATCCGCCAGGGTATAACCCAACGCATTCATCGCGTCAGCGTTATCCGGATCTAATGTCAGAACCTGCTTTAAATCGCGTTCCAAGATATCAAGCCGCTCATACTTCTGCCCGCTCATTGCCCTGAAATATAGTAAGGGGATATCACCCTGTTGGGCCTCGATGGCTTGGTCCAGGTGCTCAAAGAGCGCTGCTTCAGCATTGACTCTCGATAAAAGCTGCCCCTCAATCAAATCAAATTGCGGTCGAAGCCCATTGTGTACCTGCTTTTTCTTGGCCAGATAAGCCCTCGCATCCTCCAGACTCTGATTGACACTCATCAACTCCACAATTCGCCCTTGGGCTGAGAGATACTCGTAACCCCCATCCACCTTGGCAAACTCGCGCAACGCCAAAGCGACATCACCAGTCTTTTCAGCGACTAGGCCTAGATAATATTGGGCCTGATTTACCCTTTGATCCGTTCTAACAAGCCGGCCGAGGTGCAATCTAGCTTGGGGAAGATCATCCTGCTCAATACTCAGCATCGCCAAGGCGAACAGAATCTCACCATCTTCTGGCCGAATCTCATGGAGCGTTTGATACTGTGCCCGAGCATCAGCGAAGGCTTGCGCCTCGAACAATAGCCGCGCGAGCAGCAACCGCAATCTGGGCTGATCCGGATTGATCACTAACTGTTGGCTTAAAAACACCTGTGCCGCAGGCTTTTGACTCATATCCGACAGTAGATTGGCCTTTAAAATGATAAAATTAAGCTCGGTGGGCTTCAAACGCAGCAAAATATCGGCGATATCGAGCGCTGCTTGCGCTTCACCAAGCGCCTCAAGCAGCGCCGCTTTTGAAAAAAGGATCTGCGGTTCCCTTGGATTCACCGCTAACATATCGTTCAGACCGGCCAACAAAGCTTGTTGATCTTCTGTAGTCATTCGCCCAACCCGATAGGCAAAGTAGTCAAACTGCGCCTCACCCCCAAGGCGATCAATCGCCTTCATCGTCTCAAACGCGTCGACATATAAAGCACGCTTAACCAACTGGTCCGCCAAAAACTGATGTGCTTCTAATGACTCTGGATCCGCTTGCACCCAAAGTGATGCCGCCTGATACAGCTTGTCATCCGCCTTCATGTAAGCCGCAAGTCTCGTAACTCGCGCAGCAACCCCGGGATCTAGAGTCTTCTCCGCCTCGATGAGGTATTCATCTAAGGCATACTGATAATCACCGCGATAGCCCGCGACTTCCGCCGTTAGCAGTGCAAGCAACGTCCCTTCCGGAAAGGCCAACACTTCTGCCTCAAGCGGCTTTGTAACACCTACTTCCGTCTGACTAATGACATCCGACAGTGCGGGCGCAACGGGATCAACCGCTCGACTCGCGCACCCAGCGAGGAAGCTAAAGCACGCCACCAGCATGGCCACCAGACGCGCAACATCGGGCAAAGCGTTCAGGATTCTTGTTTCGCGATGGTTATTGATATCAAGCCCCTATAATGCAAATCGTTGATCCATACCTTGAGCAATCTCAGCGCCTATTAACCTCGAAAACGGCAACTGATTTTCACGACGAACCCACGTACAATACCCCAAGTCCGGCGAAGGCTAGCCTTCGGATGTCATTCTAATTTTACGAGAGAACAAAGTCATCCGGTTTGGAATCGACTGAATTAAACCATGAAACTTCTACTGCTCGGTATTAACCATGAAACGGCGCCGCTTGCTGTGAGAGAGCAGGTCACGTTTTCTGCGGGCGCTATCGCACCGGCTTTACAGCAAATGTGCCATGAAATTGGTTTGCAAGAAGCACTTATTCTTTCCACCTGCAATCGAACAGAAATGGTAGCAGTTGGGCACTCGCAAGACCTTCCCCGCCTGGGAGATTGGCTCGCTCGCTATCACAATTTAGAGCCAACCCTTTTGCAGGAGAGCCTCTATAGCCATCTGGAAGAGGATGCCGCCAAACATCTCATGCGCGTGACCAGCGGTCTTGACTCCATGGTCTTGGGTGAACCTCAAATCACAGGCCAAGTTAAAGCAGCCTTTGCCGAGGCCACCGCAGCAGGCACCGTGGGCGCGACGCTACACCGTTTATTTCAGCAAATTTTTCAAGTTGCCAAACAAGTTCGTACCGACACCGCTATTGGACAGCATTTAATCTCAACCCCCGCCGCCGCCATCAAACTCGCTAAAAATTTATTCACTAACCTCTCGGACTGTCGCTGCTTGCTCGTTGGGGTTGGCGATATGATTGAGTTGGCGGCGAAGCAATTAATCGACGCCGGCGTCACCCGAATCACCATTGCCAATCGAACCAAGGCCAATGCAAGCAGCCTGGCTGAGCGCTGCGGCGGCGACGTTTTGGGACTCGAACAACTTCCAGAATCCCTAGAACGGTTCGACCTGATTCTCTCAGCAACCGGCGCGAACCTACCAATTATTGGCAAAGGCATGGTTGAGCAGGCTCTAAGACGGCGCAAACATGCGCCCATATTTTTAGTCGACTTGGCCGTACCAAGAGACATCGAGCCCGAGATCACAACCCTTCGAGATGTCTATCTCTATAGCCTAGATGACCTTCAGAACATCGTGTCTGAAAATATGGACTTAAGGCGATCCGCCGCTGGTGACGCCGAGGCCATTGTCCAAGACGCCGCAATCACCTACAAGCAAGGCGAAAAAACACGGGCGGGGCAAGATCTGGTTGTTCGGTATCGCAAACAGCTCGAGGGCCTCAAGGAAGCCGAATTAGCAAAAGCCATGGCGAGAGCAAAACTTGGGGATGACATCGACCTGGTCCTGAAAACGCTCGCCACACAACTCACGCAAAAACTTGCCCATACTCCAAGCGTTGGCCTGAAATCTCTGATCATTGACGGCGATGCTGCCGCCATCGAGCAGGCCAAACTATTGCTCGGTTTAAATCAGGATGACACCCCTTAATGAAAGCTTCGATTGAAACCAAACTCAGTCAAATTCAAGAACGTTTCGAAGAATTATCTGCGCTGCTTAGCGATGTCGCGGTCATAAACGATCAGGACCGCTTTCGCGCCTTCTCTCAAGAGTATGCTGAGCTTGAACCTGTTGTCGTGCAATTCAGGAAATATCAAGAAACCACTGAAGCGCGCCGCGATACTGAACTTATGTTGAACGATGCCGACGAAGAGCTTAAAGCCATGGCGCGCGAGGAACTGACCACCTTGCTGGCAACCCAAACCGAGCTCGAGAGCGAACTGCAGATTTTACTGCTGCCGAAAGACCCCAACGACGCGAATAACGTGTTCATCGAAATACGAGCTGGCACCGGCGGCGATGAAGCCGCTATATTCGCAGGAGATCTGCTTAAAATGTATTTGCGCTATGCAGAAGCCAAACGTTGGAAGACCGAAATCATTAACCAACGAGATGGCGAGCATGGCGGCTATAAAGAGGTCATTGTTCGATTTGAAGGTGCGCAAGTGTATGGGCAATTGAAGTTTGAGTCTGGCGCCCACCGCGTGCAGCGTGTGCCGCAAACAGAATCACAAGGTAGGATTCACACGTCAGCCTGCACGGTCGCGGTTCTACCTGAGATCGAAGCGATTGATGGCATAGAAATTGAAAAAAATGATCTTCGCGTTGACACCTATCGCGCCAGTGGCGCCGGGGGACAGCACGTTAACAAGACAGACTCAGCCGTTCGACTCACGCACCTGCCCACTGGTATTGTTGTTGAATGCCAAGATGAACGTTCACAACACAAGAATCGCGCGCGCGCGATGAGTCTACTGCAAGCCAAACTCCTGGATAAAGCGCAAAGTGAGCAAAGCCAAGAGCAAGCTCAGCAGCGAAAGTCTCTGGTTGGCAGTGGTGATCGATCCGAAAAGATAAGAACTTATAATTATCCTGATGGCCGAGTGACTGATCACCGAATTAACTTGACCCTTCATCGCCTACCGCAAATTATTGCAGGGGAGCTTGATGCCGTGATTGAACCTCTCAGAAGCGAGCACCAAGCCGATCTGTTGTCAGCCCTTGGCCTGGATCAAAACGGCGATGGCTAAAACCATTGCAGAGGCGCTTCTTGAAGCGAGCGCAGCCCTCGGCAACAAGCCTGATCATCGGCGCGATGCAGCATTATTGCTCGGCCATGTAACGGGGCTCAGTCGCAGCGACGTCATCGCGCACCCAGAGGCCTTGATTTGTCACGCGCAATTGTCCCGACTCCAAGCGATGACTGCACGCAGGCGGAAAGGGCATCCTATGGCGTACCTCATCGGAACTCAGGCATTTTGGGATCTCGACTTCAAGGTCACACCGGATACGCTAATTCCAAGACCAGAAACCGAATTACTGATCGAGATCATTCTCAGTCAAGATGATACTGCTCCTAAAACCGTCATGGACCTGGGAACAGGCTCTGGGGTCATTGCGGTAACCCTTGCAGCAGCCCGGCCCGACTGGTCGGTGATCGCAACCGATGCCTCCATTAAGGCACTCCGCATTGCACAACAGAACGGTGCCGGGTTAACCAACCTAGACTTTGTTGCGGGTCATTGGCTGGCTTGCTTTGGGGGGGTTGTGGCGGACATCATTGTGGCAAACCCGCCCTACATCGACCCACTTGATTCACATCTGGCAGCCCTCGTTTTTGAGCCACAATCGGCCCTCGTTGCGCAGGACAATGGTTATGCCGACTTGAAGACCATCATCCATCAGAGTACCCCATTGCTCGCGAAAAATGGTTACCTGCTGCTCGAGCACGGATATAACCAACAAGATGCGGTCCTGCGCGAGATGCGCCTTGCGGGCTACGCCCCAACTGCCTACTGCGACCTTGCTGGCAATCCGCGCGCAGTGATGGGGCATCGAAAGGAGACCTTATGAATGACGCAGATCTGTTGCGGTACAGTCGCCACATCCTGCTGCCCGAAGTGGATCTTGACGGCCAAGAAAAATTACTCAAAGCCAAGGTGGCCATTATTGGCTTGGGCGGTCTGGGCAGTCCGGTTGCCCTGTACCTTGCCGCGTCAGGCATTGGCGAGATCACACTGGTTGACGGCGACCTTGTCGACCTTGGCAATCTACAACGCCAAATCATTCACACTGAGGCGGACTTAACCCACAACAAGGTTGATTCTGCGGCACGTGCGTTGTTACAAATTAATAGCACCCTTAAGATCATCCCGGTCACTCAACGCATTAAGGGCGACGCCCTTGATGCCTTAGTCACCGCCGTCGATGCGGTGGTGGATTGCACCGATAATTTTGAAACGCGTTTAGAGATCAACCGGGCCTGTGTTCAGGGCCGAAAGCCTTTGATTTCAGGTGCAGCGATCCGGCTTGAAGGGCAGTTGCTAACGGTTGACCCAAAGGTTCCAGATAGTCCTTGTTATCAATGCCTCTACGGCAAGGATGCTCTGGCACAACAAGATTGTGCCACCACTGGCGTGATCGCGCCGCTCGTCGGCGTCATCGGCAGCTTGCTGGCTTTGGAGACCCTCAGGGTGCTCCTCGGCATCGCTCAGGGTCATACCGGCCAGCTGACAACCTTTGATGGCAGGACCAATCGCTGGCATCAGTTTAGGTTTAAAAAAAGATCTGATTGCCCTATTTGCGCTGTGCCAAGTGCGCCTTAGCCTGCTGATCTGCTTGATAGGAAGAGCGAACCAACGGGCCACTGGCAACCTGTGAGAACCCCATAGCGCGGGCTGTCTCGGCCAAGGCCGCAAACTCATCAGGATGCACATAGCGCTCGACGGCAAGATGATCGCGGCTTGGCTGAAGGTATTGACCAAGGGTAAGCATGTCGACGTCGTGGGCCCGCAGATCGCGCATCACCGC
>JAQWWC010000073.1 GCA_029249645.1 Pseudomonadales bacterium
GGCAGGCCGAAGCGGTGCCGGAATGACGATGTTATTCAATTGCGAAGTGGTATTCGTCTGCCGGCCGCTCACCCGCTCTGGGGCGGCCTTAAAGGCTTCATTATGCGGATAAGAACAGCGGTTGGTGAACTCGTTAGATACGGTAGTGGCTGATTTGGACCTCTTCGCCCAAATCTTCGTAGTCTCCGGCAGCCCGCTGACCGCGAAAATCACCCCAAGTGAAGGCGCGATAGCGTGGATCTTCAGCGCTTGCATTTTTATCCTCTGGGGCCAGCGGTTTTATCAATTGATCGACCGGGGGATTTAGAAAATAGGCGGCGCTGAATCGGGTTTCCGTGCCAACGGTACCCAATACGCGATGCTGAGGTGCGATAAATTGATCATTGGATAAAACCTGCAGCATGTCGCCCGTATTGACAATGAATGTATTGTCCGTTGGTTCGATTAGATGCCAACGGTTCTGACGACGTACTTCAAGCGCGTTGGCGCCGTTCTGAACCAGCAACGTTAATAATCCAGCATCGGTGTGGGGATGAATGCCTAACGGCGCCGTCGCTGATTGTCGATTCGGCTTTACCGGGTTGCGCCCGCGCGCATCGGAATAGGCGTTTAAGCGCAAGAAACTGGTGTGCTGCCGACGGAGTGCATCCGGGTCTGGCGTGGCCCCCATTGCCTCTAACAGCCATCCGTAAATTTCGATCGCCAGGGGCTCGCAGACACAAAACCAACGCCACAACGGCTCACGAATGCTCGAAACCTCTGGCAACTGATTCCAGCCATCGGCAACCCGATTAATTGGGGCATTATCGGCCGCCTTAGGGTCTGGTTTGTAACCTAGGTCCAAAATCTCTTTGGCATCGACTTGGTTTTGCGTTAATTCGCCAGCGTTAAAGCCCCGGGCGTTCTCGGATGTTCTGGCGAGCTGTAATTTGTCGCGCATCGGTAATTCAAAAAAAGCGCGTTGGGCCGTCAATAAATCGTGGCGCGCCGCTACATCAATGCTGTGGTTACGCAGCTCAAAGAAACCCCAAACCTGAACAGCCTGCCGAAGCTTTTGCAGCTCCTGGGCGCGAGACTCACCCCCGCTGCGCAGCCGAGCGGCGTCAAGCACTGGGGTTCCTTGCGATTTTTTAGCGGATCGGTTCACAGTCGTGGTCGTCAGTTCAGTACCAGAGGCGTGGTGCTCGGGCTTAGGCCACTACAGGCCGGCGCTCGCAGGGCGATGATGAATCGTTTACGCCGGTATTTCAAGGATTCAGCATGCCTTGAATCGCCGCGTTACACTGGCTTTTAGACCAAACCGAAACGCCAGAGGCTATGGTGTCATCGACCACAAGCTGGCTCAAACTCAATAGACGCTCATTGCTGCTGCAATATCTTACGCTGGCTTAGGACGGGCCTTCAAAAAACTGGAATCCTGCGCCGTTATTGAAAGGGAACTGAGCGGCGAGCGGCGAATCGGTTAGGCCCAGTAAACGCCGCAGCTGCTGATGAACATCTTTGGGCTGGATGATGGCACCATTGCCAGCGTCCGCCTGCAGGCTCACCGG
>JAQWWC010000074.1 GCA_029249645.1 Pseudomonadales bacterium
GCGGGTGCGGGCACCTCAGTGCTTGATCACGAGCTCACCCTGCATGCAGAGACCTTCCTGCCTGTCGACGAAACCTTGATCCCAAATGGCGATCGCGCAGGCGTTGCAGGCACGCCCATGGACTTCACCAAACCACATGCGATTGGCGAGCGTATCGAGCAGGTGTCGGGTGGCTACGATCATTGCTATATCCTCGCCCGAGAAGGCTCAGAGTTAAGCCTTGCGGCCGAACTGTTTGAGCCGAAGAGCGGCCGGCGGATGACGGTTGCGACAACCGAGCCAGGTATGCAATTTTACAGTGGCAATTTCTTGGATGGCAGTCAGTCCTCAGGCGGCGACGTGTTTAACCAACATGGCGCGATCTGCCTAGAGGCGCAGCACTTTCCAGATGCTGTAAATCATGCAGCGTTTCCATCTGTCGTTTTAAGGCCTACCCAAACCTACCGCCAAACGACCGTGCATACTTTTAGCTGGTGACAGCGATAGACCAAGCTGTTATCTGATTCTGAGACTGCCCTACAGCGCTAAACCTGTAAGGGCGCACGCTCTAAAAAGACGAAATGCCAATGGCGCTAAAGACCGAACAAATAACGTTTTACTCGAGCGACACAACAAAGGCTTGGTCAGGCTTCGCGCCGGCTAACACCTCCTGAAAGGTTTCCTCAAGTTCTCCTCGCCCAACGCGGTGGTTTATCGAAACCCAGCCATCAACTACCACCAAGAAGGCTTGCCAAGCCGCGCTCAGTTCCGCCTGAAATTTCTGTGGACCCCATTCTTGATTCCGCTTCTGAATCTGGTCAGGCGCAAAGAACATTTTGGGTTTAGCTCCCGGCAAAATACTCGGCGGCTGACCATCGCGGGATTCCCAATGCGTAATCCCGACCCCGCAACTGCAAACCATTTTGTCACCGAAGTGGTGATGTAACGCCTCAAGCACCTGCCGGTTGCCCGCCATATCCACAAAGGCCACGTTTTCACTCGCGTCCAGCGTGTCCAGCGCGTCATAGGCCACCACTTGGTCATAGAGATTTAAACTTTCGACGAAGGCTTTGTTCGCAGCAGACGTTAAACCTGTGACCTTCACGTCACGATTTTTACGCAGTAAAAAGGCCAGCCCAAAAGAGGTTTTGCTGGAGGCGCTCGAGAGAATGATATTACTCGCGCCAAAATGATCGTTATCATCAAAGTAGTCATCGATCACAAAGGAGGTTGTGAACAATGGTCGATAAATCATTTGGTGATCATCGAACTGCCGGTCGAACCCATTGCCCGCAGTCATCAGCGCATAATTGTTATAAACGCCAGGCAAGGCCTGTCGATGAGCGGCACCATCGGTAAACCCGCGCTCGGTGGCTTGCACGGGCTCAACAACCAGATACGAGGCCATGGGAAAATAGCCATAAAACTCATCGCCGATATTTAAGCCACTATCGTTTTCAAGAACCACTGTGCCTTTACCCCAGACCGGTATTTGACCCCAATCACCCTCTGCTGGGAAGAACTGCCAGTAACCAATCATATCGCCAGCGACACCATAAGTAATGTTGTTTGCTGTAAGCGCAAATTTATCAACGGTTAAAATCGCCTCACCCGCGGCAGGCGACAAGGCTGCCAGCGCCGGCAGCTCAATAACGCGCGTGGTGCCTAAGGCGGCTCGGGCTACTTCCAAACGGTAACAACTCATAGTTCTAGATCCTTTTTAAAAAAACGGCGCTGTAGCCGCTGAACGGCAATGATGCATCATGATCCTCAATGAACACACTGCATTTGATCTCAACCCTGAATCCAGGGCCCGCATGCGAGGAGCTAGTAGCCGTGTGGCATTTCGGCTTTAATCAACCCTTGGTACTTATTCTATAACCTCCTCGGTCTTCGATGCAGCGACCGCTCGAAAAACACGGAGAAAGTTGCCGCCCCAAATTTTATGGACGTCCTCAGCGCTGTAGCCGCGCGCCAGCAGCCCCATGGTGACATTCAAGGCGTCGCTCGCGTCATTAAAACCCGTAATGCCGCTGCCGTGGTTAAAGTCGGTGCCAATCCCCACATGATCGATCCCAATACGGGACACAATATAGTCTATGTGATCAATGACATCCTCTATACTACCTGGCCCCAGCAGATCGCTCACGGTGGTCAGGAATTTTTGTTGTACCGCCTCATCTTGAATCTCCCAATAGAGCTCGAACGGGTAGTAGAAGTCTTCGGTTATCCCGGCAGCTTGACGCGCCGCGCGGATCGCTCGATCAAGTGCTTGATCAGACGAATCAAATAAATAGCCTCTGAAGGGCGCAACATGAATGACGCTTCCAGTTTCCCCAATTCGATCGATCTCCTCGTCCGATAAATTTCGACTGACGTTAGAGAGTTGCCAAACATTAGAGTGACTTGCGATGACGGGCGCGTCCGACAAGGCCAGCACTTGCAGCGCAGCGGCTTTCGAGAGTTGCGAGATATCAAGGACGCCGCCGAGGGCATTGATTCTTGTCACCGCGGTTCTACCCAATGCTGATAAGCCGCCATGCTCGGCAACCGCCTCATGCTGACCCGTCGCACCATCGAAGACCGGCCGAGAAGAATCTGCAAAATCATTGTGTCCCATATGGGTGAGGGCAAAAACACGCACGCCGGCTTCATAGAATTCGTCTAACCCAGACACGGTTGCGCCAAGAATTCGGGCATTCTGGAATCCAAGTATGAGCGCGCCCTTGCCTTGCGCGTGGGCCGTAACCAAGTCTTCCGCGGTCTTCGCCAATGCAAGATTGTTGGCCGGATCATCGGTCAACGCGAGCACGGCAGCCAGCTTTTCATCGGCAAGCGCTCGGGCCTCGGCATAGCCGCTGGTTGTTCTAGGACCAGGGCCGACGGCAATCGCCATGACCACGGCGTCGACCCCGCCAATCTTCATTTTTTCAGGCGAGACGTTCGACAACCCATCGGGGCCGGCATACCGAGACGCCTTACCCGGGATTTCAATATCAGCGTGCGCATCCAGAACCAACGCTGTTTCATGAATGCGCCTAGCCTTGGCATTTTGTTCTAATGCATTAGCCGCGACGCTTAAAGCGTTCTGCGCCGGCATCACATCGGTCGTTACAGTCTGCTCCTCAGCCGCGGGAGAACAAGCCGCCAACGACACAGCAGCAAGTACAAGCAGGATGATAAATTTAATTTGAATCATTGGGTCATTCTTTAAACATTCATTTTAATATTACACGAATCTTCCACCGCCGCACCCGTCATAGCGCCCCGCATGGTCCTCGATGGTGGGTGATTTTTGACCGTGTTTTTATCTCAGGGCTAAGGCCTGCAGCAGCGTGGGCAAAGCCGCAAAGCGACCGTTAAAAATACGCGTAATTGACGATTTAACAGGCTGGACTCGTCGGTCCCACAATCAGAGTGGTCTCTGGCGGAAATGGACTGTTATAGTAAAGCCCGAATTTAAAATCTCTGGAGACACCCCTTGGCTCAAACAGAAACCGCCCACGCGACCAATTTTTTTCTGGATGGCAACTTTGCGCCCGTTTCAGACGAACGCGATGCCCAAGACATGCCGGTTTTGGGCGAGATCCCCAAAGATTTAGTTGGCCATTTCTTGCGCATTGGGCCAAATCCCGCGCACATCTTTAATGAAGCGGCTTATCACACCTTTGACGGTGACGGCATGATTCATGCGATGACGTTTAACGAAGGCAGTGCCCATTACCGAAACCGGTTTGTTCAAACCGAGGGGTTTCAGCTAGAACAAGCCCATGGCGGCTGGTTGTATAAGGGCATGAACTCAATGATGGATCCGACACCGTCTGAGCTCCCCACCGGCGCGCCGAAAAACAAGAATCTCGCCAACACGGCCTTTGCTTATCACAACAAGACGCTCTACGCGCTGCATGAACCATCCCAGCCCACCGTTATTGACTTGCCTGAACTAACCACCCAAGGCGCAACAAACTTTGACGGCAAACTAAAGCACCCCTTCACCGCGCACCCTAAAGTCGATCATTTGAGCGGGGAAATGATGACGTTTGGCTATGCGTTTCAGGCGCCCTTTGTCACCTACTCTGTGATCAGCGCCTCGGGAGAGCTGATGCACTCAACCCCCATCACCATTTCAAAGCCGGTATTCATGCACGACTTTGCGGTGACTGAAAAATACTCGCTGTTTTTAGACTTTCCAATCACGCTGGATATCGAACGCGCTATTGCGGGCGGCCCGGCGCTGGGATTTGAGCCGGAGCATGGATCTCGAATTGGCGTCATGCCGCGCTTTGGCAGTGATCAAGATGTACGCTGGTTTGACGTGGCAACCGGCTCGGTTGTGCACACCGCGAATGCTTGGGATGATGGTGATAACGTTGTGTTGCAAGCATCCCGCTCAAAAACCTCAGACATTGCCGGCGCTGGCCTAAACGCTGAAAATCTTGAAGAGACGCAAGGACAGTTGTACGAATGGCGCATCAACTTAACCACCGGCGTTGTAACAGAGCGCACGCTCAGCACCGTTTATTGTGACTTTACCCGGGTGAACGACTTGCACGCTTGCCATCCGACGCGCTACGTCTACGCGGCTGCCTTTAACCCTCAGCGGCCCTTCAGCTTTGATGGCGTTATGAAGTTTGATAATGAAACCCAAGCCACGACAACCTTTCAATACGGCGCCAACCGATTCGGTGGCGAGGCGGTCTTTGCGCCTAGGGTAGGGGCCACAACAGAAGATGACGGTTATCTTGTTTGCTTCGTGCAAGATGAAGCGGCCCAACAAAGTGAATGCTTGATTTTGGATGCCCAGGACTTAGCAGCAGGGCCTGTTGCCACTATTATGGTGCCGCATCGGGTGCCCTACGGCTTCCACGCGACGTGGGTTGGCGATCTTTAAGGATATCGATCACGCCATTTTTGGCACCTCTGGGCGCGCCGCTGAAGCTCGCAGCTTCGCCCGGACGAGCTAGAATGCTTTGATTGCAAACCTTGGTTACGAGCCCGGCTTGTCAGCATTGCGGCAAGAACCCTTGTTAGACGGCGCAATCACAAGCAGGGTTGCAAGCATTTTAGTGACGCTAGAGCATTCGGGTGCCGAGCCTATTTCGTGGCAATGGAAACAGAATGAGTTGCTCTAAATCGATCATGTTTCATTTTTTTCGAACAAACCAAGGACGATGCAAGCCAAGCCACCGTTTATCGCCAGCGACTAGTTCTTTGTTTAGGGCTGATGGAATCAACGTTACAGGGCCGCGCTCGGATACAATGCCCTCATGCTAACAAGACTCATCGCCGCCTTTACGTTTCGAGATTATCGGATCCTTTGGGCCATGCTAATCATCGGCTCAATTGCTTTCTGGATGCGGATCCTAGGAACAGCCCAGTGGCTATTAGAGGAAACTGGTTCGGCCTACATGGTCGGACTAATCGGGGTTGTCCAACTCGTTGTGCAACTGCCGATTACCCTGTGGGCAGGTACCTTAGCTGACCGGGTCGATCGTAAACGTCTGATGTCACTGGCACACGGTGCTACCGGCGTCTCACTGTTAACGCTGGGCGTGCTGAGCAGCATCAATGGGCTGACACCGGCATTAGTTTACGTGGGCATTGCCATAACAGCCGGGACTCATATGCTCGCAAGTCCAGCCCGCGGCGCACTGCTCGCTGCCGTGGTTCCGGAAGGCAAGCTGATGCTGGCCTCCTCAACCGACACCGCCTCCGCAAACGCCGCCGCCATTGTAGGCCCACTCTTGTTTGCCGGCATCGTCCTGACAGCAGATCTGACAACAGTCTTCCTGACCGCTGGTTGTCTTGCGCTGGTCAATGCAATCTTGCCCATGGTGCTACACGTCAATGGTCATGTTGCGGGCAAGCAGGGCGAGGCAGACGATAAGCCATCCCAAATCCAGCAAACTCGCGCTGGACTCCGGTACGTTGCCGCGCACCCGATTTTGCCGGGTCTTTTTCTCTTGGATGTTGGCATCACGACCGCCTCATTCTATCGAGAGGTCCTCCCGGTCATCGCGCTGGGTTTGTTCGCCGGTGGCGCCAGTGCAACCGGCATGCTCGGGGCGGCCAATTCGGCAGGGGCAATTCTTGGATCCTTTATCGCGCTGGCGCTTGCCGGCGTGAGAGCAAAAGGCATGCTCGTGCTCTACGCCTCCTTTGCTTATGGCGTCATTCTGTTTGGTTTTGGTATCGCAACGACCCTCTTGGGCGGGATGTTGATGATTGCGCTGCTCGGCGCCGCCGATGCGGTCACCGTCGCCGTGCGTCAAACGACCGTCTTACTGACGACCCCGGATGAGATGCGCGGCCGGGCCTACGCGCTGATGATCCTGGCGGCACAAACGGCGAACAACATCGGCACGATTTGGGTCGGTTTTTGGGCCGGTGCCATCGGTGCGGGTAACACCATGGTCATGGGCGGCATCATCTCGATTACGGCGACCGCTGTCATCTGGTATGTCTGGAAACCCATCGGCAGATACCGTTCAGCGGCATAAGAAACACCTCTGGCGCGTCTTTACCGCCTGATCCGACACCAAGAATTCGGCTTAAAGCGGTTCAGGAACAATGAACCTCGGTGAAATCAAGCAGGTGGGATTCCCCAAGGCGCTTGCCCGTGGCTTCGGGCAAAAACCAAACCGTAACGGGTAAGACCAGCGAAATGGCGCAAAGCACAGCGATCAACGTCCAATTTAACCCAAACACCGCGTGAGGCAGGCTACCCCGGTTGGTCTGAGGATTCCCGGTGCGGTCGCGGCGGAAGGATATCGAGTCGGGAAC
>JAQWWC010000075.1 GCA_029249645.1 Pseudomonadales bacterium
GTAGATCTTCATTTCTCGACTGAATGGAGGTCAAGCAGGTTCGTTTCAGAGTCCTTTGATGGCTTGGCAGCGCCCCCAGTCAGCTGATAATCTCCCTGATGAATCGCAACATTGTTCGCAACATCCCAGCGGCAAAAAGGACCTTCCGTGCGCCTGAGATCTACAACGACATTGATCCTCGGTCTCAGCTGTTTGATCGCTGGCTGCGGCCAATCATCGCCGGACGCTCTCGATGCGGCCCAGCCCATTCGGCCCGCTTATGTGACCACCGTGACAGAGCGCAGCGCCACCAAACGCCACACCTTCATCGGGAAAGTGGATGCCGCCCAGCGGGTCGACTTATCCTTCGAAGTCGGTGGTCAAATCGCGCAATTTGATTTGCGTGCTGGCGCTCAGGTAGCTCAAGGCCAACTCATTGCTGCGCTCGACCCAACCGACTTTACCCTTCAACGCGAAGCGGCCAAGGCGCAGCGCGCACTGGCTCAATCCGATTTAAGTCGTAAGCAAAGACTCCTGAAGGACCAAGCCATTTCTGCTGCCTTAGTAGATGATGCCGTCAGCGTTCTAAAATTACGCGAGGCGCAGTTAGCCTTAGCAGAAAAAGCCTTAGCTGATACACGCCTAACCGCCCCATTCGCGGGTCACCTCGCCATCCGCTATCTGGACAATCATATGGCGATTCAAGCCGGAGAACCGATCGTTCGCCTTAATGATCTAACCGAATTATTCATTCAAATTAGCGTGCCAGAAAAGCTCTTCGGCGCACTCGGCTCGAGCGACATCGCATCAATCTATGCCACCCTGCCCGCTGCTGGCGACAAGCAGTTTCCACTGACTTTGCGTGAGTATGCCGGTGAAGCCAGCGCCGTGGCGCAGAGCTATCGCGTAACCTTTGCCATGGCGACGATTCCTGGCGCTCGGGTATTGCCCGGTATGAATGCAACGGTTGTCGCAAATCGCGCCGCGTCGCCCCCTGCGATTTGGATCCCCCTTGAGGCACTGGTCACGAGTCCGGAAGGCGATTTCCTAGTCTGGGTGATGAACCCAACAACCGAGACCGTCGACACGCGCACAGTGACCCTGGGTGAAGCAGGGCCATTGGGCATCAACGTCATTCAAGGGCTCACGCAAGGCGAGATCATTGTCACAGCAGGCGTCCAGCACCTCCGCGCTGGCACCCGAATACGGCCCATCACGCCATGACCCAACTCGAGCTCTGGTGAACGCGATGCCCGCAAAGAGTCGCATTGCTGCTTGGGCAATCGATCATCCGATCTATCCTTGGATCGTTGCCCTGATTTGCCTCTTCGGTGGCTGGTGGGGCATCGAGACCGTTGGTCGACTCGAAGACCCGCCCTTTCCTATGAATTACGCCTACATCGTTACGACCTACCCAGGCGCCAGTGCCGTTGAAGTAGAAAATGAGGTTACCGACGTCATAGAAGCCGCGCTTCAAGAGCTGCCTTACCTCGAAAAAATGATTTCGAAATCGGTCCCTGGTCGATCTGAAGTCCAAGTCGAGATCTCTGATCGATTCAACAAAGAAAGCCTGCCACAGATCTGGGATGAGCTCCGGCGTCGCATCCAAGAAGCCCAGTTGCGCTTGCCCCCGACGGCTGGGACGCCGATTGTTGAAGATGATTATGGCGATGTCTTCGGGATGTTCTATGCCGTGAGCGCGAGCGGTCAATCGCCTCGGCAAATTAAACACCTCTCAAAATCGATCAGCAACCATCTACTCAGTATTGACGGGGTGGGTAAAATTCAACTCATGGGTCTGCCCAATGAGGCCGTTTTTTTAGAAATGAACCACGATGCCATGGTGCGCCTGGGACTCCCCCTAGAGCAAGTGCTAAGTGCGATTTCAAGTCAAACTGGCGTCGCCAGCGATGCCTCACTCGTTCTGAACAATCGTCGGACCGGCGTGAAGCTTCAAAGTGATTTCAGTTCAGTTGCCGCCTTGCAAGCTTTGAAAATTGGCCGGCCCGGTACAACAGAAATTATTTCGCTGCGGGATATTGCAACCATCTCCCGCGGCCTGGTTGAGCAACCTTATGAAATCCTGCGCTTTAACGGAGAACCCGTGTTTACCGTCGGCGTATCTGTTGAACCTGGTGAGAATGTGGTCGCGGTCGGCGAGCGCGTTGATCACGGTATTCAAGAACTCGTCAGCACCCTCCCGGTCGGCGTCGAATTCCAACCCATTTATCGCCAACACAAGGTGGTTGATGCCTCGATCAGTACGTTTTTACGCAATCTCCTTGCGAGCATTGCGACCGTTATCCTCGCGCTGTGCGTTTTCATGGGCTGGCGCGCGGGCGCCGTGGTGGGCACGATCTTACTGCTGACGGTCATGGGCACCCTTATGGTGATGGCCATTTACAACATTGAGCTCCAACGTATTTCCCTCGGCGCGCTGATGATCGCCATGGGCATGCTGGTCGACAACGCCATCGTTGTGGTGGAAGGCATGGTGATTGGGGTTCAGCGCGGCCTCAGCCCGAGGCAGGCGGCCGAATCATCGGTCTCCAGAACCCAGTTTCCCCTGCTCGGCGCAACGGTGATTGGCATTTTAGCCTTCGCTCCGATCGGTCTGTCGGATGATAAAACCGGCCATTTCCTCGCCTCGTTATTTCAAGTTGTTGGAATCTCACTCTTGCTAAGCTGGGTGCTAGCGATTCTATTAGCGCCGCTGCTCGGACACCTACTGCTGCGGCCTGGCAAGGCACAAGCCGAAGCCGAAATCTACCGAGGCTGGGCCTACACGCCATACCGGGCGATTATTAGCCTCGGTTTACGGCAGGCCTGGCTTGGCATGCTGCTGATCTTGAGTATCACTTTGGCCTGTATTTGGGGCTTTGGACAGGTCAAACAAAGCTTCTTTCCGACCAACAATACGCCCATCTTTTTTGTGGACTTCTACCTTCCCCAAGGCACCAGCATTCAAACTAATGAGGCCGAGATTACGAAATTTGAAACCCG
>JAQWWC010000076.1 GCA_029249645.1 Pseudomonadales bacterium
GCTTTCCAGGTTTCAGCCAAATCCAGAATGGGCGCGACACTCACAAAGGGATTCGACGGGCAAATAATGATCTGTGACAGATCACCGGAGGCGATTAATTGCTCGAATTCAGGCGCTCGGCGAGCCGTCTCGATGCCTTGAAAGGAGATCCCCTTGATCAAAGGCTCGCAGCGATCGCGGACGAAATAATGTTGGAACGAAAGTGTCTCGCCGTTCTGGCAATGGATCAAGGTTGCAACGTTATCATCCGTCATGGGCACGACTTGTGTTAACACCCCCAGCGCGTGCATTAATCCGGCCGTGACCGCACTCAGCGAGTCGCCTTGCGCTAACAACGCGGTGCGATGAACATGTGTTGCCAAATCACGATCGCCAAGCCCAAACCAGGCATCCCCCCCAAGACGCTTCAGCGCATCCAGAAACTGCCAGGTTTCATCTTGTTGGCCCCAGCCTAAGGTTTGATTCGAAAGACCCGATAAGGTGTACATCAAGGTGTCTAGATCCGGACAAATCCGGAGGCCTAGGTGCTCGAAATCATCACCCGTATTCACGACAACCGTTAACGCGTCGGACGGCACGACTTGGGCGAGACCCAGCGCCAACTTCGCGCCGCCAACGCCGCCTGATAACGCCAGAACTGTCGGTGACGTCCGCACCATGATTCTCTCACTCTTATTTAACGCTGCAGTGGGACGCTATCACAAAAGCCTTTTTATCGGCTATTGAAACTCAGCCTGCAGCCAAGTTATCGAAACATATCCATGGCTTTGGGTCGAAGCAACGGTTTGACCCCGATCAACTCAGGCGCACTCGGCGCCTGAGGCTGATAGCCGCGAATCAACACAACAGGCGCTTTTTCGGTGGTTTGACCCATCACCAAGGAAGCGCCTGCCGCCAACTCGTCGGCCGCGGCGACCTGGGTCACGAGCAATTCGCGGCCAAAAATATCCGTGCCGCCGACGTAGTCCTCTAACGCCGTAAGGCCGGCGACACCAATTGCCAGCCCCACCGTTCCAATGCGCCAGGCTCGCCCGATCGAGTCGTTGATAATCACACCAACGTCGACGCCTAACCGATCGGTAATGCCCTGCCGCAGCGCTTGCGCCGACGCATCAGGGTCGACCGGCAACAACAAACATAGGTCATCTCCGTCGACGCCATCTTGATAAATGTTTGATTGATCAATCCCTGCATTGGCCGCAACAAAACCCAATCGGTGCTCAACAATCAGTACGCCCGGCCGTTTACGAACCACCTCATTGGACTCATTTAAGATCACTTGTACCTTTCTTGGGTCCTTGTCCACCTCTTGTCCGAGAAGCACGGCGGCCTCGGTCGGGATGATATCGTTAAGGTTCACATACTGGTTTTCAGCTTTCGAAACAATTTTCTGAGCCAGAACTAACACGTCTCCGGACTGAAGGGTCTCACCCATGCTAGCAAGTCCAGTAAGAATGATCTCAACCAGATCATCCCCCGGCTCCACCATCGGGATATTATCAATGCTCGTAAGTGACAGCTTCATTCAGCGGCGGGCTCACCCGTGATCACAAGCCCAGCACCATTGATTTTATGGTGCCGGTTGATCGTAATCAAAATTGAGGTCAACGCTTCTGCTGCTGCTGCATTCTGAATTGGACCCGCATGCCAACCCTTCAGACCGAGCGCCTCAATGAGCGTGATCACGGTATCCCGCGCAGCACGCTTGTTACCGGTCACGAGCACATCACAGGCAATCGAATGATCTTCTTGTAAATGCATCGCACCAACATTTTGGAATGCCGACACGACGAAAACGTCTTCACCAAGATGGTCTTGGGCTTGCTGACCCGCCGACCCGGATGCGGGCATCTGTACTGTGCCAACTTTAGGCGGGACCAAAGGCACTGTTACATCGATTAGCACTTTACCGACCAAAGCATGCTTGACCGAGTCAAGCGTGCTGATTTGATGCGCAAACGGCACCGTGAGCACAACCAGATCTGCTTGCTCGGCTGCAGCGGGATTATCTAAACCCGTAACATTGAGGTCGGGAAATTCCGTCAGGAGGGCCGCCGCCGCTTCTTGCCCTTTCTCGACGGTCCGACTGCCGATAACGATGGTGTAACCCGCTCTAGACCACTGTCGAGCAAGGCCACCGCCCAGATCACCGGTTCCGCCCAGAATTGCAATGGTCTTAATACTGTCACTCATGATTTTTCCTTTTTATAAAACGATTCAATTGCTTACTTCCATGATCCACCGCCGAACCCTTAGATTCCAAGCGATTTACTTTACCGATCTATTTTTTTCGCGATCTACTTTAGCGCTTCTTTACGACCTAACAGCTTGATGACCTAACAGCTTGCACGTCACAGCTGACTGACAGCTCTCTTTACCACGTGCCAAAAACCCTGTGGCGAGATCCGGGACCGAGCCTATTATGAAGCAGTTTGCCCGGCAGTACACCCGCTAGTGCGCTCATTCATCATCAACGACGCAACATTGCGTGCACACCGGTTGCCTAGAACTGTCCTAAACAACCCAGAATCATCTGGCGCTTACCGAACGCTTTACTCTAAGACGCCTTTTTCTGCCCTGTCTGGTCGCGCAGGTTGTCTAAATAGACGCTGCATCAACTTCTCAAGCCATATTCCTGTACGCAACCAACCGAACTTAGCCCATAAATACCGCGCAAAAAAAAGGTGCCGGAAGCCACCTTTTTATCCAAGCTATGTCGCATCAGAACGAAAATTCTAGACCCACTCGTGCTTCCCAAGGAGGTCATTGGTCTGGGCGGTCACTGACCGTTCTTTTAAAAACTGCTTCAACAACATAGCGCCCCCGATCATCGATTGGAGAATCCAGCACTTGCACCGAGCGGACCCGTGCATCGCTGGCATTATCCCAGTCCTTACTCCATAACTTAGTGAGATTAAGCATCTTAATAAAAAACCGACCCTAGCTACCCTCACTCAAGGCTAGCAGCTGCTGATCAAATCTGACATCCGGTTGATCGCGCCAATCCGCATTGAAGCCATTTCGCTCATCGCAACATAACCCAACCCTTGGCTTTTCACGATTTGGCAAAATTCATACAAATTGAAGCCATCGGCGAACGCAACCGCGGCGCAACCTTAAAAGCACTCTGTGCCGCAGGGGCTCTCAATTTACCGCAGGGGCTCTCAATCGATCAATCGAGCGTTGAATCAAAATGACCATGAATCAGTGTTAGGCATTGTGAAGCGAACAGCATGTTCCGACCGAGTGACACAAGGCCCACACCCTGACGCTTTAAACCACTCAGAGCATTTTTAGATAGCGGCACTTGGTCAGTCAGAATGAAGGTTGCCGCATCATCAGGGCGCGTTTGCGTTAACGATTGACCCTTTGGGCTCATCAGATAACACGGTGACGTGAGGCATTGACGCTTGATCAGGCCCTCAAAACTAAGCGTTTCAACCACAATTCCGTTCGGCGCCGTTACGCTCTGCTCCTTACCCAAACGCTCGGCGGCTTTAAGCGCCAGCGCACAGCTGGTTAGCAAAGCCTGCTCCGACAGCCCACCCAAATCACCCATTTGGGCACCATTAAACGTCAATACTCGAGAGTAGTCAGCGCTGTCCTCGAAGACTAAGTGCAGGGTCACATTGGCGCGATGCCCTTTGGAGATAAACAACGCGTTGGTAATCATCCCGGCAATAAATTCAACATGGCCGCCGGAACCAACAGCGGCAAGAAAGCGATCCGCTCGGACGGGGGCTTTTCGACATCGAATCACAAAACTCGGCATAACAGAATTTCCTAGTAACGCTTTTGCAGCAGCCCACGGCCGCCTGAATGATAAACCGGTTTCACCCGCGTGAATAATTTACCGACGTTGCCGGTAATTCGCTATGATCAAAGCCTAAGAGGCGCAAATGCTCAAACTTCCAGCCAATAACGAACTCCAAATGACCTGGTACAACACCAGCCACGCACTCTGGATGGCCGGCTTTAGCATACAGCAACTGCTGGTGACCTGGATTCTGGTTGGGATCTTAGCCCAATCTCCAGAAACGGTCGGACTTGCTCAGCTTCTAATCGGCGTTCCGGCGCTCATTTTCATGCTCTGGGGCGGCGTCATCGGTGACCGAGTTGACGGTCGACGACTTTTAATCCAATCCCACTTGCTGAGCATCATCCCGCCCTTGGTACTTGCGCTCGCGGTCTACCTTGACCAATTGGGTGTTTGGATCTTGATCCTGACGGCACTCGTTGCAAACTTACTCAACAGCGCCTCAAATCCGGCTCGCAATACCATCTTGAATATTGTCGCTGGCGCGCGCCTGCAATGGGCGATCAGTCTGTCTACCGGTATTGGCGCCATCGCCACCATAATTGGCACCCGGGTTGCTGGCAGCATCGATCAAATTGGGCTCATTGAAGTGCTGCTATTGCAAAGCGCGTGTTTTGGGGTGGGCGCGATCTTTTTAATCGGATTGCAAGCAAGTGCGCCAACGACTCAAACCCCATCGCCCAATCCCGAGGCCAGCAGCCCGGCCGTTGTGCAGCCGAGCACCTATTCAATAATCCGAGCGGGACTGATCTATACTTGGCGGTTTAAATTGGCAAGGGACCTTGTAGGACTCAATTTCTTTTCCAGCTTTTTTAATGCTGGGGCCTGGATGGTCGCAATCCCTTTTATCATCAGCCGCATTTATGCAGGCGACGCCTTACTGCTAGCGAATATCACGGTCGTATTCTATTTTGGCTCGCTCATTGCCAATTTTGGTTTACTCAAGTTCATGCCTTTGTCTCGTCCTGGGCAGGTCTATTTGATCCTCCAGTTGAGCCGAGTCCTGGTACTCTACCTCATCTGGTATGAACCCAGCATGACCTGGTTATGGATCGCCGCGGCGTTTTGGGGCTTTAACATGGGCGTAACCAACACTATGTCCCGAGTCATGATTCAGGAAATAGCAGAACCCGCGTTTAGAGCCCGCCTAATGTCTGTCTTTACGCTTGGTCTTATGAGCGCAACGCCTATGGGGTCTTTGGTGCTTGGCATCGTTATTGGTCAATTTGGGGAACTCAATGCCCTGATTCCCGGCATGCTGGCCTCGATTATGATTTTTTATTACGGCTATAAAAGGAGCGATATTTGGCAATATCGCAGTCCTGTCCCGGCGGCGCGAGACGCGGCCTAGCCTTTAGGCCAACAGACTGACGCCGCTTTTATTGAACCCGCCCTATTTGTCCACAAAAACTGTGGATAAGTCTGGTGATAACTGTTGTCAACAACCCTCAGAGCCAGTGTTTTCGGTGATTCAAGGATTGTTCAATTTTTGAACATCTTGATTTAAAGTTAATTAAAACAGAGAGTTATAGAGCATTCATAAGCGCAACGTTGGCATGTGAGTCTAAGTCGAAATCTAAGGGTCAGATGTGCATAACTTAGCCATTTCGCTGGTAAAGTATTTACCGATTTTGTCGCAAACGGCACTCTATTGGGCTTCCGAATCAAGGTCTGACCCGAATCAAACCGTAATTAAATGACTAAAATCAGCCTATTACCGATAGATGAGTTGTTTCAAAAAGTACCCCACTTCATTACGCTACCTTGCACACGCAATGAAAATTCATGACCTGACCTAGAATTTGTTGGACAACCAACATTGCATTGAACCGATATTGCATTGAATGCGCTTAAAGATACTATTGAGCTTTGGCATCTAAGAGTTATGACATGATCAATCTGTATACCGCACCAACGCCCAATGGCCATAAAGCTTCCGTTACCTTAGAAGAGCTAGGCTTGCCCTATCACTGCCACGCCATCAACTTGTCTGCAAATGATCAAAAGGCTTCGGCCTTTCTCGCCCTGAATCCAAATGGCAGAATTCCCGTGATCCAAGATCCTGAAACCGATGTTGTTGTTTTTGAGTCAGGCGCCATCATGATCTATTTGGCTGAGAAAACAGGCCAGCTTTTGCCGACCTCAGGGGCCCGGCGATACGAGGTCCTGCAATGGCTTATGTTCCAAATGGGCGGCATAGGACCCATGATGGGACAAGCCAATGTATTCTACCGATATTTTCCTGAGAAAATTCAGCCCGCCATTGACCGCTATCAAAACGAAAGCCGACGACTGTTCGAAGTGCTGGATACCGCGCTTGAGGATGCCGAGTGGCTGGCCGGGGACTTCTCCATTGCCGATATCGCAAACTGGTGCTGGGTTCGAACTTATCGGTGGAGCGGTGTTTCCCGTGACGACCTACCGAATCTGGACCGTTGGCTCACCCAGATGAAATCCCGCCCCGCCTGCAGAACAGGTATCAACGTGCCCGCTGCCGCACCGAAAAAGATCCTCACGGGCGAGGCCCTCGACAACTTTGCCAAAGGCGCGCAAACCATTTTGCAGACTTAAAAGCTCGACTCAATAAATCGACAGGAATTCCTGAAATGCCACCATTTGCCCGCCGCTGGCTGATGAGGGCACAATAATCGGCGTTTTAATCCCGGCATCAAACCAAGCCTCGACCCCTTCTCTAACCATCGCGGCCGTGCCAAACAACGTCGTATCGGCAAGCCAGCGATCGGTTAAAAAGTGCGGTACACGGTCCCGGTCCCCGGCGGCAAGCGCCGCTTCGATACCTGCCATTTCTTCTTCGTAACCCGCAGCTTTCCAGTAGGCTCGATAATTCGGGAGCATCGCATAAGACGTTAAAGTCCGACGATTGACGGCTTTAGCGGCCTCGAGGTCATCTGAGATACAGGTTGGAATCATGTTACCGATAAAGAAATCATCCCTAGCGCGCGTTTCGTCAGTCAAACACCCTAAAGATGTGCCCATATGCGAGCGAGCGCCATTGGCAAACACCATGCCATCACCAATTTCTTCCGCCAGCTGAATCATCTTGTTCCGAAGCGTTGCCAGGACAATCGGCGGCATGGGCCCAACCCTCGGGACTGCTTTAAGCTCTTCGACAAACACCCGCGTATCCGACAGTGGCTTGCCACTACTGAGCCCCCGTGACTTTAAGGCTGGTGCATGGCTCACGCCGATACCAAAACGAAATCGGCCCTTTGAAATTTCATGAAGGTACCCAGCAGTACTCGCAAAATCGACAACCTGCCGAAAATAGATCGGCATAATACTGGTTCCAATTTCGATCTCATTGGTCACATGTGCGAGCGACTGACAGAGCGCCAGCGAATCGCCAAGACTCGGCGCATAAATACCGGGATAACCGCGTTTTTCGATTTCCTGGGCAAGTTCTAAGGTTGTTTGTCGGCGACCGGGAACAGCCGCCAGGCTTAAAGCAGGCAAACGGGGCATAAGATCCTCCAAGTTTTAATCTATATTATTTCCGTGCGCAGTCGCACATCCGTTTTTGATTAAGGCACCGTCAATAGCCGTCGTCAGCGCATTTAAGCGCCGTGATATAGCCGCTTCAACGTCTGAACTCCACACTCGAGCGGCGCTCAAACGGAGTGTTTGTAAAAACACGTCGCTTAAGACGTTATACATTTCAGGCAGCACAAAATACGAATTGGCATGGGTCTTCGTTTCAAACACCAGATATTCACCATCGCTCGTCGCGACGTCTTCGGCTAACAAGAGCCGATAAATTTCCGCCATCATTTTGCCTCGCACGCCCTCGTCAACATGGCTCATAAGCTGGCCAGCGTCTGCCATCGCATCATAAAAATTTCTATACACCATCTCATTAAGTTCTGGATCATCCTCTGCCGCACATTCGAGCACACGCTCTATTAGCTCTTGTTCGACCGACATTCTACTGATTCCAATTTAGGTAGGCTAAGCCCTGACCAATTGACTATAATCATATTTCTGATGGAGGTACAAATTAATGGTCCGTAGAAAGTCGTTCGTACATCAACAAAAACTCATGGTCGCCGGCTTCGTTGTCACGATCCTGGCCCTTATAGCCTACCTAACCCTTGAGACCGTTACCGATGAGGGCGCCCAAGGTGATTTTATTGCGGGCGTCCACTATGTTGAACTGGATAAACCCCGACGCATTCGAGGCGATGCAATCGAAGTGATGGAGTTTTTTTCCTATGGTTGTATCTTCTGCTATCGATTTGACGAGGATCTGCAAGATTGGGCGCGCGGCAAGGGCGATCAAATTCAACTGACCCAGACGCCGCTCATCGGCTCAGATCAATGGCGATTATTGGGGGCGCACTTTTATGCCCTGCAAGACCTTGACGCCCCCGCCGAATTACACCAAGGCACCTTTAGAGCCATCCATGACTTGGGGCGAAAACTCAACAACCCTGAGGATCTTGCCGATTTTGTCGCCAGTAATTCTGATATCGAGGCCGATCGATACCAGATTCAAATCACGTCAGCCGCGGTCAAAACGAAAGTCAGCCTAGCGGATCGACTGTCTCGGCAAGCCCGCATCACCTCGGTACCACAGTTGGTCGTTCAAGGCCGTTATCGCATCAGCAGTACAGTTGATGTAGGACCGAGCCGAATGTTGGAAGTTGCAGATCACCTGATCGAAAAAATTAAAGCTGAACGCCTTGCTAAACGCGAGGCGCCTTGATCCTAGGAGCCAAACCGATATCTGAGCTTAACCACAAAAGCGTCGGTGACGGGCTGCTGATAGCTGTCTGAAAAGACCGTTTGGAAATCTCGCTGAAGCAATAAGCCAGATTGATTCGATTGGCGGGTATACACCACGAACAGATCACTCAGGGGCGCAATCTCCCAGCGGTATCGCCCCTGCAGACTCACCTGTGAGACAGCGAAGTCGGGCACCTCCGCATCCAAATCAGAACGACGCTGGAGCTCTCCGGGTGTTTCAAGAATGCTGTAAGCCTCTCTCGCGCGCGCTTTAACCCCAACCCACTGCACCACAAACTTGAGCTGCTGCTTCGCGCTAATAAAATACTCCAATCCAATGCCCGGCGCCCATTGCTCGGCATCGAACGTACTCATCATTCTATTACGGCTATGGAGCAACCAACCCGCTCGATCCAAATAATTAAACATAATGTCCAGCACTAAACGGTCATCCGGACGCCACGTCGCGTATAGACTGTAAACAGCGCTATTGCCGCCCAGCTCCTCTCCTTGAAACCCCAATTTACCCCCAAGACTCAACGGCTTCGATCGATTCGATGCCCAGCCGATGCTCGCCATTTGGCGCGCCTTGACCCGATAAGCACCGTTTCCAAAGCTATTGAGATCATCATAGCTTGCCGCCAACAGATCTAATCGAAGCACAACTTGCGACAAGTTATTCAACACACTTTGGTTCGAGACAAACAAACCGCCCTGAGTAAAAAGGTCATCCGAGTTTTTTTGAACAAAACCTCGAATATCGAGCTGGTTGGATCGAGCCCAATTCAGATCAGAGCGCGTGCGCGTGTGCGCCTGACGAATCCGAAAATTGTCATTGCGCTGCAAGAATCCGAGATCACTGACATCAACCGCATCATCAAAGTATTCAATCCCCAACCTCTGGGTCACCCCCTGCCTGAAGGCGTACTCGAAGTCCACAAAGCCGCCAAATCCACGATCGACGCCATCCTTGTTGGATGTAAACACCTGAGCGTCCGCTTTGAACTTTCCGTTTTCACCGAGGTAATGAGCATCAAGGCTCTGAACCAGCGCATCGCCAGCTTCGTTCAACACCATCGTCGACAACAGCCCGAATGATTTGTAAGCGCCCCCCGGCTCATCTTCAAATAGGACCCGCGCGACACCATATTCACTCCCAGCACCCACGACCCGACGCGTGCCTTGCTCGCTTTCAACCAGAAATTCAGGGTCGTCCTCGAACGCCGCCAGAACACCGTATCGGATTTGTCCGCTCTGGCCGGTTACCTTTACCGCCCCGAGCAAATCGTTAGGCTGGATTTGATCCTTAGTTCGGGCCGATTCACCTGCTCGTAAGACGGGCAAAACTGGCTTGCCGCCTATGCGCCGCGTATTCACCAAGGTATAAGGTGCGCCCCTGTTACCGACGCCGGCGCCTCGCGTGTCAGCTCGAGGGGAGGCCGTAAATACATCTTGTCCCTCAAGAAAAAACAGGCGTTTTTCAGGGAAGAACGTCTCGGTTGCGGATAAATTAATGACAACGTCATCTGATTCCGCAACCCCAAAGTCCGGATTAATCGTCGCGGTTAATTGTAAATTAGTGGAGGGTCGCCAGAAAAAATCGGCTCCGGCGCGATAGTTCGTCTTGCCGTCAATTCGATCCTGAGTGACGGATGCTGACGGAAAAATACTATATTGCTGCTGTGGCTGGACATCATTCACCGAGACCGATTGCAAGGCTGAGATAAACCGCGGCACCGTGTCCGGTAGCGCCGGCCAACTCCAGCGCTCATCTTTATAGGCAACGAAACGCTCCATGTACAATCCGATGCGACGCGCACCGGCCTTCTTGGGCATAGACACCACGCCCCAGGGGATGAACATCTCAGCCGCCCATCCTGTTTGCGTTTCACTGGTCGCCCCTTCCCAGGCCCCGTCCCAGTCACTCGTAAACTGTTTTTCTGGCAGCAAGGTGCCGTCCATTTGCGCGTCACCCAAATTGATTCCAAACCAATAACCGTAACGTCCCTCACCAGAAGTATCCAAAACCATGCCCACGCTGTCTCGCTTGATTTGACGATTGTCTCGGCTGGACAGTCGCGCAATCAGAGTCTCGGGCGGTTGCTCAACCTGGACGCCCACATAGAGCCCCCGTTGGTTGTAGAACAAACTCACCCAGGTTGCATGCGCCGGCTTAACCAAGGTGTCCGGCTCGATCACGACAAACTCATCGTACTGATCAAGGCCTGCCCAAACAGCCTCATTCAACCTGCCATCGATTTCTATGACCGCTGAGCGTTCGGCAATCTCTAACGTTTCGGTAGGACTAACCGCCACCTGCAGTGCGTGGCTGGGCAGGACGATCAGCAATGCTAAGACAAGAACACATCGGTTCATATTCACCTCTGGTTTCATTCGAGCCAGCGGATACATCAGCCTGGCCGTCTAAAGATAGTACGCCGCGCAGCCTGTAATCAAATCATTAATATCATTGGAAAAGCGACTTGTTCAACGATCTTTGGATTACTTACCAAAGACCCGCCGATCAACCGCCAACACCGTGACGGCCTGGTGCCGTTAGATGCGCCCGCTACTGCGGTGCGGGACCGGGATAGGATTCCCGCAGCACTCGCTTGAGCACTTTTCCGTTCGCATTTCTTGGGATCACATCTGTAAACGCGACCCCTTTTGGCAATTTAAAGCGCGCGAGTTTTCCATCGCAAAATTCCAAGATGGCCTCGGCTGAGACCTCCTTTGATGTGGGCACAACAATCGCAAAAGGACTCTCGCCCCACTTCTGACTGGGCTGGCCAATCACCGCCACTTCAACCACGTCGCTATGACTTAAAATAACGTTTTCGATTTCGGCAGGATAAACGTTTTCGCCGCCTGAGATGATCATGTCTTTGATCCGATCCTGAATATAGACAAAGCCTTCTGCATCGATGGACGCCACATCGCCTGTCCGCAACCAACCATCCTGAGTAATGGTGTCGGCTGTAGCCTCGGGCCGGTGCCAATACTGAAGCATAATGTGACCACCCTTCACCCAAACTTCCCCCTGCACACCTGGGTCACAGTCAGAACCCGCATCGTCAACTACACGCACTTCGGTATGAAAAAAAGCTTTCCCAGTTGAACCAATCTTTTGCAAAGCATTCTCGGCACTAATGACGCATGCAGGCCCGCAGGTTTCGGTGAGACCGTAGATTTGATGGATTTCAATGCCCAACTTTGAATATTGTTCAATCAAGCTCACGGGGAGCGGCGACGCGCCACTTTGGATCCATCGCAGGTGATCGAATTTAAACTGATCACGCGGGATCTGAATCATAAAATTAAGCATGGCGGGCACCAATAATGACACGCCGATCGCCTCGTCCTGAATCAACTTCCAGGCGGACATTGGATCGAACTCGCGCATGACGACACTGGTTGCACCACGATAAATATTCAAAGCAACCGGTGTTAACGCGCCGACATGGAACAAGGGTAACGCCACCAAATACCGATCGCCATCGCGCAAATCGCAGCTGGCCTCGAAGGTCAGAAGCGCCCAAAAAGACGTCGTATGAGAGTGCACCACCCCTTTCGGTAATCCCGTCGTGCCGGAGGTGTACATGATATACAGAAGGTCATCGCCACTGGCGGTCACCTCAGGTTCAGACGTATTCCCCTGGGCGCACAAAGCGGCATAATCTGTTGCAAAGTCCAAACATGCCCCAGCACTTGCCACTTCGAGCCAGTGCTGCACATCGGTCTTATCACCGCGGCCCTGCAAATCCTCTATAACGGTTTGGAATTCTTGTCCATAGATCATGGTTTCAGCCCCGCTGTCCTTGATGATGAACTCAAGCTCATCCGCCACGAGACGCCAATTCAGCGGCACCACAACCCCGCCAATCTTTGCGATAGCGATGAATGCTTCAATGAACTCAACGCTATTCATCAAACACAGCGCGACCCGATCACCATGACCCACACCTAAAGCACGAAGCTGATGGCTCAGCCGATTGGACCGCACATTGAGTTCAGAGAAGGTGTACCTAGCACCGCTCGCAGCATCAACATAAGCCTCTCGTTCCGGACTAATGTCGGCACGGCGGGTTAGGAAAGATCCGATATTCACATTCATTCAACGCGCCCCTAAGTCTTTGTTATCAGCTCGGCGTGAGCCTACTTTAAACGTCTGTCATGTCGTCAGCATGGCTGCATAACATTCAGTCAGCTCACGATACTTCTTGATATTAACTCTTTCATAATTTCGCTGGTGCCACCATAAATTCTTTGAATCCTAGCATCCAAGTACGCTCGCGAAATCGGATATTCCGTCATATAACCATACCCGCCAAACATCTGAACGCACTGGTCTGCAACACGCCCCTGCATTTCGCTCGCAGCCAATTTCAGCATCGAGGCTTCCGCGCTGGTCAGTTCGCCTGCAATAAATTGCGCCGTGTACTTTTCAGCCATAGCACGGCAGAGCTCGATATCCGTCTTCATTTCAGCCAATTTGTAGCGAGAGTTCTGGAAACCCGCAACCGCTTGCCCGAAGGCCTGACGCTCGGTAATGTAGGCGACCGTTAAATCGAAAGCCCCTTGGGCCGCCCCAACGCAGCCAACACCGAGAATCAATCGCTCCCGAGGAAGCTCCTTCATCATATTGACGAACCCTTGGCCTTCACCACCGAGAATATCCGCTGTGGTTACAATCAAATCATCAAAAAACAGCTCTGAGGTATCCCCACTATGCAGCCCCATCTTGTCTAGATTTCGACCCCGATTGAATCCGGTTGACGCGCAGTCGACTGTGAACAACGTCATGCCTTTGGCGCCTTGGTTTGGATCTGTTTTAGTTGCCAACACAATAAGATCACAATGTTGGCCGTTGGTGATGAACGTTTTTTGGCCATTAATTTTGAACTGATCTCCGTCGCGGGCTGCATGCGTTTTGATCCGCTGCAGGTCACTACCTGCACTGGGCTCGGTCATGCCGATCGCGCCAACGATTTCGCCCGAGACCATGCCCGGCAGATATTTTTCTTTCTGAGCCTCGCTGCCAAGGTTCAAAATGTAGGGCGCAACAATATCTGAGTGCACCGATAGGCCACTCGCAAGCGCGCCAAACCCAAATTTCGAAACCTCATCAACAACCAAACAGCTTAGCTCGAACGACACGCCATAACCCCCATAGGCCTCAGGCACATCCACGCACAAAAAGCCCTGCTCACCGAAGCGGCGCCAAAGCGCCCTGGGCCAAATGCCCTCTTTTTCCCAGTCATCGTAATGCGGCGCGACCTCATCCTTTAAAAAGCGCTGAAGATTATCAACGAATAGGCGCTTTTCCTGGGGATCCAAACTAACAGGCTGATTCATAAAGTCGCTCGATTAAATAATTGGCGTGTATTATAAACTGGTCCCTATGGTACCGTCGAATCTCGACAAAATTTGGTTTTATGCCGCAATGGTGACCACGCTTTTACAGGTTGTCTAAGTTGACTCGGGCGAGCAAAATGACAAGACGTGCCTGGAATCCGTGTTAAAGCATTATCGGAACAGATCCAAAAAAGAGACCGCCTATGCCCCATATCGACATAATCAAACCTGCCAGCGGGAGTCGACTCATCCAAGCTGCAGGACATTCGGTTTTAGTTGGACAGCCGCCGGAAGTCCTCAAAGGTTTGAAACTTTCTGGCTGTGAACATTTTGATGGCGTACTGCTGATTGATACCCGAGAGCGCGACGGCTCACTCATGAACCATGTCGAATTTTTGCTCTATCATTTCTTATTTGACCTTGGTGGTTACGCAAGAGGCGAGAAGCTCCTGCTCATTGGGAATATACAGGCGATTAAACAAGCCAAACGGCTTATGAAGATCACTTTGCTTGGCCCTGATCCAGAGCAATTTGAGCGGTGGGGTAGCGAACCGATCCTGGCAAAAGAGTGGCTTGGTATCGCTGAAGATGCCGCGTTACGCGGCCCAGACCAGGCAATCTTAACGGTCGATGACTTCTTCACGACTCATACCTTTGTTGACGATCAAGTCCAAATTGGCGATCTATTGATCGAGCACACCGGGTTTGATCAATATCGCTTTTCGGATGGTCGCGAGAGCCAAGATGTCGATCTCGGCGACGACACTTTGATTCGACCAAGCTATCCGACACAAAAAGATTATCAATCTGCCGGCCTAGCGAAATTCTCGTTGGAAGTCTTGGGCGGCGCCTCCGGCTTTTCCCCAAACGAACCTTGTACAGGCCTTGCCCTTTGCCACAATGGTGACTACCTCCTGATTGACGCCATTCCTTTTCTGGATGAGCATTTGCTGGCGCGGGGAATATCAAAGAATCAAATTTCTGCCTGCTTTTTAACCCACATCCATGACGATCACTGCGCCCTCTTCCCGCTTATGCAAGCCCCTCGCGTTATCGATATCATCACATCGATTGAAATTTTTGAGATGGCGATTGAAAAGCTTGCCTTAGGATTAGGCTGGCAGGACACCGTTATCCGAGAACACTTCCGCCATATTCCAATTCATCCGGATCACGCCATTAATCACTTTGGCTTGATCATCCAAGCACATCACACCGTTCATAGCATCCCGACCATTGGTGCGACCTTTACCGTTCGCGACGGTCAGCAGACAAACCAGATTTGCGTCGTGGGCGATAATCATTCGCTGCGAAAAGTCCAATCTTTGCACCAAGCCGGCATTGTCCGCTCAGAGACGCTCGAACCGTTACGAGCACTGTATCAAACCCGGTTTAACCTACTGATTGCCGATGGCGGCGCAGGCGCGCTACATGGTGATCCCGCAGAGTTCACGACATCTCCCGCCGAGCGCATTGTCTTTGTCCATATTGATGAGCTACCGGCTGAATTTGCAGCAACATTTTCAGTCGCAAGTGCGGGCAAGCGCTACACCTTAATCGATGGCGATCTGTCGTTGTACGCGGCACTCATTCATCACTATGTAAAAATTTGGATTGGGGATGCTGGCCCAAATCGCTGGCTTCGAAGCTTGGTCACGAATGCCGCCATTAAGAATTACAATCAAGAGGATGTTGTCCTTGTTCAGGGCCAAGAATCTAAAGGGTATGTATATCTGATCCTGACGGGTTACTGCTCGGTGGTGCACCACGACGGTCACGACATCAAGACGGTCGCCACACTGCAAGCGGGCGATTTATTGGGCGAAATGGCGGCGCTCACCGAGCTCGGCGCACGAAATGCCTCGATCCTAGCTTTAACGCCCGTGACGGTATGTCGGTTTTCTGAAGATGCCTTTACCGCGTTAGCGAATGACCCTAAGCTCAGAGCGCAACTAAACAAGCGATGGCAGTTACGTCCCATCATCAACAATCTCGCCTTCTTCAAAAGCTTAAACGCCACCGTCAACGAGCAAATCAGCGCGATTTCTGAACTCGTTGAATACCCATCGGGGGCGAGCATTATTTTGGACAAAGATCATCTCTACTTCAAAGTTGACGGCGCGTTGGGTGGGGATAATCCTCTGATTGCCGCCAGCGAGACCCTGGGCTGGCAACCCTTTCAGGAAGCCATTCTGGGTGAGGCGATCGCTGAAACATTGGTCAAGCTGTTGGTCATTCGCCGAGATGATTTCGAAATGACGAGACACGCGACACCTCAGCTCAACTATCAGTTACGCAAGCTGATTGAACAACAATCAGTTGAGCCCATTTCCTGGGCCCTTTCGATTTAAGCCCTTCAAAGAATTAACACCATCAAGGTGACCACGGTGTCTGACTAAACTTAAGTGTTGTCCAAAAAATGCTGATCCGCCGCCAAGCGACTGCGAATTTGATCAAGTTGGCGCAACCGTTCAGCCTCGTCCCATCCCAGCATCTCCGCCATTAACCCGCTGATTCGCTCAAGTCCACGCACACTCAAATCAGGCTCGTAGAGCGGCGTTCGCAACCGGCGGTACACGACATCCTCCATAGTTTGAGCATATTCTTGCGTGACCGCCCAATGGACCTGACCCAATATCATTTTTGCGCCCGGGACGATCAATTCACGACCACTCGCGAGTACCGCCTGCGCTTCGTCGCCATAACGGCGAACCAAGCGCTTCAAAATCTGCGCATCGACATTTTCTGAATCGAGCAACGACGTAAGTAAACCCTCAGGCGTTTGAGACTGACTGGCGCCCGGAAACCAATTCAAGGCGGAAGGGACCCGATCCCGAAAGACTGGGTGCTGCTGAACCACCTGTTGGACCACCAGCTCGGCCATTTTCAAATAACCGGTTAATTTACCACCAGCAATCGTAATCAAGCCCTTTCGGCTCACCCACACTTCGTCTTTACGTGAAATCTCTGTCGTTTTCTTACCTGATTGCGCGATTAACGGGCGAAGACCCGCCCAACTGCTGAGGACCTGAGGCGGCTGCAGGCCTAATTTAAAGTGAGCATTCACAACGCCGAGTAAATACTGCACTTCATGATCAAGAACCGGAGGCCAGGTCAAATCCGATCCCTCATAGATCGTATCGGTCGTCCCGACATAAACGATCTCATCGGCTGGAATCGCGAAAACAGGCCGTCCGTCATCCGCAACCAAAAGGCAGCATTGGTTGATCCTTAGATCTGATCGCGCAAGGACAACATGCACGCCCTTGCTGAGGATCAACGATTTCAACGCAGGTTCGTCCATTGCTAAAACATCTGGTACCCAAGGGCCCGCCGCATTCACGACACAAGCGGCTTTGACCGCAATCGATTTTTTTGAACCTCGATGACGGATCGTCACGCCGGCCACACGACCATCTTCTTCGAGCAAACTCTCTACCGGGGTATAGTTCAATGCAACGCCGTCCAGCGCGCAGCCTGCCCGAACATTTGCTAGAACCAATCGGGCATCATCCGTTAGGTATTCTCGATACAGAATCCCATATGGATATCGCTTGCGGTCCAACGTCGGCTCTACCGCTGCAAGCGCTTTACCCCAAATCAGGCGGTGTCGGTCTTCACGCCGAACCTGTCCCAGAAATTCGTAGAGACGAACCCCAATCAAATATTTTAAGCAAGTGAACCAATTCGGGGCGACCAGTAGCAAATCTATGGGCTCAGCAAGATGGGGCGCGAGCTTTAGCACGCGCAAACGCTCACGAGCGCCCTCTCGAACCAAAGCCCATTCACCATTTTGAAGATATCGGATTCCGCCATGGATGAGCTTTGTCGATCGACTCGAGGTCCCGCTGGCGAAATCCTTGGCTTCAACCAATAACGCTTTTAACCCTTGAAGTCCTGCTTGCCGAAAAACACCCGCACCGGTGATACCGCCACCTATGATAATGACATCAAACGCTGTCTCGCCGAGGGTTTCGACGCTGGGTGAATCCTGCATGGTACTGAACCTATTCCTTGGCTATTCTAAAGTGATGACCACGACTATTGAATTTGCAGACCTACCGCAGTTATCTCAGATCAGTGACCTTGCGCACTCGATCTGGCGAGATTATTACCTTGGGATTATTTCCGGACCACAAATCGAATACATGCTGGCGACAGATTATAGCCTTGATCAATTAGAAAAGGATCGAGCAACCGGCACAAACTTCCTAATCCTGAAAGAAAACACCCAACTCATCGGATTTGCGGCCTTTCATACCTTGAATCCGTCCGCAGTAAAACTCGACAAGCTCTATCTTGTACGCCAACACCATGGCAAAGGGTTCGGGCAGCGTTTCCTGCAACACATAGAACAGGTGGCAACAGGGCGCGGAGCAACCACTGCCTTGCTGAACGTCAACAAGCACAATGTCCGCGCCATTGCCGCTTATCGTCGCGCGGGCTACAGTCATCATCAATCGATCCTTGCGCCGATCGGTCATGGTTTTTTTGTCGACGATTACGTCCTTCAAAAACAGCTTACATCGACTTAAACCTTCACGGCCGAGCGCGCCAAAGGGTTCAAAGAACCTTAACCTTTCAACAAAATCAGGAGACCAACAATGGATGACTTTAAGGATAAAGTGGTTGTCGTGACGGGCGCGGGCGGAGGGTTGGGTCGCGCGCACGCCCTTGAATTTGCACGACGGGGTGCACGCCTCGTCATCAATGATCTCGGCGGCACCGCAGACGGCGCGGGACAAAGCGACATGGCCGATCAGGTGGTGGCAGAAATCAAAGCCTTGGGCGGGGTTGCGATTGCCAACAAAGCCTCCGTTGCCGATCGCGCTGGCGCCCAAAGCATCATCGATGATGCCGTATCCGAATATGGCACGCTCGATATTTTGATCAACAACGCCGGAATTCTACGCGACAAGTCTTTCAAGAACATGTCGTTAGATGACTGGGACATCGTTATTAATGTTCATCTAAACGGTACCGCTTACGTAACCCATGCGGCCTGGCCGATCCTGTATGAGAAAAACTATGGCCGGATCGTGCTCACCAGTTCGACATCGGGTATTTTTGGTAACTTCGGTCAAGGTAATTATGGTGCCGCGAAAATGGGCATGGTGGGATTGATGAATGTCTTGGCGCTCGAGGGCGCGTCCCACAATATCCGAATCAATACGCTTGCCCCAGCGGCCGCGACTCGGCTCACTAACACCATACCCGGTCGTGACGAAAATATAGACCAGCCTGATCCAGAAAGAGCACCCCACCTCGTCACACCGGCGGTTTTGTACATGTGTCGCGAGGACGCGCCAACCGGCAAAATTTTTCAAGCCGGTAATGGTCGATTCAGCATGGCCGCGCTATACAGCAATGCCGGCGTCAACCAAGGTGCCGACGCTGACTTTGAATCCTTTTTAGAGGCTGAGGCGCAAATACTTGATTTAAGCAATGCTCAGGAGGGCTGGTGGCGCAGGCGTGGGAAAAGCCCAACCTAAGCATTTTGAAACCCTAAGATTGCGTTCGCCGATTGCTTCGAAGGGCATGGGTGCAACATCAAAAGCATTAGAGGTGCAGGGTGTGCTCAATACTGGGCAATTGGTCTCGATGATCATGGCTGACATACAGTACGGTCGTTTGATTGCTTTGAATCAATTTTTCGATCAGGGCCAGCACTAGCCCTCGGTTGAAAACATCGAGTCCCAAGCAAGGTTCATCGAGTATCAGCAGTGCAGGTTGCTTGACCAATGCACGCGCAATCAGAAGCAACCGTTGATTACCGAAACTTTGCTGGCCGAAAGGTTGCTGCCGTGCCTCGGTTAAACCCATCAAGGCAAGCCAAGCATCCGCAGCCGACTTTTGCAGTTTTGTCGGCCGCTGGTAAACGCCAACGCTATCAAAAAAACCGGAAATAATGACACTCTCCACGGTGCCGCTGACGCGATAGGCTAAGTGCAAGGCAGAGGACACATAACCAATGTATTGCTTGATCTGCCAAATACTCTCACCACTGCCTCGCTTGAAACCAAAAACGGTCAAATCATTGGTATAGCAATGGGGACTGTCACCTGTGATCAGACTGAGCAAGGTGGTTTTACCGGAACCATTAGCACCAGACACCTGCCAGTGAACACCCGGATCAATCCGCCAATTGAGCCCCTGAAAAAGTTTTCGATCCTCAAAGCGGACACAGACATTACGCATCTCAACCAGTGCCTGCTCAGCGGAAAGCCCTGGCGCAGAGCTGGGCAAGGGGACCGGCAAGGCCTGCGCATCATTGGACAAAACAACCATTTGATGAAGCCAAGACCTTGCCACCGCCGGGTCCATAGGGCCCTGATAATCCATACGAGAATCTGTTAGGTACGCAACATGATCAACCCAATCAGGCAATGCTGCCCAATCATTTAGCACCAAGAGCACTGTTTTGCTGCCGACAAAGTCGGCCAAGCAACCTAGCGCCAACGCTTGACTAACAGCATCTAGTCCGGCCAAGGGCTCATCTAAAATAAGCATCGGGCACTCGGACGCTAAGGCTCGGACAAACAGTATTTTTTTAGTTTCACCCGTTGAGAGCTGACGAAACCGCTGACCTAATAAAGGCTGGAGTTGGAAGCGGCTGATGAGTTCGGTCAAAACCTCGTCAACCGGGTTGAGTTCACGGAGCAGGTCGGCAACGGACGTGCCCTGTAATTTATCATCCGCACCGTCATGTTGAGCCCGCTCTCGGTCTATGAGCGCGAGGTGCGCCGCGGCTGAAACTACCACCGCATTTTGGGGAATCCCGAAGGCTTCGCCTGACAGTGCTCGACCACCTCTTTCGATGAGCCCCAGTAAGACTGACTTTCCTGACCCATTGCGACCGGCTAAAAACCATTTCTGGCCACTTTCAATTTGCCAGCTGATTGGCCCGAAGGTACCCGTTTCAGAAACGGTAAAGGTGGCTTGATCGAGCATCACAAGCTGGCTCATGCAGGCCTCGTCCCGCTGGAGAAATCAGTCAAAATTGACCCTTTAAACGATGGCTTTCATCGCCGTCATATAGCCCCGAAGCGTTTGACCGATGGCTTCTACGGGATGATTTCGGATCTCTTGATTCACCGCAATCAACACCTGGTTATCTACTCCCACATCGTTCAGTCCTAAGCCTCGGCCGATCACATCGGTCTCTAGGTCGGTCATGAAATCAGCGAGCAATGGCAAACAAGCATGGTTGTATAAATAACAACCGTATTCGGCGGTATCTGAAATAGTGCTGTTCATTTCGAAGAGTTTTTTGCGCGCAATGGTATTGGCGATTAAAGGCACCTCATGCAGGCTTTCGTAATAAGCTGATTCTGCTTTAATGCCGGCTGCGGTCATCGTCTCGAAAGCGAGTTCAACGCCCGCCTTGACCATAGCGACCATCAAAATGCCTTGATCAAAATAGGTTTGCTCAAGAATATCTGCATCGGTGACCGCCGTTGTTTCAAACGCGCTCTGGCTGGTTTCGTGCCGCCACCCTAACAGTTTTGCATCGTCATCCTGCCAATCCCTCATCATGCCGCCGCTAAAATCGCCGGTCATGATGTCATCCATATGTTTTTCATACAGAGGGCGCATGATCTGCTTCATCTCTTCAGAAAGATCATACGCGCGCAGTTTGGCAGGATTGGACAGCCGGTCCATCATGTTAGTGATACCACCATGCTTGAGGGCTTCGGTAATGGTCTCCCAGCCATACTGAACCAACTTCGAGGCATACGCGGGCTCAATGCC
>JAQWWC010000077.1 GCA_029249645.1 Pseudomonadales bacterium
ACAGCGCGTAATGTTTGGCTGCATGTCGACGCGTGTGTTGGCGGATACATTGCCCCGTTTGTTGAAATGAATGGTGTTGACCTGCCGCCTTGGGATTTTCGGGTGCCGGGGGTTTGTTCCTTGTCTGCGGATCTGCACAAGTACGGTTATTGTGCAAAGGGCGCCAGCACCATTTTTTATCGTTCTGAAGTGCTTCGGGATCACATGATCTTTGATCAAAAAGACTGGCCGGCCGGCCGTATGGTGACGCCGACACTTGCCGGGACTCGTCCGGGTGGCGCGATTTCATCGGCTTGGGCTGTGATGCATTACCTTGGCATCGAGGGCTATCGACAAAAACAGCAATCGGTTACGCGAGCGCGCGCAAGAATTGAAGAGGGCGTCGCTGAACTGGGGTTTGAGGTCTTGGGCGCACCAAAGCTCGGTATTATGGCGTTCAGTCATCCTGAACTGGATATCTTTGCGCTGTATAAACGCCTGTTTGAGCGCGGTTGGGTGACCAGCTTGTGCACCCAGCCGAAAGCGCTGCACTTAATGCTGTCACCCTTTCATGAAACGGTGGTTGCGCAATACCTCACGGATCTCACCTGGGCTGTGGCGCAGGTTCGGGCAGGCGTAGACGATGCCGTTACTGAGGCACGCTACAGTTAGCGGCAACTCGGTTCAATCAGCGCCAGTCAGGGCCTGGCGTGTCTCGATAGCCGAAATCAGATCCCTTAAGCGCTTGATTCGAGCCATAACGTGACACCCCACCATCCACCATGAGGGTCTCGCCCGTAATGAATCGGCCCGCAGGGGATACCAAGAAGACAACGCCATTGGCGACATCTTCCGGCGTTCCCGGTTGCGGAATGGGCGTCTCGCCAATGTCAGACAAGACGTCGTCATCGTAGGTCGCTTCCATGCCCGGAGTAATGATGGCGCCAGGACCCAAACAATTAATCCGAACCTTCGGCCCCCACTCGTAAGAAAGACTGCGGGTTAATTCTGCGACGCCGGCCCGGGCAGCGCCCGAATGGGCAATGCCCGGATTGCCGCGGCCAATGGTCATGATGATGTTACAGATGACCCCGCCATGGCCTTCCAGCATTTGCTGGCCTAATGCTTGCGTTACATTCCACGTCCCGTTGAGGTTTAAATCGATAATGCTTCGCCAGCCATTGGCGCTATAGTTTTCAGCGGCTTGCGGAAATTGACCGCCAGCATTATTGACGAGGATGTCCACTTGAGCGCCGTGTTCGGTTACAAAGCCAGCAAGTGCTTGCACACTGTCTAGGCTGCGAATATCAACTTGGGTGACTAAAACGTTCCGGCCGGTTGCGGTTTTAATGTCTTCTGCCGTCGCCTGCAAGGCCGGCAGTTGTCTTGCCGCGAGGATTAAATCAGCACCTGCATGCGCGAGCGCGAAAGCAATGGCGCGGCCGATGCCGGTGCCGCCGCCGGTAACGAGGGCGCGTTTGCCTTGAAGTAAATCAGGCGTAAAGCAATGAGTTGGTCCAGTCATTAGGGTTTCCAAACTTTAAAGCTGGCTATTGTAACCTAAGCCCCGTTCGGTGGTGGCTCAGCAAGCGTTGACCCGAGCAAGATATCAGTGCTTTATGGTTGGCGCGGTTCAACATGTTTACTCAGACAGGAGATCTAATCATGCGTATTGCTCGATCGCTCGGGTGCGGGTTCGTTGTGCTGTTGGCCCTGTGCCCCCTTGTTAGCCTTAAGAGTCATGCGGGCGAGTTGGGGTTGGCTGCGCAGCCTAAGCTGTCCGCTGAGGCGCAGCAACGCCTCGGCGCGCTGGCTACGCGCTACGTGGGTGAGGGTCGGGTTGCGGGTCTGCATTTGATGGTGAGTCGTGGCGGGCAGTTGGTGTTCGAGGCGGTCGTTGGCCAGCGATCGATTGCAGATAATCGCCCAGTTTCTAAAAATGATTTATATCGAATGTATTCGATGACGAAACCGATTACCGCGGTGGCTATTATGCAACTCTATGAGCGTGGGCATTTTAGACTGGCGGACCCCATTACGCGCTGGCTACCGGAATTGGCGGGGGTACGCGTCCGTAATCATGATGGGACACTGACGCGCGTCGATACGCCGATAACCATGCGCCATCTGCTGACGCATACGGCGGGCTTCTCATATGGATTCGATTTAAGTGATCCATTGGACGAGGCCTATCGCGCCGCCAATCTTTGGGGCGCCGCGGATTTAGATGATTGGGTTCGACGGCTTGCGACGCTGCCGTTGAAGTTCCAACCCGGCGCTCGGTGGCACTACTCGATCGCGTCAGACTTGACGGGTTTGCTCGTTCAAAGGATGTCCGGACAATCGCTCGCGGTTTATTTGCAGCAAGCAATCTTCGAGCCGTTAAAAATGACGGATACCTTTTTCGAAGTCCCAACGCCGCAGCGCAGTCGATTGCTTGAAAATCATTTTTGGAACAAAACCACCGACGCCGTCGAACTGGTTCGCGGCACTGTGCCGGCCTTGGGATTAAATGCGGAAACGGATGCGATGAGTAACTTTGATCAGGTCGCGCTTTTTTCTGGCGGCGCTGGACTGGTCTCTACCGCGCAGGATTATATGCGCTTTGCGGACATGCTCCGCCGTGGGGGCGCTTTGGATGGTGCGCGGATCCTGCAAAGCGAAACCCTTAAGCTGATGACGCGAAATCACTTACCCGAGATTATTCAGAGTGCCGGGAATGCTAGCGCTGCGTCGATTTGGGCCAACAAAAGTTTTGGCTATGGACTGGGCTTCAGCGTGGTGATAGATGACGCGTCGTGGCAGCCGGAATCGAACCTCGGTAGCTATTTTTGGGGCGGCGCAGCCGGCACGATTTTTTGGGTCGACCCGGAGGCAGATCTGGTAGCGCTGGGGTTGATTCAGTTGATGGACTCGCCTTGGCCGTTTCGCAAAGACCTGAGTCGCGCGATTTATGGACCAACCCCAAAAATGGGGCTTAACGACTCGGTTGCGGCCGGATCAACCAGTATAGAAGTGGAATAGCAAACAGGATCAGTAGGGTGGAGAAGGCAAGCCCCCCCATAATGCAGACTGCCATCTCTAAAAAGAAGGCATCTGATAACAAGGGCGACATACCGACGATAGTGGTGCCCGCGGCTAAAATTACAGGTCTCAAACGACTGACGCTGGCGGCTATGATCGCCTCTTGGGTTAAGCCCATTTCCGTAACGCGTTGATCAATTTCATCAACGAGGACCACGCAGTTTTTGATGAGCATGCCAGACAAACTTAGAAACCCTAAGAACGATGGAAAGGTAAACGATAGATCAGTGATCAAAAGGCTTAGGACCACGCCGCAAACCGTCATGGGTACGGTTAACCAGATGATGATGGGTTGCTTGAGTCGACCAAACAGCAAAATGGTGACAAAGAACATAATACCAAAGGTGATGGGAATACGCTGGCCTAGGGTTTCTCGGGCTTCTTGACTGCCTTCGTATTCGCCGCCCCAGTTGAGGGCATAACCCGCCGGTAAGGCCATCGCCTCAACCAGCGGCTGAACCTTGGCAAACTCAGCGGTAAAATTCGTGCCCAGTGGAGGGTTCGAGCCGGCGCTGAGGGTCGGCACCCGATCGCGACGGTAAAGAATGGTTTCCTCTGTTGTTAGGGTAAAACCGTCGAGCACTTGGCGAACCGGCACAAATGCTCCGAGACCTTGGCTCCAAATGGTGCGATCGGTGATGCGCTGCAGGTCGGATCGTTCGGCCAATGGCGCCCGGGCAATAACGGGCAACGTGATGTCTTCATCTCGAAACCGCGCAATCGGAATGCCGGTCGTGCCGTAGCTCAGTGCAAGTGCAAGATCCTGTCGGGTGACCATGGCGCGCGCGGCATTCTGATCATTGAATTCTGGCGCAAGCTTCAGGGCCGGTTGTCGCCAATTGATCTGTAAGTCGCGGTGGTTGAATGAGGCAAAAATTGTTAAGGCTTCCTCACCTAACTTGCGCAGCACGCGGGTATCGGGTCCGGTAAATCGCGCTTCCATTTTGAAGGGGCCACTCGGACTAAACTCGCTTCGACGAACCTGAACCGACGCGTTGGGGAAGTGCTCAAAGGCTAGGCGTCGCGCCTCAGTCATGCTGGGCTGCATATCTGAAACCGATGCAACCCGGACTAAAAGATGGCTGTAGGCTGGGTTCGGTTGTTCCGGCTGAATTGTGGCTGCAAACCGGCTGGTGCCGCGACCTACAAAGGATGTGATGTCTTCAACCGCCTTGATACTGCGAAGACGGGTTTCAAATTTCGTAATCTCGGCCTCATTAGTTTGAATGCTGGTGCCTTGGGGAAGGTAGAAGTCCACAAAAAAGATGGGCGTATTGTTGGTCGGAAAGAAGCTTTGTTTGACCTG
>JAQWWC010000078.1 GCA_029249645.1 Pseudomonadales bacterium
CGTTTGCCGATGATGTTCATTTGAACCTCATTGGTCCCGCCGTAAATGGTGACAGCGCGCGCGTTGAGCCAGCCTCGCGTTGTCTCGATTTCCTTGTCTTCAAAGCCTTCGCCTTCCCAGCCCAACCCTTGTGCGCCCATAAGTTCTGATTTCAAAGCCGCGCCATCGCGCGCAAGGGTTGATCCAACCAGTTTAAAGATCGAGGTCGTCGCGCCTGGGGTTTGACCGCTCTGATTTTCTTGAACGACCCGTGAGGTGGTGAGCTGGAAGGCCCGTTCGGTCATGGTGTGCTTGAGTATTTTTTCGCGGTATTCAGAATCGCCAATTTTACCGTCATGATCACCAACATAGCGTTTCGCAATATCCACAAGTGGATTGGTTTTGACCACTTTTTTCTTATTCGCTGCCCCGGACAGGCCGCCGATCCCCGATCGCTCAAACTGCAGCAGTCGCTTGCCGATGGTCCAGCCCTTATTGAGTTCGCCGACGAGATCAGCGCGATGCGCCGTGGCATTGTCCAGAAAGGTTTCACAAAACGGCGACGAGCCAGAGATTAATCCAATCGGCTTTACTGTAACGCCGGCCTGATGCATATCTAATAGAACGAAGCTGATGCCTTCGTGCTTAGCAGCGCTCGGGTCTGTGCGAACCAGTGCGAACATCCAGTCTGCATATTGAGCGCCTGAGGTCCAAACCTTCTGACCATTGATAACAAATTGATCGCCCTCGATCACGGCTCGTGCCTGCAGTGCGGCTAAGTCCGAGCCTGCGCCGGGTTCGCTGTAACCTTGGCACCAGCGAATAGTGCCATCGGTGATGCTGGGCAAGTGTCTGAGTTTTTGGTCTTCGGTCCCATACTCTAAAAGTGTGGGGCCGATCATGGTGAGGCCCATGCCGCTGGAGGCGGAGGTCGCCTTAATGCGACCCATTTCTTGAGACAATACGATGGCTTCTTCGCGGCTGAGTCCACCACCGCCATAGGCGGTCGGCCACATCGGGGCGATCCAGCCTTTACCCGCCATCCGCTCGCGCCAGAGTTCGGCGGCCTCGGTGCTGTAAATGAGGTGCGCATCTTCCCAATGGAATGATAGGTTTCGCATCGCCTGTGGGCAATTTTCTTCTAGCCATGCTCGGGTTTCGGTTCGGAAAGTGGTTAGGTCCGTCATGATTGGGTTCCTTCTTCTGAGGCGGCGGTTGAGGAGGTTGATTCTCCTCCGTCGCGTTAAATTGTCCAGTCATTCTGGGCATTATAGACCAGTGCTATAATCTTATATTCGTTGGGACGCTTTATGGAATTGGAAGGCACATTTCGTGGCCGGTTAACGTATGACTCAGCAGATTGCTGGGTTAATGACGCTCAGCAGGATGAGGCTCGAAAAGAGTTTGGGAATCGTGGGACAGCACGATAGGGAAGCGCTAGGAGAACAGGATGTCAGTGCTCAAAGGACTTAGTAGTGTACAAATTTGGTTGTTGCTGGTTTGCGTCAGCATCATCCTGATGGTTGGCGTCGGCGGTGCTACCCGTCTAACGCACAGCGGGCTGTCGATGGTCGATTGGAAACCGATTACGGGCATTTTGCCGCCGTTGAACGCGCAGGCTTGGGAGGCGGAGTTCGCGCAATATAAGCAATACCCGGAATATCAAAAATTAAATAAAGGAATGAGTCTTGATGCGTTTAAGGCTATTTTTTATTGGGAGTATGGACATCGCGTTTTAGGGCGAGCCATCGGTCTGATTTTTGTGGTGCCGTTTTTATATTTTTGGTTTGTTGGGCGGATTCAGCGGCCCCAGAGGTCGCGATTTTTGATCGCCTTGGCTCTGGGCGGTTCTCAAGGTCTGCTCGGATGGTTCATGGTGAAAAGCGGTCTGGTCGATCGTCCAAGCGTCAGTCATTTTCGGCTGGCAGCGCATTTGTGTTTAGCGCTGTTTATCCTTGCGTACGTTTTTGATTTGGTGCTGTCCACATCGAACCAGCAACGAGTCGCAGTGCCCAGCGGATTGCGTCGAATCGTGCAGGTTTTCACGCTGCTTTTGGTGGCGCAATTAATTTACGGCGGTTTCACTGCTGGGCTCAAAGCGGGCTTAGGGTTTAATACATATCCTAAGATGGGGGATTCGTGGATTGCTGAGGCGGCGCTGACGCTGACGCCTTTTTGGCTGAACTGGTTCGAAAACGGTGCGATGATTCAGTTTATACACCGCTGGTTAGGTCTCGCAGTGTTGGTGGCGGCTGCCGTGACTTTGGGGGCGGCACTTAGCCAAGGCGCAGGGCATCCCGTGCGCCGGGCTGCGGGTTTGTGTGTGGGGCTCGTTTTTGTTCAGTTTCTATTGGGTGTTACGACGTTGATTACCGTTGTGCCTTTATCTTGGGCCCTAATGCACCAAGTTTTTGCCTGTTTTGTGGTGTTAGGGTTGACCTATCTGAACTTTCTTGTGCGACCCCGAGCCGCGGATTGAAGTCGCGGCCCTAATATTATGGAGCTAAACATCTGATGCGCGTTTGCCTCGCTCAAATCAACACGACGCCGGGCGACTTTGTCGGCAACTTCGATCGGATCGAGGCAGGGATTCGAGCGGCTCAAGCGGGGGGGTGCGACGTTGTTGTCTTTCCTGAGCTCGCGATTCCGGGTTACCTGAGTCAGGATTTGATGTATCACGTGCGGTACGTGCAGGAGAATCAGCGGGTTTTGGCGGATGTGTTGCGACTGTCTGCGCAATCAGCCTTCGAAAATTTGTGTATCGTGGTGGGTTATATCGAGCGCAACGAGGGTCCGGGCAAGCCCTTTTACAATGCGGCGGCGGTCATTCAGGCTGGACGCCAAACCTTCAACCACCGTAAAAACTTGTTACCGTTTTATGACGTTTTCGACGAACAACGGTACTTTGAAGCGGGAACGGACCTAACAATATTACCCTTAAAAGGGCAGACCGTCGGTATTGCGATTTGCGAAGACCTCTGGAATGACAAAGGGGAAGATGGTTATCCGTTGCGGAATAATCCGTTAGCCCGGTATCGAGCAGCGGGCGTTGATGTCTTGTTGTCGCTGAACAGCTCACCCTTCGTACATGACAAGCTTGCCCAAAGGCACGCGGCCATTGCTGAAAACCTAGGCGATATGACCCTCGTCTATGTCAATCAATGGGGTGGGCAAGATGAGTTGGTTTTCGACGGGCAGAGCTTTGTCGTTCAGGGCCAATCGATCCTCTATCAGTCTCAAGAAGTCAGGATCGATGAGTTTGCGGTCGTAGATTGTGCGTCGCCGACTGCGGCTAAGCCCCCGCCGCTGCCTCAGTCGCCGGACAAGAGACAGCCAGCTCAGATTGATCTATATGAGTTGTTGGTTTTAAGTGTTCGAGATTATGTGCAGAAGTCTGGTTTTGAGCAGTTGGTCTTGGCCAGTAGTGGTGGCATTGATAGCGCTTTGGTTGCGCAAATTGCTTGCGACGCGATAGGGCCCAAGCAGGTTCATGCGATCCGGATGCCGTCGGTTTGGAGCTCCTCTGGGGCAGGTCAGGATGCAATCGCATTGCATACCGAATTGGGATGCTGGGATTACGAGGTGCCGATCGCTCACCTTGAGTTGGTTGCCAGCCTCAATCAGCAGTTTAGTACCCAAACGGATCCAGAAAACCTGGTGACGCAAGTATTTGCGGCGGACCGTTATAGCACCGTTGCGGATCAGAATATCCAAGCCAGACTGCGCGACCTGTATGTGATGCATTTTTCCAACGCGTTTGGTGCAATGCCTCTGTCTACAGGCAATAAGACAGAGTCAGCCTGCGGTTATTACACGCACTTCGATATGAATTTCAGTTTTGCCCCGATCAAAGATCTGTATAAGTGGCAGGTATTTGCGTTGGCGACAGCGGGCGGGCGGATTCCAGCTGAGATTATTGTGAAACCGCCGAGCGCAGAACTTGCGCCGGATCAAACCGATGAGGCGAGCTTGCTGCCTTACGCCATATTGGATCCGTTAGTGCAGGCGTATATCGAGGACTATGTTAATGAGTTCGATGCCTTTAAGGCCTGGGTTGAGCAGGCTGCGGGCGACGGTCGTCGGGTCTCTATGGATTTGACTCGATTGCGTGGTTGGCTGAAGGAGGGTGGATCATCGTCGCGTTATCAGGCGTTAATAAAATTGATTGCCGGTATGGAATATAAGCGCCGTCAAACCTGCCCAGGGCCCAAGGTGTCCAAGGTTGCCTTTGGTATGGGGCGGCGGATACCGATTGTTAAGAGGTTCAATTAGGTTGGGCGTCGCCGCTGGGCGCTTTCGAGTCCCAGCGGCCCTCCCTGTTCTTGGTTGGCGTTTCACGGCCGATTAAAATAAGCCGTTACAACAACGCTGATGCGCCTCGTCGATACACCGAACCGATGTGCGCTAGGCAAAAAATGTGCCGAAGCCGGTTTTAAAACCGCATTGTGTGACGCCGGCCATCAGTGTTCCACCGCAATGCGGCGAGGCAGTTGACCGGTTTTTCTCGGAATCTCAATGGTGACCAAGCCGAATTTAATTGAGGCCCGGATCGCATCAGGGTCGGCATCCTCTGTTAGATCGAAGACCTTTTCAAAGTGCGGTTCGCCGAGGCCTTGATGCAGCAATTGGCTTGCCGGGTCTGAAACATCCGTCTTGGATTGACCGGAAATCGTGAGTCGTCGCCGTTCAATGCTTATCTCTAGCATCTCTGGCGAAATACCGGGCATGGCCAGTTTGATTTCCATTTGGGTTGGGGTTTGCCGCAGATCATAGTTTGGCGCGCGCTTGTTGCTGGCCGGATTGCCATCGTTTTTTAGCGGTTGATTGCTGCGGGCTTGATACCGGCCCAAGTCGAGCCATTCGGCAAGGTTTGGGTTCATTTGGCGCGTGCTCAGCGTTCGAAATTGATAGGTCATGGGTTGGCTCCTGGTGGTTGTCTAAAAATGCTACTGAGGGTTAGATAAGATGCCGGCGGTTGAATTCAAGGGCTGAGCTCCAAAAAACTAAAATTTAACCGACAGTGTTTTCGGTATAATTAAAAAAATTATTGGTGGGGGAGAGCAGTGTGTCCAAGGCGAACATCTTTTATGCGCAGTCGGGTGGGGTTACTTCGGTTATCAATGCGTCCGCTTGCGGGGTAATCGAAGCGGCGCGGCAATCCCGAGCGGTGGGTCGCGTGCTGGTGGGTCGAAACGGCATTCTGGGTGCCCTCAATGAAGAGTTGATTGATACCGCGTTAGAATCCAAGCGCGACATCGCGATGCTTCGCCACACCCCAAGCGGCGCCTTCGGCTCTTGCCGATATAAGCTGAAATCGGTTGCTGCCAATCGATTGGAATACGAGCGTCTCGTGGCGGTCTTCAGGGCCCATGATATTGGCTATTTTTTTTACAATGGCGGAGGGGATTCGCAAGACACGGCGAACAAAGTGGCGCAGTTTAGCCAGGACGTCGGCTATCCAGTGCAATGCATCGGCATCCCCAAAACTGTCGACAACGACTTACCTTTCACCGACACCTGTCCAGGGTTTGGTTCGGTGGCCAAGTATGTGGCGGTCGCGACCGAAGAAGCGGGTCTGGACGTGGCGTCAATGGCGGCCTCCTCAACCAAAGTATTTGTGTTAGAAGTGATGGGTCGTCACGCGGGCTGGATCGCCGCCGCTGCCGCGCTTGCGGCAAAATCAAAAGGCGATCCGCCTCACATCATCATTTTGCCGGAGGTTGCTTTTGACCCCGCGCGTTTTCTCCAAAAAGTGGCAACAACCGTTGCCAAGAAAGGGTATTGCGTGATTGTCGCATCCGAAGGGGCCCAATTCGAAGACGGGCGATTTTTGGCAGAGTCCGGCGGAGTTGATGCCTTTGGGCACGCCCAGTTAGGGGGCGTTGCACCCACTTTGGTGGATATGATTAAGGCGAAGCTGGGTTATAAGTGTCACTGGGCGGTTTCAGATTACCTGCAGCGTGCGGCGCGTCATATTGCTTCAGCCGTTGACGTGGCCCAAGCCTATGCTGTTGGTGAAGCGGCCGTGAATCTCGCGGTTGCGGGCGAGAGTGGCGTGATGGTGACCATTGAGCGCCAGGCGGGCATCCGTTATCGCTGGCGCGTTGGGAAGGTTGCGCTGTCGAGGGTTGCAAATGTTGAACGCAAGATGCCGAAGTCGTTTATCACGCGAGATGGTTACGGTATTACGACCGCCGGGCTCAACTATTTGAGGCCGTTGATCCAAGGCGAAGACTATCCGCCTTATAAGGATGGGTTGCCCCAGTACGTTCGGCTTAAGAATCAATTGGTACCGAAAAAATTACCGAAGTTTAAGATGTCTTAGCGCTGGCACTGAAGGGTTGAGCTTCGCCCGTCGGCAATGGAATTTCCAAGGCATTAAGGGTCATGGCAACGGTTGTGTAGTAACCACATAAGCTGATCAGCTCGATTACCCCGGCGCGACCAAGTCCCGCTACTGCACGTTGGTAGAGCTCGGTGCTCAAACGCTGATCATGCTGGAGGGCGCTGGCAATCTCCCAAGCGATTTGATCGAGCGGATCACCCAGGTGTAGCGGCTGGCAGTGTTTGATTGCCGTAATGATTGAATCGGGTAGGCCCGCGTTTCGGGCCAAGGGTTCATGGGCCCACCATTCAAACGCTGCTTGCCAATGCGCTGCTGTAACCAAGATAGCCAGCTCGATTTGACGGCGATTGAGGCTGCTCTGAAATCGGTGGAAGTAGCCGAGGTTGGATAGGATCTCACCTAACACGGGCGATTCAATCCAAGGATCAAATGGTCCACCAAGACTTTGCCCTGGATCAAGCTTTCGAGAGGTTGCGATTTGATGATGAAGCCGTTGTTGTTCCGGCGTGAGCTGCTCAAAGTCCAATGACGTGTAGCGGTTAACCATTATGCACATCCTTGATTGGTTTCTGTTAAAAATGGATTCTAAAATCTAGGCAAAAAAAAGCGGGCCATGGCCCGCTTTTTTTAACTTTGATTTGCCCTTACAACAAGGGGGCAATCACTAAGCTAACAATGGCCATGACGTTGATCAAAATATTCATGGCAGGCCCAGAGGTATCCTTGAAGGGATCGCCAACGGTGTCGCCAACAACGGCTGCGGCATGGACGTCCGAGCCTTTGCCGCCGAGGTTGCCTTTCTCAATGTACTTTTTGGCATTGTCCCAAGCACCGCCAGCATTGGCCATCATGAGTGCCATCAAGACGCACCCGAGTAAAGCCCCGGCCAACATGCCGCCAAGAGACTCAGCACCCAAGACAAAACCAACGACCGGTGGCGCAGCAACGGCGATGATGCCGGGCAGAATCATTTTCTTAAGCGCCGCATTGGTTGCAATTTGAATACACTTTTCGTGATCGGCTTCTGCTTCGCCTTCCATCAGGCCTGTGATTTCTCGGAACTGGCGACGAATTTCTTCGATCATCTCCATTGCGGCATCGCCAACTGCCGTCATCGTGATGGAGGCAATGAGAAAGGGCAGGGTGCCGCCGATGAAGATACCAACCAATACTTTTGGATTCGACAGGAGCAGTGCAAACTCTGGTTGATGGACTTTCATGGTTTCAACAAAGGCCGCAATAATGGCAAGGGCTGCTAGTGCCGCCGCGCCAATTGCAAAGCCTTTCCCAATGGCCGCTGTGGTGTTGCCCACTTCGTCTAAGCCGTCGGTGATTTCTCGGACTTCATCGCCCAGGCCGCCCATCTCTGCAATGCCGCCCGCGTTGTCCGCGACTGGGCCGTAGGCGTCAAGGGCCATGGTCATGCCGACGGTTGCGAGCATGCCAACAGCAGCAATACCCACGCCGTACAGGCCAGCGACTTCGGTTGAAACGTAAATGATGGCTGCAATGGACAGAATAGGAATCACGACGGACTCCATGCCAACCGCCAATCCTGTAATCATGACGGTTGCGGTGCCGGTTTTACCGGATTCTGCGATCCGAACAACGGGTCCTTGCGCAGTGTAGTATTCCGTTACAATGCCAATGATCATGCCGCCAACTGTACCAGCGATCATGGCATACCAAACATTGGTGCTGATCCCAAGTGTCTCAGCTAGGAAGTACGTGCCAGCAATCAGAATGACCGCAGAAGCTTGGTGACCCATGCGGAGCGCCTTTTCGGGGGCGGAGTTTGATCGAGCACGAACGATCAAAATGCCGATAATCGAACAAATCAATCCGAATGAACTTAGTACCAATGGGAAAGACATTAGGGCCGCTTGGGCATCGCTCATTGAAAGCCCTTGAGTCAGGATTTGTGCTTCTGGACTGCTCATCACCAAGGTTGATGCAATAGCAATGGTCGCAATCATTGAGCCGCAATAAGACTCGAAAATATCCGAGCCCATGCCGGCAACATCGCCGACATTGTCGCCAACATTATCTGCGATGACGCCAGGATTTCTGGGGTCGTCCTCTGGGATACCTGCTTCAAGCTTACCGACCAAGTCAGCGCCGACGTCTGCGCTCTTGGTAAATATACCGCCACCGACTCGGCTAAATAAGGCGACAACCGAGCCCCCCATGCCGAAACCGTGGATGGCATGGGCTGTTTCTGGATCGCCGCCAAACAGCCAGTATAGCGAACCTAGGCCCATTAAGCCGAGGGACGCAACACATAAACCCATAATCGAGCCACCATAGAAAGCGACAGTCAAAGCGCCGGCCTGGCCTTGGGACTGAGCTGCCGCAGTGGTTCGAACGTTCGCTTTGGTTGCGGCAAACATGCCGAGGTAACCTGCAAGGGCTGAAGAAGCAGCACCTGCTGTGAAGGACAGCGCGGTGTTACCGCCTAGGAAATACCAAAGGGCTATGCCAACGGGTGCCGCGAATAAAAACAACAGCCGATACTCTGTATGCATAAAGACCATGGCACCTTTGTGAATGGCATCGGCAATCTTTTTAATTTTTTCTCCGCCTTCATCTTGTTTGGTCATAATGACGTAGATGATAAAGGCAACAACGAGGCCTAGAGCGCCAAATAATGGCGGCAATTGATGGTCAAAAGTCATAAGCGATCTCAACAGGTTGTGATGGGTTGCCCAGCCGCTAAAGTCAGGCGCGCTTATGGTACAAAATTGTGGCCCGTGAGGGAACCGCTCTCTGACTCAATAATGCAGTCAATGCAGACAATGCTGGCCATTTCTGGGCAGAAGGCCGCAATTGCAAGAGATGTCAGAGCCAAATCGGGTTTGGCAGAGGACGTTTAGGCGTTAGCCTTGCTCTAGCAACTGCCTTAAGTCATTCATAGCCGCGTTTGCGCGCGAGATATGGGAGGCCATGACTAAAGAATGATTGGCCAGGACACCAAGGCCGCTGCCATTGAGAATCATCGGACTCCACAACGGGTCCTGGGTGGGTTCGAGTTCCCGAATGATTTGTCGAAGACTCACTCGGGCATTTTTCTTCTCGAGGACGAGGCCAAAGTCGTGCTCGATCGCACGGAGAATCACAAGAATTGCCCAGGTGGATCCGCGTGCCTCATAAAAGATGTCATCAAGTTCAAGCCAGGGCGTCTTGAGTTCTTGTTCTCCGGCAGAAGTCGTTGATTGCTGCGCGGCGCTGTCGCCGGCTAAGGCCGTATCGAGCTGACGCTTGCCAACGCTTGCACTTAAGCGTTGAGAAAGGCTACCCAGGCGGGTTTCGGCCTCGCCCAGCCAAAGGCTCAGGTTGTCGGCGCGCGCATAAAATTGGGCTTGTTGCTCGCTCGGGTCTCCTAATCTCAGGAGGTAGCGGTCTAATGCGACGAGTCCTTTTTGATACTCATCTTCTGTTGCGGGCAAGAACCATGAATTGTTATCGAAGTAAAATTGGTTTTCTGCAATAACGAGATCGGGATCTTCCCGAGACTGGGACTGGCTCCGGCTCAGAGTGTTGCGAAGCGCACGCGCGAGGTCCCGGACTTGTACCAAAACGCCAAACTCCCAATTGGGTACGTTGTCCAAGAAGACGCCCGGGGGAAGCAGGTCGTTTGATAGATACCCGCCAGGTTTGTGCAGCAAAATGCCGCCGAGCTGTTGCAGCGCTTGAACGGTTGCCGTGCCAGTTGGGGCAGCTTGACTGATGTTTCCAGTTTCCTGGATGGTCATTTTGGGCTCTTGGCTCCAATAAAAGCCGAGCCCAAGAGATATTAAGGCAACGATTGCGATGCCCGCCAGAACAACTTTTAGGCCACGAAGGATCCAGGTATTGGCAGCGCCGGTTTCCAGCTGCTCGAGGCCTTCATCAATGGTCTTTTTAAATGGGTTTTTCATGATATTCGACTAAACCTGATGGTGACTTTATAAAGGCTCTGCGGCCGGGATTGTACTGGGGTTGCTCGGGAAATGCATTTCGATCCGGCTGGGCGTGTCGATTTTTAGGGTGCCGCGCAATCGATTGCGGGTGTTGGCGTTGAGCTGCTGGTAAAGCCATCTGCCTTCTGCATCATTGTGACTATAAATAGCAACTTTGGCATTGAGTGCTTCGATCGTCTGGGCTAGGTCCCGAAGGTAGGCACTTACTTGTGTTTGGTCAGCTGGTGTCTGTACCGGCGCGTTTCGAGCTGAAAGGAGCCAAGGTGGTAAAATTTCGGTGAGGCGACCTTCTTCTCGTTTCCGGCGCAGTCGATCAGCCATTGCGGCAATGTCTGAGGATTTGGGGTTCACCCGTGCCGCGCGCTCCAAAAACCGGTTGGCCTCGGCGTAGTTAGCGGCTTCGATTGCACGCAGCGCCCACTCCAAGTATTGGTTAATGATGTTGTTAAGGCCGGCTTTCGCGGCTTGGTGCTCTGGATCTTTGATCAGTATTAAATTGAAGTAAGTGAGCGCACTCGTGGCGGCAGGCTCGGTTAAACGTTGTCGTTTTAAGGCATGATCAGCGAGATCGAGCAAGCCCTGATGGGAATCCCGATAATGAGCGTTAGGTTGCTGGCTTTTTTCGGCTGCGTTTTGAACGATGCCTGAATCGAATCCAGGTGGGTCCGTTACAGGCGCCGTTAGGCTATTGCACCCCGCCAAGATAAGGATCAAGCTGCTGCCCCGGGCTAATTTGAGAAAGCCTGAGATAGCGCGGCGACCGTCTGGGATTTGGACCTTGTAAGGCGTTAGAATCATGTCTCTAGTCTACGATGGGATTGAGAAAAAGGAAGAGATGGACATGAACCGGTATTCTCCATTTACAATTGGGCTTTTGGCCTGGTGTTTAGGCCAAGCGCCGATGCCAGCGGCTGCCACCACCTTTGATTTCTTTCAATCGAGCGCGGCGCAAAATGACTTGGCCAATAGCATCTTACCGGTTGATGCAGCCTTTGAATTTCTTGGTTTTGTTCAGGGGGAGCGTTTGCAGTTGTTATGGCGTGTTGAGCCAGGACACTACTTATATCGCAGCCGGTTGAAGGTTGCAGGGCCCAGCGGTGAGCTCGTTGCGATTCAGTTACCCGAGGCCGAGCCCTATCACGACGAATATTTTGGCGAAGTGTTGATTTACCGCGAAGACTTGGCGCTTGACGTTCCTGTCGGACCCGATCTGACAAAGGCCGAGAGGGGTTCCAAGCCGTTTCTAATTGAGTATCAAGGTTGCGCAGAAGCGGGTTATTGCTATCCGCCGCAAAAACGATGGGTCGAGCTGGATTGAACCGCGAAAATGATTGTGTTTGCCCGATGCGACGCGCCTTGGTTTTGGGCGCGTCATGAGGCTCAAAATTTGAGCCGAGTATGCATTCTTTGACATGCATTTGGCGCCGCTTTCTTAAAAGTGCCTGCAGATGAGCGATGCGAGTCCTGTCACTCGAAAGAACTTGAAGCGGACTTGATGGACCGACTTGACTCTGGCGGGTTCTGCCAAGTCGGCCATTTTAATTAGCCTCAGTTCAATTTAAGATTGTGACAAGCGCCTAAAGCGAGCAACAGATGAAACAGCAGATTTTGGTTATGAATGGTCCCAACTTAAATTTGTTGGGTACTCGCGAGCCCGAGGTGTATGGTTCTGAGAGCTTGAAGGACATTGAAATCAGATTACTTGCCCAGTGTGACCCCGATAAGGTTGAACTGAGCTTCTTTCAATCCAATGCAGAGCATGCGCTGATTGATTGTTTGCACGCGGCCAAAGATTCCGTTGATTGGGTGATTATCAACCCCGGGGCGCTGACGCACACGAGTATCGCGCTTCGAGATGCCTTTTTAGCCGTGAACCGACCTTTTATTGAAGTCCATTTATCAAATGTATTTAGTCGCGAAACGTTTCGGCACCATTCTTATTTGTCGGACATTGCCCGCGGTGTGATCACAGGTTTGGGTGCCAACGGTTACGGTTTTGCGTTGTCTTATGTAATTGCGCAAGGGGCTTGATCGGGCTTTCGTGGCAGTGCCTAGCGTGTCGATTTGCAGGCAGGCTTCCCGAGGGCAGTATCAGAATATGTAAGGTAGTCCGAGCGTTTTAGCGATGCGGTGTTGATCAGGATTGGGTCGGTGGTTACAGTCGTCTGCCGCTCTGAGGGCTCGGCGCGGCTCGAGCAATTCTTAAAAGCTGGCAGGCAGCTGGTGAAGGATTGGGTGAGCGGGATGCGTGTCCAGGATGGGTTAAAATGCCCTCACCGAAAGATTAAAGAATTGAAGTCATGGCTGGGTTTTCCGGTCTGTTTCTGGGAGTGTTTGTGTACTGGCATAAAGTAACCATTTCGGCTGCAGAGTCTGATGCGGATCAGATCGAAGAGCATCTCTGGGAATCCGGCGCCTTGTCTGTAACCTTGACGGATCCGCTTGACGCGCCGATTTATGAGCCAGGGCCCGGCGAAACGCCGCTTTGGGCCGCGGTTGATATTTGTGGTCTCTATGAGCAAGCCCAAGACATCACCGCCATTGTTGCCAGGTTTGAGTCAGAAGGCCTCAATGTCAGCCAAGTCGAGACCATGGCAGAGCGGGTATGGGAGCGGGAATGGTTGACGCAGTTTGAGCCGATGCCGTTTGGGCCGCGATTGTGGATTGTCCCTACGGAATACGAAGTGCCGAGCGCGGCCGAGGTCGCTTTACGACTCGACCCGGGCCTAGCGTTTGGCACGGGCACTCATGCGACGACGGCTTTAATTCTAGAATGGCTCGATCGACAAACTTGGCAGCAGCAATCAGTCTTGGATTATGGGGCGGGATCGGGTGTTCTAGGGATTGCGGCCTTGCTGCTTGGCGCGAGTTCCTGCCGTGCGGTGGATACCGATCCTCAATCCATTACCGCGACGAATGAAAATGCCGTTCTTAACAAGGTTGATCAGCATATCGTGGCCACCTTACCAGAGGCGTTTGAGCCCGCGCAGTATGATGTGGTTTTAGCCAATATCTTGGCGGCACCCCTAGTAACCCTTGCGCAAAATTTAATGGATTGCTTGGCCAAGGACGGGATGCTGGTTTTATCCGGCATTATGAGCAGCCAACAGGTCATGGTTGAACAAGCCTATGAGGGGCGGGTTCGGTTCGTGGACCAATTCGAGCGCGATGGCTGGGTTTGTTTGGTGGCTAAGCTATGTTAGTCGCTCAATGCCCAAAGTGTGGAACGGCTTTCAAGGTCTCATTGAGTGAGCTTGGCGTTGCGAGTGGTCAGCTTCAATGTGGACAGTGTCAGGCGCTGTTTCATGCAGAGGACCCGATCAAGATCTCTGATGAGGTCGAGGAGTTCACGCCACAGAAGTTTGAGTCAGACGCTTTTGCGGGCGCCGGCACTCGCGAAGCAGGCGTGTCTCAGATCAACGATGGCGGTCTAGAGCCCCTTGATTTAGACCTCGATGCGATTGCGCAGGATGAGGTTACGTTAAGCCAAGCCTCAGCAGTGCGTCCAGCTTCTGTTAACGCATCGCTTGACGGGTTTGTTGCGGCGGGCAAAGAAAGCGAGGGCTTGGCGCCTGCAAAACTCGAGCCTGATAATGGCGATGTCGAAAAGCCTGAATCTGGACATTCTGTGACGTTAACGTTGATTGGAGATCGGTTGAAAGGCTGGGCTTTACCGGTTTTGTTAGGTGGCGTGCTGGTTTTTCAATTGATCTGGGTCGGGATGGATCGCGCGCTCAGTCACTCTGGTCTGTATGGCCTAATGGCCGGGGGTTGCCAAATTTTTGGCTGTCATGTGCCGCCCTTTCAGGATGTGACCCGCCTGGCATTAGATGATGTGAGCATGACCGCCTGGTCAAGCGGACGGGCGCAGGTATCGGCCACGCTGCTCAATAAGGCCAGTCGCGCGCAAGGGCTCCCGGTACTTAGGTTTGTTCTGCAAGACAATTCAGGGCGAGACCTGGGGCAAAAATTGCTGACCCCGGGTGTTGACTACCAACTGCAAGAAGCGGCCCTGATTCACCTCGAGCCGGATGCACCGCAAATGCTGGTTTTTGAGGTGCTTTCCCGAAAATCTTACACCAATGCAGCATCTTATCGCCTTGAGTTGGTGAACCCACTTTAATCTGTTGTTATTATGTCGGCCTTTTGCCGGAGAAGCGGACCATGCTCGAAATTGGAGGCATTCAACACGCTAGTCGAGTCATTGTCGCGCCAATGGCAGGTGTGACGGATCGCCCGTTTCGGGATCTGTGTCGTGAGTTTGGGGCATTCTGGCTGGTCGGTGAGATGCTGACCAGCGATCAAAAGCTTTGGAAGAGTCGAAAATCCCAAACCCGTCAGGTGAGCCTGGATGAGACGGGGCCACGCTGGGTCCAGATTGCAGGATCTGATCCCGAGGTGATGGCCGCGGCTGCAAAAGCGAATGAAACCGCAGGTGCGGATATCCTGGATATCAATATGGGATGCCCGGCCAAGAAGGTGTGCAACAAAGCGGCCGGGTCAGCGCTGCTTCGCGATGAAGTGTTGGTTGCGGCAATCTTAAAGGCAATTTGCGCAGCGGTTGCGATTCCCGTGACGTTGAAAATTCGGCTGGGGTGGTCGCAAGAAGAGCAAAATGCAGAAACCATTGCGCAAATTGCGGAATCCGCTGGTATTCAAGCCCTGACGGTCCACGGCAGAACACGGGCGTGTCGATTTCAGGGTGACGTCGACTACGCGGCGATTGCACGAGTTAAAGCGAAAGTCAGCATCCCAGTGATTGCTAATGGTGATATCACCAATGCGCAGCAGGCATCCTTGGTGTTGCAGAACACGGGTGTGGATGCCGTGATGTTGGGGCGCGCAGTTCAAGGCAGGCCATGGTTGCCCGCGGATATTGATCGATTTTTGGCAACGGGGTTGCCGCCGGTAGAGCGACCCTTCGAAACCAAGTGCCAGGCCTTAGCGCGACATGTCCATGCATTGCATCATCTCTACGGCCCGGAAAAAGGTCTTCGAATCGCGCGAAAACATGTGGGTTGGTTCCTGCAGGCCAATACTCGCGACAGCGAGCCGTTTCGCCAAGCCTTCAATCGCATTCAATGCGATGCTGAGCAGCTTGCCTTTCTGGGCCACTTCAGGAACCTCGACGCGATCGGTGCGGCGGCATGAGTCAAGACGCCGCAGACAGTCTTCAAGGCCCGTTAGGCCGGGTGAGTATCAAGTCTGCTGTGGAAGACACTATTAAAGATTATTTGCGATTGCTTGAGGATGAGCCCATTGATGATTTGTATGCACAAGTCCTAGCTCAGGTTGAACCGTCGTTGCTTCGACAAGTTATGATGCATGTTGGGGATAACCAATCGAAGGCCGCAAGGTTGTTAGGCTTGAGCCGAGGGACCTTGCGCACCAAGCTCAGTAAATATGGTCTTTCGTAACGCTGGGCTGTATCCAGCTTGCCATCTTGACGAGTGTGAGCCGTATTTTAAGTAATCATTTTTCCAAACACAGTTAAAACACAGTTAAAACACAGTTGAATAAAAGGTGTGATATGGACACAGTTTCCTTAAAAAGTGCATTGATCAGTGTTTCCGATAAGACGGGCCTGGAAGACCTGCTTGCCGCGCTCGCTGCTCGGGGTGTCGCCCTGATTTCGACCGGCGGGACCTTTGCCTTCATTCGAGCAGCCGGCTATGAGGTAACTGATATTTCGGATTACACGGGTTCGCCGGAAATGATGCAAGGTCGAGTCAAGACCCTGCATCCGAAGGTGCATGGGGGCCTGTTAGGTCGCTCGGGGATCGATAACACGGTTATGGCGGAGCAGGCTATTGCGGAGATTGATCTGTTGGTTGTTAACTTATACCCATTTGAAGCGGTGACGGGTGCGCCAGGATGTACGTTGGAAACCGCGATAGAAAATATCGATATCGGCGGCCCCGCAATGATTCGGTCAGGTGCAAAGAATTTCGATCGGGTAACCGTCCTCACAAGCCCGCTAGCCTATGGAGGCCTCATTCAAGCACTGGACGACAACGGCGGTGCTGTGCCGCGGCAGTATCGGTATGATTGTGCGCGCAAGGCCTTTGCGCGCATCGCGCACTATGATGCCGTGATATCAAATTATCTCGCCGCCCGAGAGGCAGAGTCAGATCAATATCATCCGAGTTTGTTCCCGTCAGTCTTGTCTCAGCAGTGGGTCAAAGTTCAAGACATGCGGTATGGCGAAAATCCTCATCAGCAGGCGGCATATTATCGCGAGGATCCTGTGCAGATAGGTAGCCTGTCGGATGCGGTTCAAATTCAAGGGAAGGATCTGTCGTTTAATAATCTAGCGGACGCGGATGCCGCCTTAGAATGTGTGCGGGCTTTCTCATCGCCGACCTGCGTCATTGTGAAACATGCGAACCCGTGCGGCGTGGCCTCTGGTCAGGATTTTTTTGAAGCCTACGATAAGGCCTTCGCGACCGATCCCACTTCCGCGTTTGGCGGCATCATCGCGATCAATGGGAGTGTTGATGAGCGATTGGCTCAAAATATTATCGATCGGCAGTTTGTTGAAGTGCTCGTCGCTGATGCGGTAACACCCGCCGCCGCGGCGATTTTGGCGACTAAAAAGAATGTCCGGGTGTTAACTGTCGGCGGCGCGAACGCAGGTCAAGTTGGGTTTGATTTAAAACGGGTCTCCGGTGGGCTCTTAGTCCAGACGCGCGATACCTTGCTCTATGAGCCTGAGCATCTGCAATGCGTCTCTCAACGACAACCCACTGAGCAAGAGCAGATTGATCTGTTGTTTGCCTGGAAGGTCGCAAAAAACGTGAAGTCCAACGCCATTGTCTATGCAAAGCACGAGCAAACTATTGGGGTGGGTGCGGGGCAAATGAGTCGCGTATACAGTGCCAAAATTGCAGGTATCAAAGCCGCAGACGAAAATCTGGTGGTGCCGGGCTCTGTCATGGCCTCGGATGCTTTCTTCCCGTTTCGAGATGGGATCGATGCTGCCGCGGCGGCCGGGATTACCGCAGTGATTCAGCCGGGGGGATCCGTTCGGGATGAAGAAGTGATTCAGGCGGCAGATGATGCAGGTATGGCGATGCTGTTCACGGGCGTACGGCATTTTAAGCACTAAACCAGCGCTGGTCGCAGGGTTGACCGGGATGAAGAGGGTCAAAAATCGTGAAAATATTAGTGGTGGGTTCGGGCGGGCGAGAGCATGCCTTGGCATGGAAGTTTGCACAGTCTGAAAATGTCAGTGTTGTCTATGTTGCACCCGGTAATGGCGGCACAGCGACCGCCGCAAAGCTTGAAAATGTTGACATTGATCCGATGGATTTTGATGCCTTGTGCGCCTTTGCCAAAGCGCGTGAAATCGAATTGACGGTGGTGGGTCCGGAAGGGCCATTGGTCGCGGGAATTCAGGCAGCGTTCGCACGTTTTGGGCTTGCTTGTCTTGCGCCCTCGGCGGATGCGGCGCAACTGGAAGGGTCGAAAACCTTTTCAAAAGAATTTTTAGCGCGGCATAACATCCCAACTGCGCGGTATGAGAGCTTTACCGATCCCGTCGCTGCGAAGGCCTTTGCGCAAGGTTTAGGGTTGCCTGTTGTGATCAAAGCGGATGGCCTCGCGGCTGGGAAAGGGGTGGTGGTGGCCCAAAGTCTTGAGGTCGCGGAGGCCGCGATCGATGACATGTTGTTGGGGAACGCCTTTGGTCGTGCCGGTGCTCGCGTCGTGGTTGAAGCCTTTCTCTTGGGCGAAGAAGCTAGCTTTATCGTTTTAGCGGATGGATTGGATTTCCACGCGTTCGCAACCTCACAAGACCACAAAGCCATTTTTAACGGCGATGAAGGCCCCAATACCGGTGGCATGGGCGCTTATTCGCCTGCACCGGTCGTGACCCACGCCGTTAGCGAGCGCATTTGTGAACAAATTATTGTGCCGACTTTGCGGGGTCTTTTGAGCGAAGGCATTCACTACACCGGCTTTCTGTATGCAGGCTTAATGATCGATGCGGCCGGGGCGCCCAGTGTGATTGAATTTAATTGTCGGTTTGGTGATCCAGAGACCCAGCCCATTATGATGCGTCTCGAAAGCGATTTGGCTGCGGTGTGTTTGGCGGCCGTCGAGCACCGATTGGCGGAAGAGACGCTTGCGTTCTCGCCCAAAGCATCGCTAGCGGTCGTGCTCGCAAGTGGCGGTTACCCGGGTGATTATGACATCGGGGCGCCAATAACTGGTTTGAATGCGGTTCAAGATGCGGTTGTTTTTCATGCCGGAACCCAGCTGCTCGACGGGGTGTTAACGACAAGTGGCGGCCGGGTTTTAACGGTTGCGGCAACCGGTGACTCTGTTCGGCAGGCACAGCAGTTGGTCTACGAGGCCTTGAAGGTGATTCAGTTTGAGGGCCAATATCATCGGGACGATATTGGCTATCGTGCGATCCAACGAGAAGCCCGCTAGGTCGTCGAAAGGCCGCCATCAATCGGTATCACCTGTCCGGTAATGTATTGATTGTCGATGAGGAAGGTCACGATCGAGTCGAGGCAATCTGAGCCCCCAATACGATGCAGCGGTGTGCGTGTGATGAGATCGGTGAGCAAACCTGCGTCCTCATATCCAGCAGGTTCAAGTAGGGCGCCGGGCGCGATACCGTTGACTCGAATCCGTGGTGCAAGCTCCATGGCCAAGCTTTTCGTCAGCATCATTAGCCCGGCTTTGCTTGCGCTGTAGGCGCTATGACCTGCAAGGGGTTTCTCGCCGAAGACATCACAAATATTAATAATGCTTGAATAGGGCGCCATAATTGGGGCAAGACCTTGGCAAATCATGAACGGTGCTTTGAGATTGACACTAAAGATTTCGTCCCATAGCTCAGGCGACGTGCTGCCAAAAGGCGTGCTTGGAAAAACGGCGGCGTTGTTAACAATCAGGTCCAATTGGTCATATTCGGCCGTAACGTCCTTAATGAGTCGTGCAACATCTGATTGCTGAGCAAGATCCGCTTGGAAGAGGCGGGCTGAGTTCGAACGTGCCTGATTCAGGTTGTGTGCAATGACGTCGGCCGCTGTTTTTGATTGGCTAAACCCTAGTGCAAGCTGCCAACCTGATTGGTGCAGGTGCTCCGCAATGCCGCGTCCGAGTCGTTTCGCGGCGCCGGTGATCAGGGCAACTTTAGTGCCGGTCACAGGTCGCCTCAATTCGGCGTAACTGCTCTGCTCGGATCATTGCTTTGATCTCCTGGCCGGTCAGGCCACCGGCAGTCTCCGGCAGAGTCACTTTGGCGGTTTCCTGAACAAGGCGCTGCCAATTCTCGAGAATTCGTGCCTGCTCTGCTGAATCGAGGACCAGCGACTGACAACTGATGTGGACCGATTGTGCAAAACGCGCTGGCTTTCGACGGGCGTCACCGCGCTCTAGAGTCTCCAGAATGGCATCGGCCCTCAGCGTCGTTACTTGGCAGAACGCTGCAGCCCAAGTCCGGGTCATGCTGGCAAGTTCCAGCCAGTGTTTGGGGATTGCCAACTGTTTGTCGAGTGCCTGTAGGTCCAAGTCAGGGTTTTCAAGGACCAGTTGGCTGAAGCGTGATGCTGGAGTCGTATCCGTTGCTGGCCCATCGAGGTTTTTCGTTTCGGCTAATTGAACGCCTTGGAAAATCAGCGTCAAGGCGTTGACCGACGCAAGGACCGCAAAAAATTCAGAGGGATGCGGCGCGTTAAGCGCTTTTTCGAGCTCTTTGAAGACGCGTTCTCGTGAGAGTGTGTCCAGGTCACCTCGGGCTACCATCTCACGACACAGCTGTGTTGTCTGATTATCAACCGTGAATCCAAGCCCCTTCAATCGGGCCTGGAATTGGGCTAAGCGTAGGATCCGTAAAGGGTCTTCAGTGAAAGCCCTAGAAACGTGCCGCAACCGCCGGTCAGCAAGATCTTTTTGGCCGCCGTAGGGATCAATCAAGGTGCCATCAGGGGTTCTTGCAATTGCGTTGATCGTAAGGTCGCGCCGGCTGAGATCTTCCTCAAGGGTAATGCCGGGATCAGTATCAAACCGAAACCCTTGGTGACCGGGTGCCTGCTTATACTCCCGACGCGCTAACGCATATTCCTCTTGGGTTTCGGGGTGCAGAAATACCGGGAAGTCCTTGCCCACTTGTCTAAAGCCGCGTTCCAGCATTGAATCCGGGGTTTCGCCGACGACCACCCAATCGCGTTCGAGAATTGGCAGGCCGAGTAATGCGTCTCGGACGGCCCCGCCGACTAAAAAGGTGTTCATCGTTGCCTCATATTCAATTTAGCGACCCTCATTCTCATGCTGCAGGCTGCGTAAAATAGACGCCGTCATCAAGTCGCAAGGCGGTTAAGTGTCTGCCCCAGACCGCACCTGTGTCGAGCCCGACCAGTCCTTCCTCGCGCACGCCGCCTAGGGCGGCCCAATGCCCAAAGATCACCGTGTAATCGGCAAGACTGGTGTGCCGTGCATTGAACCAAGGGGTGAAGCCCTCTGGCGCGGTCTCTGTTTTATGTGTCAGCTCGAGCTCACCCGTGGATTTGTAGAAGCGTAAGCGCGTGAAAAAATTGGTTGCCAGGCGCAATCGATCTGGCTCAATTAGGGTATCCGACCAGATTGCGGGCGTATCGCCGTACATGTTGCTTAAAAAAGCGTCGACTGATGCGCCGCGGAGCTGTTGTTCAATCTCATGCGCGAGGCTTTTGACTTGATCCAATGACCAAATATCAGGGAGCCCAGCGTGCACCATCAACCGCTGATTAACATCATCACAGATGAGCAAGTGTTGTTTTTGTAACCACGCAACAAACTGCTCTCGATCAGGATGATTTAGTAAATCCCCAATCGTGTCACTACGGGTGGGTGTTTTGATGCCTTTGGCGAGGGCTAAAAAGTGCAGGTCATGATTGCCCAAGGCCACTTTTAGGTTTGGTAGCGACATTAAATATTGCAAGGTCTCAACGTTCTTGGGTCCTCGATTAATTAGGTCTCCTGCGCACCAGAGCGTGTCGGTCTCCGGCTTAAAATGCACTTGCATTAAGAGCGCCATCAAGGTGTCAAAGCAGCCTTGTATATCGCCTACGGCATAGGTGCTCATGATGGGTTCTGGCTCAAAAGGTTGGCGCATCGAACGTAATCGGCAACAGTCAAACACTCGGCTCTTTCACCGGGGTCAATGCCCAGTTCTTTTAGCTGATCGGTTGTTAGTAGGCTCGATAAAGAATTCCGCAGGGTTTTTCGGCGTTGCCCGAAGGCGGCAACCAGAACGTCAGACAGGGTCTTCAAATCGGTTGCTGGTTGAAGTGGTTGCGAGTGCGGCCGTAATTGAACCACCGCGGAGGTGACTTTCGGCGCGGGTCTAAAAGCGGTAGGCGGTACATCGAATAATTTTTCAATCTCGCAGTGATACTGCGCCATCACTGAAAGTCGGCCATAAGCTTTGGTGTTGGGGACTGCGCCCATTCGGTCGACAACCTCTTTTTGGAGCATAAAGGTCATGCTTGCGACCCGTGTACCCAGTTCAAAAAGGCGAAAAAGCAGCGGCGTTGAAATGTTGTAGGGCAGGTTGCCAACAATCATTAACGGCGCGTCGAAGGCATTAAAGTCAACGGTTAGAACATCTGCTTCGATGATGTTGACAGTGCTAGGCAGTAGGCGCCGAAGATTTGGAATCAAGTCTCGGTCGAGCTCGATAATGGTCATGTCTGGCGTTTTTTGAACCAATCGTTCGGTTAATATGCCATGGCCCGGCCCGATCTCAATGAGCGCCTGATCAGGCTTGGGGCGAACGCTGGCACAAATCTGATCGATGATCAGGTCATCTTGAAGGAAATTTTGGCCAAAACGTTTTTTTGCGCGCATCATCATTTTAGGATCTGACCATGCGATCTGCGAGGTGAATTGCTGCCAAGAGACTGCCTGGATCTGCATGACCGGTACCGGCAAGATCGAGGGCTGTGCCATGGTCGACAGAGGTCCGAACAATTGGTAATCCCAGCGTGACGTTAACAGCATGCCCGAAACCAGTGTGCTTGAGTACGGGCAAGCCTTGATCGTGATACATGGCGATCACCGCGTCGACATTCTGCAGAGCCTGTTGGGTGAAAGCCGTGTCAGCGGGCAATGGGCCTTGAACTAAATGGCCGTTGCTTTGGAAATCTGCAATTACCGGTGTGATGATGTCAATTTCCTCTCGACCGAGATAACCGGCCTCGCCAGCATGGGGGTTCAGGCCGCAGACGCTGATGTGCGGCTTGGCAATGCCAAAGTCTTCACTAAGGGATTTTAAGGTTTGCGCGATGGTTGCTCGAACGGCGTCAGGGGTGATGGCGCAAGGGACCTCGGATAAGGGCAAATGGGTTGTAACCAGAGCAACTCTAAGTTCGCCATCGGCCAACATCATGACCACCTTATCAGTCTGCGTGCGTTCGGCCAGCCATTCTGTATGTCCGCTGAAAGCAATGCCGCTCTGATTGACCACTGATTTTTGAATCGGGCCCGTCACAAGAGCGGTTTTAGAGTCGGCTTCCCAGAGTGAAATCGCTTTTTCTAAACACTGCACAACATAAGGGCCAGAGCGCGTGTCGATCTTGCCGGCCTGGACCGCGTAACCAAGGTCACACGGTATTACATTGAGCTTGCCAGGCACATAGTCTTTTGGATTGGCTATGACTCGGGGTGAGCATTTTATTCCGAGTAGGTCAGCCCGTGCTACGAGGGCCTCAGGATCTGCTAAATAAATTCTTTTGAGTGCTTCGGGCAACAGTGAGTCGCTTGCCAAGCAAACATCCATACCAATGCCAGCCGGCTCGCCCGGAGTGATGACAATCGTATGGTCAGATTCTGATTTCGACAAACGCATCTTCCCTGATTTCACGAACCCAATTATCAACTTCTTCATCGAAGGATTGATTCCTGAGGTAGTTGCCTACTTGGTTGCGTTTGAACGTTTGACTGAAATCCTCGATTCGGCGTCCCGTCACTTCCAGGAAATGGAAACCAAACTCGCTTCTAAAAACCGGGCTGACCTCATCAATTTGGGTTTCAGAGATGGCTTTCTCAAAGGGGCCGACAAATTCATCACCGCTACTCCAACCAAGATCGCCGCCATTCAAGGCCGAGCCTGGATCTTCAGAGTAGAGCCGTGCGACTTCTTCGAAGGCGCGTCCGCCGATCACTTCTTCTCGCAAGCTCTCGGCCAAGGCTTCGGCCTCTTCAAGCGATCGGATTTCGTTGGGGTTGATCAAAACATGACGGACCTGCGTCTGATCGATCATGCCTTGTGCTGCCGCGCCGCGTTTTTGCAGTAACTTAATAATATGGAAGCCGGAACCACTTTGAATCGGTCCTTTGACTTCGTCGATTGTAAGATCGGTCACAAGATCTGAGAACAAAGTGGGGAGCGCGCCGGGTTTCCGCCAACCTAGATCGCCGCCCTCAAGGGCATTTTTGCCGGCTGATTTGGCCATTGCCATGGCTTGAAACTCAGCGCCCGCATTTAACTCAGAGACTAAGTTATCGGCTTGCGTTCGGATGCTTTGGATCGCGACTTGCGACATATCTGAATGAGTTGCCAGTAGGATATGGCCGACCCGATACTCGTCGGCAGTGAGCTCTCTGCCGGCATCTGAATTGAGGAAATCGTCGATTGCTTGGTCGCTGATTTCAATCCGGCTGTTCATGACGCCTTGCTGAACCCGACCAATCATGATTTCTCGTTCGATCTGCTGACGCATCCCCCGGTAGGAGATGCCATCGGCCGTGAGGGCTTGTCTGAACTGCTCGAGGCTCAATTTATTTTGACCGGCAACTCTCGCCATGGCTTCGTTTAACTCTGTATCGCTAACCCGCACGCCAGCCCGGCGGGCCATCTGGAGTTGGAGGCTCTCAACAATAAGGCGTTCAATAATTTGCTCGGTGAGAATGTCATCGCTCGGCAGGCTGCTCGGATTGGCAGCTTGCGCCCGTATCGCTTTGGCCCGCTCGGCAACTTCCGAGCGCGTGATGATGTCCTCGTCAACAATCGCAGCGATCTCATCGAGTACGATCGGGAGGCTTGACGCGGGCAGGCTGATGACACTCAGGCAAAAAAGAATAAATGACATTTTGTACATGTTCGTAACCTTTATTCTGTTGGTTTTAGGCAGGTTGCTGCTCGTCATCGGGTTGCGGCGCTAAACCCAGGAACACTTCGCTCAAAAATCCGGGTCATATCACTGCCAATTTGCATCAACCCTTTGAGCTCAAATGAGAAGAAGATGCCGGTCCGGGTTTGGGCGTCTACCCCGTATTGGCCATCCTGCCATATGAGCTTTGGGTCAAAGAACTTCCTATAAGCCGCGTCAACCGTCCAGCAGCAGCCATTGTATGACACACCGAGGACGGACTCTATCTCTTTACTTGCTCGATTATTCCGACCCCACAGTCCCCTGATCTGAAAACCTTTGCCGATTTGGGCTTGCAAGGCGATCTGTGAAACACTCGATTCTGGTGCGATTGCACCTTGCCCAAACAAGCGCTCCTTGGTTCGATATCGATGCTGGAGGCTGATCAAGGTTGATCCTGTCGGCCGATAAGAAAGGCTGGCGAATCCAGAAGCTATCGCCTTCTGTTGGTGCCGATACGAAAGATCAATTCGCCCTGTGATCGCACCGGGGGTCGTCAGCTCTGCTTGAAAGTCGGTGCGATGCCCGCGATGACTTTCTGGCTCGTTGTTGTCTGCGGTTGCTCGATACGATTGACCGACACTGACGCGGCCAAGTTGCTGGCCGCTAGAGCGGTTAAGCCAGCGGTGGTCAAGACCGAGCGCAATGGTGTGGCCCGTTACACCCGAGTCGGCGCCGACCGCGGTGTAGGGATTGAACCTGGAGCGATAATTGGGTTCGAGCCAAGCGGTATCGATGCCGAATTGCGGTTGATCTCGATCATTACGGCCAAGGGTGATCGAAATTTCGGGTTCAAGTATGCGATTCGTCGAATTGCTGGTGCTTTGATGAGTGAGTCGAGTCCCGGCTATAACGTGTAGGAAAGGGTTGTTGAACGCGGGTCCAACTCCGGTCTCGCGAGTTGCCTTATAACGTCGAAGCTTTGCACCAACCGTGCTTTCGATATAGCCGAGCGCGTTCTCGTAAGGCCAAGTCATTTGGGCGTCTAATACCTGCCGTTGACCCTGAAAGATGTCTGAGTCTGGATCCTGCATGCGTGATTCCGTGAGACGCAGGCGGGTTGTCCCGCGCAAACGTCCCCAAGAACGGTTGTATTGAATATCCAGTTCCGGCCGCTTTTCAACTTGTTGGCTCAGTTGTGGCACGAGCATCTGAAACCCTTGGTAGGATAAATCAGCCTTTAAATGCGTTCTTTCATATTGAATAGAGATCCGTTGATTCAAAGCCGGTAAAATTCTCCCGTATTGCGGGTTGGCTGGACGAAGCCCCCCCAGGTGGCCGCTGTGAGGGGCAAGCTCACTGTCGAAATCACGCAAGAAATTTAGGTCTGAGGCTTTGCTAAAATTGATTTGGGTTGTCAAGCCGGCAAATTTAAAGTCATAAGATAGGCTCATAACGTTGCGATCAAACCGGTCTTGATTTTGACTCGGTGCGTCTGGGTTTAAATCCTCGAGACGGTCCTCTGGTAGAAACGCGCCATTAAATTGCCCTTTATGGTTTGCGCCAAGGCTTCTGGCTTCAGCCTCAAAAAGTTGACCTCGTCGATGAAGGTGCCGCACGCCAACGGTTGCATCCAGGTCGGAACGCAAATTGAAATAGTATTTCAAATGGGTCTCAACGCCATTGCGGCTATTCTGAGATAAGCCGATGGGCAAAAATCCGCTCTGGCGTTCGGTCGATACCGGTATTTTTAAAAAAGGTAGGTACAAAATTGGAACGTGTTTAATCCGAAGCACCATGTCCTTAACGGTCAAGGTACTTTGAGCTTGGTCGGCGACGAGTGAACGACTCGAAATTTGCCAGAAATCAGCATCGCCAGGACAGCGGGTGACGACGCCTTGAGATAGTTCAAAACGCTGGCGGCCGCTGAGTTTGATTTCGGCGGCACTGCCACGAAGATTCGATTGCGGTTGTAAGAATTGAGCCTGCTCAACCGATCCCTGGCCCACTAAGAAGTTACCAGAGGCCCGCGTGCCTTTGATGCACAGATTTGCATCCATGATCGAGACGTTTTTGTTCAAGGCGATTCGATTGTCGGTAAAACTCAATTGCGCGCTGTCCGCCCGTAGGCGCACATCTTTATTGTAAATCAGAACGTCACCGAAAATTTCTGCGAGGGCATCAGGCCGAACGTTGGCACGCAGCGCTGAAATCTGGGTGCTGCTGACTAGGTCACTAACGGTTGCAAGGTCGGGGTTACGGCACTGCTCTGTAGTCAGACCGATTGATTCAGCGGCGAGCAGGGGCAACCCTGCGCAGAGCACGAGCAGGGCAAGCACTGGTCTTATTTCGAATCGGAGGAACCGATGAGGCATAGTAAACATCTAGGTTTTCGCCGAGGTCCAAGAATAAGCCATAATGGGTAAGATCAACAGAGAACCTGGAGTCGATTGATGGATAGCCGATTGAGAAAACTCAGTCATTGGGCCAGCGCTCAATTCGTTCCAGTTGGTCAAGCGACACTTTCGGCCGCTGATTTTGTCTCGGTTTCGGATGATGCTAGTTTTCGGCGCTATTTTCGCTGCCCTAAGTTGGACCAATCGATCGTCTTCATGGATGCGCCACCCGATAAAGAGCCGCTTCAAAACTTTCTGGCGATTGGCAACGCGTTGTTTGCGGCGGGCGTGCCTGCGCCTGAGTTTTTTGCACTAGATGTTGAAGCTGGGTTTTTAGCGCTGTCCGATTTTGGGGACCGACAGTTACTCAGTCTAGTTCAAGATGAGCCTGAAGCCGTTTTATCGACGCTGTCCGAGGTGATTGGTTTACTACAAAACGTCGCAAGGGTTGACTGCGTGCTGCCGGACTATAGTGAGGCGATGTTGCGGAGCGAGATGGACTTGTTCCCAACGTGGTATTTGACGCGCCTATTGGGTTTAACGCTAACGGATGAATTTTGGCGCGTATGGCAAGACGTTTGTGATCGCTTGGTCGCGTCTGCACTGGCTGAACCTCAGGTCTTTGTTCATCGTGATTTTCACAGTCGCAATATTATGGTGCCTTCAAAGGGCGCCTTGGGTTTGCTGGATTTTCAGGATGCGGTTCGGGGCCCGTTGAGTTATGACCTAGTGTCGTTATTAAGAGATTGCTACGTCGAATATGAGCCTGCGATGCAACAGGCGCTTGTTGAAGGTTATCGACAAATTTGGCTGTCTGATCCGCGCGTGCAGGCCATGACGCCAACCGCGTTTTACAAGGCATTTGAGCACATGGGATTACAGCGTCATTTAAAATGCGCAGGAATCTTTTCAAGGCTTTGCTTGCGGGATGGTAAATCACGATACTTAAACGATATTCCGATGGTGCTGAAATACATAGCGTCCGTTTGCAATAGCCAACCCGATTTAGGGGAATTTTATCAGTGGCTACAAGCATTTGTCCTGTCAGACCCCATGGGTAGATCCGCATGAAAGCACTATTGTTGGCGGCAGGCCGGGGTGAGCGGATGGGTGCGTTGACCCAAAATTGCCCCAAGCCGCTCTTGTCGATTGGCAAAGAGCGTCTCATTGAACGGCATTTGAGGCGGTTGAGGGCGGCTGGGGTCGATGAGATCGTGGTCAACTTGCATTACTTAGGCGGCCAGATCAAAGAGCATTTGGGTGATGGCAGGTCTTACGGCGTCCGAATTGTCTATTCTGAGGAAACGTCGCTTTTAGATACCGGAGGCGGTGCCCGACAGGCGCTGCCTCTGCTGGGTGACGCCGCCCCTTTTTTGATGATCAGTAGTGACGTCGTGACAGATTTTGACTTCAGGGCGCTCACGCAGCTGACGCCGGATCTTGCGCATTTGGTTCTGGTTAAGAACCCTGCGCATCATCCTGCGGGGGATTTTGCGCTGAACCCAATGCAGGCCGTGTTGCGTGGATCAGAATTAACGTATTCAGGGATTGGCGTTATCGCGCCAGCGCTTGTCCTGGCGCCGACGACGGTAGGCTTTGCTATGCGCGAGGTTTTGTTTCCGGCTGCCGAACAAGGTCTTTTGACCGGTTGTGTCCATGATGGGTATTGGTCAGATGTCGGAACACCCGATCGGCTGCAGAGCACGCAAGCAGATTTCGAGGCCGGTCTGTGTCGTTGACCAGCTGGATCCTGTAAACTGAGGGCTTTAGGGTTGCGCGCAGATCAAAGGCTGTGCCGTGATGCCTTCTTGATTTGACGCTCATGCCGAGCCAGAGGGGTCTATGAAGAACGATAATTGGATCGCGCCGTCGATATTGGCAGCCGATTTTGCCCGGTTGGGTGCCGAAGTCGATGCGGTGCTCGAGGCCGGTGCCGACATCATTCATTTTGACGTCATGGACAACCATTACGTACCGAATTTGACCATTGGGCCAATGGTGTGTCAGGCCTTAAGACAATACGGCATTGCCGCGCCCATTGATGTACATTTGATGGTTGAACCGGTTGATCGAATTATTGGGGATTTTATTGAGGCCGGTGCCAGCTACATTACCTTTCATCCAGAAGCATCTCGACATGTCGACCGTTCACTTGAATTGGTAAAATCAGCCAACGTCAAAGCTGGGTTGGTTTTAAATCCTGCGACGCCGATCTCCTGCCTCGATTTTGTGATGGATAAAGTCGACATGATTTTGGTTATGTCGATTAACCCCGGGTTTGGTGGCCAGACGTTCATTGACCTAACCCATCGTAAAATCCAGGCAATTCGGGCTTTGATTGACGATAGTGGCCGGGACATTCGGCTTGAGGTCGATGGTGGCGTCAAAGTCGATAATATCGCCGCGATTCATGCGTCCGGCGCCGATACATTCGTTGCAGGGTCGGCTATTTTTGGACATCCTGATTATGCGGCAACGATCCAAGCGATGCGCTCGGCGCTTTCTGACGTTTAAGCTGATATGACGGATCGTGCCCCAAACACACCCGCGTACCTTGCCGCCCTTGTGGCCAAGGGGTGTCTCCATCTGCCGATTTGCCGGGAACTGGTTGCGGATTTTGAGACCCCCCTATCGTGCTATGCCAAAGTGGCAAGAGGACCCTATAGCTACCTGCTAGAGTCCGCGAATCAAGGCGGTGAGAAATGGTCTCGATTTTCGATTATTGGTCTGCCCGCAAGGCGCATTTTGAGAATCCGTGGGGATCGACTGACATTGACTGACAATGGCGCGCTGACTCGGGATGAGGTAATTGAAGACCCGCTGGCCGAGATTGCAAAGCTTCAGGAGGCCTATAGTTATCCAAGCTGTCCTGGGATGCCGAACTACACGGGTGGGCTTGTGGGTTACTTCGGGTATGACACAGTTCGCTATGTCGAGCCTAAAATCAAAGATTCAGCACCCCCGGATGAGCTGGGTTCCGCTGATATTGTCTTGATGGTCTCCGACGATGTGATCGTGTTTGATAACGTCAAGGGTCGAATGCACCTTGTGACCCACGTTAGTGACCTCAGCACGGATCAGATGAGTCAAGCTGCGCTGCGTTTGGATGCGATGCAAGGCTGTCTGAGAGGAACGCTGCCGGATGAGTTCGTTGCGCCAAAGGTTTCTCCGAAACTCGAAGAGCATGATTTCGTTTCGTCTTATGGCGAGGCTCAGTTCAAGGCCGATGTGTCCCATCTCAAAGAATACATCGCAGCAGGCGATGTGATGCAAGTGATTTTGTCCCAACGCTTGTCATGCAGTTTTGAGGCGGCACCGCTGAATTTGTACCGAGCACTGCGTGCCTTAAACCCGTCGCCGTATATGTATTTTATGGACTTAGAGACGGTTCAGATTGTGTCGTCCTCGCCTGAAATTTTGGCGCGTTTGGAGCATGGAGAGGTAACGGTCCGACCGCTTGCGGGTACCCGGCGACGGGGTAGATCGCCAGAAGAAGATCTTGAGATGGAGCGAGAGTTGCGAGCAGATCCTAAGGAGCAAGCAGAGCACTTGATGCTGATCGATCTTGGCCGTAATGATATCGGCCGGGTTTGCGAAACCGGGACGGTTGACGTCTCAGAGATGATGACGATTGAACGATACGCGCATGTGATGCATTTAGCGTCTAATGTGTCCGGTCGCTTGAAGCCGAACCTCACAGCCATCGATGTCCTCAAAGCGACGTTGCCGGTGGGCACATTGAGCGGTGCGCCTAAGGTTCGGGCGATGGAATTGATTGATGCGTTTGAGCCCGTTAAACGCGGCATCTTTGGGGGCGCGGTGGGTTATCTGTCTTGGCAAGGGCAAATGGATACGGCAATTGCAATTAGGACGGCGGTCATTCAGAACGGACGGTTGTTTGTTCAGGCCGGCGCTGGCATCGTGGCAGATTCTGAGCCGCAGCTTGAATGGAAGGAAACTCTTAACAAAGCACGCTCGGTAATGCAGGCGGCAATCATTGCCGAAGACGGATTGCGGTTTCGCGTGCCGAGCGAGGAAAATCGATGAAAGCCACTTTTTGCTATGCAGTCAGTTCTTTTAAGCACCGTGCGCCACGAGGCCTGTAATGTTATTGATGATTGATAACTATGACTCCTTTACCTACAACGTTGTGCAGTATCTCGCGGAATTGGGCGCTGAGGTCATGGTGGTACGCAATGATGAATTCTCTGTAGAGGATATTGAGGCGCTGAAGCCAAGTCAGATCGTTATTTCGCCCGGCCCTTGCACGCCAAATGAAGCGGGTATCTCGATGGACGTTATTCAACGGTTCCGTGGCGAGATTCCGATATTAGGGGTGTGTTTAGGGCATCAAAGTATTGGTCAGGTGTACGGTGGGGCGGTGGTGCGCGCCCCCCGGGTGATGCATGGTAAAACCTCTGAGATTTTTCACTCGGGTGTTGGCGTTTTTACCGGTTTGCCCAGTCCGTTCGTGGCAACGCGCTATCACTCTTTGGTGCTTGCCCCTGAGTCGCTACCGGATGCACTGGAGGTAACCGCATGGACTTCGTTTGAAGACGGTTCGATGGAGGCCATTATGGGCGTGAGACAAGCGGTTGACGGGGTCGAAGGGGTGCAATTTCATCCTGAGTCGATTTTGACCGAGCACGGACACGCGTTGCTGAATAATTTTTTGACCCAAGGCTTTGGCGTATGAGTGTACCAACCCTATTAGCAAATTTAGCGTCGCAAGCGGATCTTTCTGACGAGGAGATGACGTTCTTGATGCAGGCCATTATGACGGGCGAAGCAACTGCAGCTCAGATCGGCTCGGCCCTGACGGCGCTACGGATTAAAGGGGAAACCGTGACGGAGATTGCGGCAGCGGCCAAAGTGATGAGAGCGCTTGCGGCCCGGGTCACGGTGGACTCAAGTGGTCTTGTTGATACCTGCGGCACCGGTGGCAGCGGCTCGAACAAATTTAATGTCTCAACAGCGAGCGCCTTTGTTGCAGCCGGTGCGGGTATAAAAGTTGCGAAACACGGCAACCGGGCGGCCTCTGGAAAGAGTGGTAGTGCGGACGTCCTGGAAAGCGCCGGCGTTTATCTGAACTTAACGCCGACGCAAGTCGCACAATGTATCGATGTGGTGGGTTTGGGATTTTTGTTTGCGATGAATCACCACGGCGCGATGCGGCACGCGATTGGTCCTCGAAAAGAGCTGCAGTTCCGAACTGTCTTTAATTTATTAGGTCCGCTCACTAATCCAGCGGGTGCCGAAAATCAGGTGCTGGGGGTGTTTGATTGTGCCTGGGTGAGGCCGATGGCTGAGGTGCTTAAAAAGCTGGGTAGTCAACGGGTGCTGGTTGTCCATTCTGAGGATGGGCTCGATGAGATTAGCATCGCCGCGCCAACACGCGTTGCTGAGTTGGTTAATGGTGAAATATCTGAATACGAAATCCGGCCAGAAGATTTTGGGATGAAATCGCAAACCTGGGCTGGGCTGACCGTTCAAGACAGCACGGAAAGTCTGACTTTGGTGAAAGCCGCTTTATCTGGTGAGCATGAGCTTGCTAGTCAGTTTGTTACGTTAAATGCCGGCGCTGCAATTTATGTGGGTGGTGGTAGCCAAACCCTAAGCGGCGGCATTGCGTTAGCAGAGGACGTCATTGCCAGTGGTGCGGCGACCGAGAAGCTGCGCTTTCTCGTTGAGTTCAGTCAGCAGCTCGGAGCGCTTTCATCATGACAACCCCCACAGTTCTTGAAAAAATTATCGCAGAGAAACGAAATCATATCGCGGCGCAGCGAGCCCATCGCAAGATTGACCCGAATGCGTTGCGACGGCCATCAATCGTGAGAGGCTTTGCGGATGCCCTTAGAGCCAAGCAGTCCCTTGGGTTGCCCGCGGTCATTGCTGAAATCAAAAAAGGCTCGCCGTCTAAAGGCATTATCCGACCCAACTTTGACGTCGCGTCAATTGCGGAATCTTATGAGCGTCACGGCGCTGCTTGCTTGTCCTGTTTAACAGACGAGCCATTCTTTTTCGGGTGTGATGCGGATCTGGCGACGGCGCGATCGAGTGCCTCACTACCCGTATTGCGCAAAGACTTCATTATTGATGCGTTTCAAATTTATGAGTCGTTTGAGCTCGGTGCAGACTGCATTTTGTTAATTGTGTCTGCCTTGACGGATGCGGCGCTGGATGAATTTTATGCGCTGGCGACCGGGCTGGGCTTGGATGTGTTGGTTGAAGTTCATGATGCAAGTGAGTGTCAGCGGGCGCTTCGATTCGCGCCAAAACTGCTGGGCATTAATAACCGGAATTTGCATGACTTTTCGGTCAGTCTGGATACAACCCTTGGCCTGCTCGGGCAGATCCCGTCTGAAACGTTGATTATCACTGAGAGCGGTATTCATACTGAGTCAGATGTGCATTCAATGTGGGCATCGGGTGTTGGCACTTTTTTAGTCGGTGAAGCTTTTATGCGGCATCCCGATCCCGGTGAAAGGCTAAACGCGCTGTTTGGTTCTGTCCAAAAAACGGCAACAAGCAAACGCGATTAAGAACGCAACTCGCATCGGGCGGTTGGCTTGGCTGCGACCGGGTCTGAGGTCTGTCCGCATCTGAGGATTGGGCCGAGCGCTTTATTGATTGGATAAATCTTAGCAGTCATAACTTTTAGATTAGGATGACGGAGAAAGCAAAATGAAAGCGATGGTGCATTGGCAGGGGAACGTGTGTTTTCTGGCGACGTCCGAGACGGGTCATCAACTCCTGCTTGATGGCCCTGAAGAAGCCGGTGGGCAAAATAAAGGTCCGCGCCCTATGGAGCTCGTTTTGATCGGATTGGGCGGGTGCGCTAGTTATGATGTTGTTTCAATTCTCAAAAAGGCTCGACAAAAGGTATTGGACTGCAAGGTTGAGCTGTCTGCTGATCGTGCGGATGCTACACCCGCTGTTTTTACTAAAATCCAGCTTCATTTTGTGATTCAGGGAGAGAATATCAGCGAGCAGCACGTTGCGCGGGCGGTACAGCTCTCAGCGGAAAAGTATTGCTCCGCCTCGAAAATGCTGGAAGCTGGTGGCGTTGAGATCACGCACAGCTTTGAGATTCAGGCGGTGGCGGTATGAAGCGGCCAGGAAAAACCCAGGGTCTCCGACATATCGCATTGTTTGTGCAGGACTTGGTCGTGGCCGAACACTTTTTCGTGGACCTGATGGGCATGATGGTTGAATGGCGACCCGACGCTGACAATGTTTATTTGACTTCAGGCAATGATAATTTGGCCCTCCACCAGGTAGAGACAGTCGACGGGCAGGGCTCGCTGGACCACATTGGGTTCTTTATTAACGACCCAGATGAGGTTCAGGCTTGGTTTGAATTCTTACAAGCAAGCGGTGTGGAGGTACTAACGGAACCCAGAATGCATCGAGATGGGGCGATCAGTTTTTATTGTCTGGGCCCCTCTGAGATTCGGGTGCAAGTCATTTATCACCCGCCCATTGCGACTAAAGAAGGACTCAACGATCTCTAAATCCTTACTTTGGCGCCTAGATCCAACGCGTCGCGCTGGTCATGAGAGCGGATTGAAGGGCCATGAATTTTTTTATGGCGGCGGGGTATGGGGCGCCACCCTCATCAAGAGCCGCCTGTTCATGGCCAGCTTCATCCGCCTGCATTTGGGCGATGATTTCACGGGTCCTGTGGTCGCCCTCTGGCAGTTCTGCCAAGTGTCGATCCAGATGTTTGCAAACTTCCTCTTCGGTTGCGGCAATAAAACCAAGGCTCACCCGATCCCCCATTAAACCGGTTGCAGCGCCAACGGCAAACGAGGCGCCATACCATAGGGGATTTAAATAACTGGTTTGTCCGTTGAGTTCCCGCAAGCGCTCTTGGCACCAAACAAGGTGCTTTTGTTCATCTTCCGCGGCGTGTTCTAAATGAACTTTGGTTGAATCTTTACGGGCACTTAGCATTTGACCGTGGTAGAGGCCCTGGGCACAGACTTCACCGCAGTGATTGATGCGCATGAGTTGCCGGGATTTTGACTGTTCCTCTGGCGTTAATTCATCTGCCCGGCTGTCATGCTCAAAGCCGTTCGCGACCGGTAAGGTGCCAGTCATAGTTTTTATGCTGCGATCGACGTGGGCCAGTAGCCGATCAGTCCAATGTAGGGTTCTCATACTGGGTCTGCTGCTAAAACGTAAGCGGTATGCCCGGCTTCATTAAGGAGATAAGCACCCAGCAGGTTGATCTTTGGCGACGCTGGGCCCCGGACGACGTACACAATCTCCTTTGAGAACTCATGGATATGATTCCGCAAGGCCATAAAGGGGATCGCAAGCTCTTCCGCCGCAGCTTCTGGCTGTAAATCATCTGGCTGATAGAGGTTCAGAATTTGTACTTGCGTGCCCTGAACTCGGACAGCTTCTTCGATTTCTGCTGGGGTGATCACTTCAATAACGGGGCTTAATAACAGATCCTCGAAGTCGGCCTCGGTAAGCATTCCAAGCTCGCACGGCGCCGTCGCCATGATGGTCGCATTTCTTGGTAGATCGCTGACTAGGGCATCTTGACCGAAACTCTGGCCGGCGGTGAGTTTTGCAACTTGGTTGACCTTGCCGTTCATTTCAACATGGACAGAAACGGAGCCTGTTTTGATCATATAGAAATAGTCGCCGGGCTCGCCTTGCTTGATGATGATCTCACCACTTGTAACCTGTCGCGTCTTGAATCGCTTGAATAGTTCCTGAATGTTGGTCGGTGGGATGAATTCAAATAGTGGCGTTGAGAGCAGTCGTTCCATCCAGTTACCGATTGAAAGCGAATTCTCTGCCGTGCTTGCAGCCGCCTCGAGCAGTGTCTCGATTTCACTTTGAACGGTTTTGGATAGCGTGAAAACGGCACAAGGTGTTTCGCAAACAGCGGACACCGTATGTGGCTGAAAATCATCGACGGCGCCGTAAGTTTGACTATCAGATTCTGTGAAAGCTCTGTTTTCAAAGGCGTCGTTGACGAGATTGAGTTGACCTGTGAGCAGCCAATGAGAATCCGCGTCATTGCTGAAGCGCTTGAAAAGAAGTGCGCCAGCGGGCTGAGATTTGATCTCGCCGCGTGCTGCTATCTTGATGAAGTTTGCATCCGAAAGCGCGGAAAAAGGACTTAATCCCTTCAGGATTTTAAGTTGGCTGTCGTCCATTATGCGTCGTTCATTGCCTTGGCGGGACAGGTAGTATAGTCGCTCTGCCGCGATCATCAAGGCGTCGGCGCGATCTCCTCTGTTGACATCGTCTATCTGCAGGGCGCGGAACCGGTTCGAGTGGTTATTGAGAGGCTGTTTTGATCAGCGTCGCAGAGATTCGCTCGGCCCTCGCCATTGCAGATGGCTTGTGCACGGTGACCTCGACCCGCGTCAACGGATAGTGGGTGAGTAAATGGTCGGCGGCAACGAGCGTCAGGGTCTCTAGCAGTTTAAAGCGTTTGGTCCTGATGAGTTTGGCGAGGTCCCGGGTGAGTGCATCATAATCTATGGCCAAAGCGAGATCGTCCTTGCAGGCTGGCGGCGCAAAATCATATTCTAGGGCAAGATCCAAATAGATTGTTTGTAAGACCTCGCGTTCTCGCGGGTAAGCACCAATGATGGTTTCTATTTCAAGCTGTGTAACGTCAATGCGCCCTTGCCGGGTCATGTGGCCAGCCCTTGAAGTTCAGTCATGGGCCATCGCGGGCGCGCAATGATCTCATGGTTATCACGCTGCCACTGGCTTCGTCGTAATAGGCCTGCAATCGCAATCATCGCGCCGTTATCTGTGCAGAATTTAAGGTCTGGATAGCTCACCTCAATCTTTAATGTCTGACTCAGGGTTTGAAGGCTCGCCCGAAGCCGTGTGTTAGCGCTGACTCCGCCGGCTAACACAAGGGTCGGATACCCTGTTTGCGCAAGTGCGCGGGTACATTTGATTTTAATGGTCTCAACAACGGCTTCCTCAAAGGCACGCGCTATATCGGCTCGATCCTGATCGCTCGGGTCTTTTAAGGCTCGCAAGGTGTTCATAGTATGGGTCTTTAAACCGCTGAAGCTGAAGTTGAGTCCTGGCTTTTGGGTCATAGGTCTCGGAAAATGAAATCGATCTTTGGCGCCTTGGGTTGCCAACGAGGCCACCTGTGGTCCTCCGGGATAACCCAATCCTAGCATCTTGGCGACTTTGTCAAAGGCTTCGCCGGCTGCATCGTCCATCGATTCGCCTAGAATTTCGTATTCTCCTGGTTGGCTGCAGGCCATGAGCTGAGTATGGCCGCCGGAAACCAGGAGCGCGACAAAGGGATATTGCGTTGGCGTTTCAGTTAACTGGGTGGCTTGCAGGTGGCCCTCCATGTGATGAATGCCAATGGCGGGAATGTTCCAAGCCAAGGCGAGCGATTTGGCGATGCTGGCGCCAACCAGCAGGGCGCCAATCAGGCCCGGGCCCTCCGTAAAAGCAATCGCGTCGATCTGATCCGGCTTGGTTTCGGTTTCGGTCAAGATTTGATCAATCATTGGAAGGCATTTTCGGATATGGTCGCGGGATGCCAGCTCGGGTACGACGCCGCCGTACGCTTTATGGACATCAATTTGGCTATACAGCAGATCGGCCATTAACCCGAGCGAATCGTCATACAGGGCAATTCCGGTTTCATCACAAGATGTTTCGATCCCCAAAACGCGCACGTTTGGCTCCAGACAAGTTTGATTGAGTTGACAATTATAGACCGAGGGGTGCGTCGCGTCTGCATCGATTGGCGCGCGCGGGCAAAGACTAAGCTAGCCCGGGCTAAAAAAGGTTTGGTCTCGCTGGGGCTTTTGCAATTGTTCTCGATTGTGTTTAGAATCCGCTCTCCATTTGGCTGGTGTAAAACAAACAATGCCCTACGTAAAAGTAAAAGAAAACGAACCGTTCGATATCGCGCTCCGTCGCTTTAAACGGTCTTGTGAAAAAGCCGGTGTACTGGCGGATGTCCGTAAACGAGAGTTTTACGAAAAGCCAACGTCAATTCGGAAGCGTAAAGCAGCAGCAGCTGTGAAGCGGTACGCGAAGAAGGTTCAAAGAGAATCAAGAAAAATGGAGCGGCTCTACTAGCTAGTGCCCTCTAAGCGGGCTATGACCCTCATAGCCCGAGACGACAGTATCTCCTACGCCTCTTAAACGTCACCGCTTCTTCTCCAGCGCCCCTTAATCGCCCTTCTCATGAGTCATCGAGGTGTTTTATGTCAGAATCCCTGAAAGATCGACTGCAAAACGATGTCAAAGATGCCATGCGGGCACGCGCCAAGCAGACCCTCGGCACACTGCGCTTGATTATGGCTGAGTTGAAGCGACGAGAAGTTGATGAACGGATTGAATTATCCGATCAGGATGTGTTGGTGATCCTTGAGAAGATGGTGAAGCAAAGAAGAGACTCGTTGAGCCAGTATCTTGCTGCAGATCGTCAAGATCTTGCAGACCAAGAGCAGTTTGAACTTGACTTGATCGCACAGTATTTGCCTGAACCTCTGTCCGATGAGGCGGTCTTAGCGCTCATTGAAGAGGCCATTGAAGCTGCCGGCGCTCGAGAAATGTCGAAAATGGGTCAGGTAATGGGTTCGGTTAAAGACCGGGCGCAGGGTCGGGTCGACATGGCGAAGGTGGGCCAACTGGTCAAGGCGCAATTAAATCAGGGTTAGCTTGCGAATCGATAAGGCCCCTGCCACACTCCTTAGCCGTTAAAGTGCATTGGTATCGCGGTGATTCCTCCTACTTTTATTGATGAGCTTCTTGCCCGAACCGATATCGTTGAGATAATCGAGTCCCGGGTCGCATTGAAGAAGACAGGGCAAAACTTTTCCGGTCTGTGCCCGTTCCATCAAGAAAAATCCCCCAGTTTCTCGGTAAGTCAGGAAAAGCAGTTCTATTATTGTTTCGGCTGTCAGGCTTCCGGGTCGGCATTGAAGTTTCTAATGGAATTCGATCGCATGGATTTTTTGTCGGCGGTGGAGTCCCTCGCGAGCCGGCTAGGGTTGGCGGTGCCAAACGATGCCTCAAGTGAGGACCGAGAGGCGGTCGAGCAGCGCAAATTGATTTTTGACACCCTTACAGATGCAAAAGACTTTTATAAACAACAGCTTCGATCGAGCCCTCAGCGGGCACGAGCGGTTGATTATTTGAAACAGAGAGGCCTGACGGGCGAGGTGGCGAACCGGTTTGAAATTGGGTTCGCGCCGCCCGGTTGGCAGAATCTGCTGGCGTTAAAGCCAGACTCGTCAAGCTATCTGAGTCGTCTTTTAGACGCCGGTCTCGTGGTGACCCAGGATGCAGAGGCTAAACGCTATGATCGTTTTCGGGATCGAGTGATGTTCCCGATTCGGGATCTACGTGGGCGAACCATCGCGTTCGGCGGTCGAGTGATCGGTGATGGCAAGCCGAAATATCTCAACTCGCCCGAAACAGCGGTGTTTCATAAAGGGCGAGAGCTCTATGGCTTATTCGAGGCTAGGCGCAGCCAAAAAAAGTTGTCAAGGTTGCTGGTTGTCGAGGGTTACATGGACGTGGTGGCGTTGGCGCAAAACCAAATTGAGTTTGCGGTTGCGACCTTGGGTACGGCGACGTCTGATGAGCATATCCAAAGAATGTTTCGCCAGGTCTCGGAGATTATATTTTGTTTTGACGGCGATGCTGCTGGCCGGCGTGCCGCCTGGAAAGCGATGCTGACGGTCCTGCCGCATTTGAGCGACGGTCGAAGCGCCCGGTTCATGTTTCTCCCTGATGGTGACGACCCCGATTCATTGGTTAGGCGGGTTGGGCAAGCGGCGTTTCTTGCCCAGCTTGCGGCATCGCATTCGGTTTCTGACTGGCTCTTTGAAAAGCTGGCGCAAGATTTGAAAGAGAACGGCCTTGATCCGACCGGGATTGCCGGTAAAGCGGCCCTCAGTAAAGACGCAATGCCATTGATTAATTTAATGCCGGAAGGCGTGTTTCGGCAGCTCATGATTGATGCCCTCTCGCAGAATACGGGGTTGTCGACTCAAAGGCTTCAAGATGTGACGGTAAAATACGACAGCTCGTTTGAAAGCGCCGGGCAAGATGCTCGGCCGCGGTATGATGAGGTGCCTGCGGAGGTTCAAGATACTCAAGCACCGGAGATGTTGATTAATGCGAGTCTGGACCCTGCATTATCGCTACTAATTCTCCAGCCGGAGCTGGCTTTGGAATTTCAGGTCGAGGCCTTTGAGTGCTTAACGCGGGGGGATCAAGATCAATTGCTTCGGACTATTGCTAGTGATGTACACGCGGGCAGTTTGAGTTCTCCGGGTGAGATTCTCGCGAAATTCAGTGGCAAGCCAGAGCAAGGATTTTTAAAAAAAGCGTTTGAATACAAGCCTTTACTGTCAACAGAGCATCTCAAGGACGAGTTTATAGGGCTTATGAAAAGCAAGTTCAAACGCTATAATCAGCAGGATGGTCGGGCCCAGATTGACGCATTGTTACAGAAGCCGCCGTCGCAATTGTCCGAAGATGAGCGTGGGCTGATTCGGCAGTATTTTTCAAAGGCGTCGGCTGGCGATGACCCATCATTAATCCCGTGAATTTTGTACCATTCTAGTACGCCCAGCTTGGCTCTAGACTGGCTAAACGCCTAAGACGACCCTATACTGATTCGTCCTTTTGGGGGATGAAGTAAAAGAGGGTGTTATGGCCAGCGTTCTTGCTCAAAAACAATCAAGGTTAAAGAAACTCATTGCGCTCGGTAGAGAGCAGGGGTACCTCACGTATTCTGAGGTGAACGACCATCTACCAGACGATATTTCGGATCCGGAACAGATCGAAGACATCATCGGCATGATCAACGACATGGGGATCATGGTTTCTGAAATGGCGCCAGAGGCCGACGATTTGATGGTCGAAGCCGACGTCACGGATGATCTGGCCGCAGATGAGGCCGCGGCGGTGCTCGTGGCCGTTGAAAACGAAACAGGACGCACAAGCGATCCGGTTCGCATGTATATGCGAGAAATGGGCACAGTTGATTTGCTGACCCGTGAGGGTGAAATTGAAATCGCCAAACGGATCGAAGAAGGAATACGAGATGTGCTCGATGCGGCATCGGGATTCCCTGGCGTTGTTGAGCGCATCCTGAGTCGCTATCAAGAAACCCAACAAGAAGACGGTAAGCTGATTGATTTGATCATTGGCTTTTTAGACCCTGCTGAGCATGTCGCGCCCGCCGCCCAAGTCGTCCCAGGAGAGGCCAAAGACGAAGATGCGGCTGAAGTGGATAACGGGCCTGATGCGGAGCTCGCAGCAGAGCGGTTCGGGATCTTAGAAAAACAGCTGGCTAAAACGGCTCGTTCAATTAAGCGCAATGGCCGTCAATCTGATGCGGCGCAAAAGGAACTTGCGGCTTTGGCGGTTGCCTTTCAGTACTTCAAGTTTATTCCGAAAGAGTACGAACGAATAATTAACGAGGTCAAAGCGCCGCACCAAGAAATCCGCCGTTCAGAACGCCAGATCATTGCGCTCTGCGTTCGAGAGGCCGGTATGAGTCGCAAAGCATTTATGGATGCGTTTCCGGGCAATGAATGTGACTTGAAGTGGTCTGCCAAACAAATCAAAGCCGGTGTCAGTAAGTTGAAAGGCGTTCAGGACGAAGTGGTCCGGGTCCAAAAACGGATCGTCAGTATTTCAGAAGCGGCGGGCCTGACAGTGGCTGATTTGAAGGATCTGAATCGCCGGCTATTTATTGGCGAGGCCAAAGCGCGTCGCGCGAAGAAAGATATGGTTGAGGCCAATCTCCGTTTGGTGATTTCAATTGCGAAGAAATATACCAACCGGGGGTTGCAGTTTTTAGACCTGATCCAAGAAGGCAATATTGGGTTGATGAAAGC
>JAQWWC010000079.1 GCA_029249645.1 Pseudomonadales bacterium
ACCTCGTAGATCAATTGCGCTGCTTCGTTGAGTTGATTAAGCTTGCTTTGATTCAATTAATGCGACATCCCTTGCTGACTGGGCTATACGTGAAATCCAAAGTTTGCCGAACGATTATCGGCGGCTGGAACGGGTCTCAGAAAAATAAGTTGGTCCCTCTTGCAGTTGATATCGCATCTTACGTCGATTAAAAAAATCAAAAACTTTATATGAGTTTAACACTCAAAAGATAAACCCAATGATCCTTCAAAACAATAAAGCCTTTCTATGCTTTTTCAGTCTGCTCCTTCTTTTTACTCTGGCACCCGCCAGTGCGAGCACGCTCAGTTCATTTTCGGTGCCGAATTCAGACTTTACAACTCTCGCAAACCGCATTAACGCCATAGAACCGACGAGTCGAACATTGGACCAAACCTTTCAGTTGGCGGTTGCAAGCTGGCGATTGGGTCGATTGAAAACGGCCCAAACCCTAACCGGTCAGTTGATCAAAGCCGACTTTGAGCTTGGTGACAGCCTATATCTAAAGGGTTTGATTCATCTCACCGAAGTGCGGGAGGTAAACGTATTTAAAAAAATAGGCACTGCCAAAAAAGCGCTCAAAGCTTGGGAACAAGCGATTAAAGCAGACCCTAATCATATCTTGGCGTTATTCGCCGTGACCGCTTTTTATGTCAATGCCCCAAGCTTTGCGGGCGGCGACCTAGACGCAGCCAAGGCCCGTTTGCCTGAGGTTTTGGCGTTGGATCCACATTATCATCAGCTGGCCGCCGGACTCATCGCCGAAAAGGAAGACCAACCAGACCGCGCTGAGCAGCTGCTTGCCGAGGCCCGTACTGATGGCCCTGACCAGGTCATCATGTTGTTTCAGCTGGGACAGTTTTATTATCGAGCGGAGGACTACGAGCGCGCAACACAGACCTTTGAAAGACTCCAAGACTATCCCTTACGCTGGCACCATCCGGTTCCATCAATGATCAACCTGATGCGCGGGATGGCGTTGAAAAAGCAGGGCGACTTACAAGCGAGCCGCGCGGTGCTTGAAACCGTGCGCGAAGGTGCCCAAAACCCAGGCTTGAAGGCCTGGGCGGAAAAAGAGCTTGCTGCGTTTTAACACTTTGCTTTTGATGATTCTTGCGCCGTGGATCAGAGTAACGCGCGTCCGATTACCACATCACGGGGACTCACGCTCAGCTTAACTCGTCGTAATCGTCGTGAGCGCTGAAAAATCTAAATCATAGACGTTCCAAGGATTGGCTCTTACGCGCTTGTCCAACATGACGGCATCGTCTCCTACCAAGATACGCCATTGATTCGCACGCACCCCTTCTAAAATCACCCCTGCTGCCTCGTTTGCCGACATGGGCGCATTGTCGCGAAAATCTGTTCCACGTTTGTGCATCGCCTCACGCAATTGATCATCACTCAAGTTCATCATCATCTCAGTCATCGGACCAGGCTGCTTCATCAACTGCTCCCGAACCAAAAGCACTTCGTCAGCGCTCATGTCTAGGGGCGGCGTGTGACCCAATATTTTTCCGGAATTAATCGCAATGGAGGTACCGATGTGGCCGGGCATCACAACAGACACTTGAATATGCGGCGCATTTAGACGCAGATCGTTAATCAAAGCTTCGGAAAAGCCCTTGACCGCAAACTTGGCTGCGGCATAAGCCGTATGCGGCACGGTCGGGCCAAGCGACGCCCAAAAACCATTAATACTACTCGTGTTTACAATATGGCCTTCATCGCTCTTGAGCAGCATCGGCAAAAACGCACGACAACCGTAGTAAACACCATACCAGCACACCGCAAAGGTTTTCTCCCACTCATCGCGATCACCGGCAACAAAGCCGCCGCCGCCACCAATGCCCGCATTGTTAAACAGCAAGTGAATCGAATCGCCATGGATGCTGGCAACCTCTTGTTGAAACCGCACAAGATCGGCTTCTATCGAAACATCGCACAGATGCGTTGAAATTCTAACGTCACTCAGCGCGGTGCACAGTGCTTTGGTTTCTTGCATCGCATCCTCCGCGACGTCACACAACGCAATATGGCAATTCGCTGCAGCTAAGGCCTCACAGAGCGCCCGGCCCATACCGGTCCCACCCCCTGTGACCACCGCAATTTTTCCTGAAAAGTCGTCCATACCAACTCCTTTTTACGCCTCGCCTGCGTCCTGATTGAGATAATGATTTGGCTTAAAGTGAAGCAGCGCCGCCAGTCCAATAAAAGGCGTTGCGGCGATTAACCCTGGTACGACACCTGCACCACGACTATCCAACATCGCCCAAAGCAGCATGCTCAAAGCAACTTGCAAAACATAAAGACTAATCCAAGGCCGCAACCAGGCTCTTTGGTGGAGGAGGCCGTAAGCACCCAAGGCATAGATTAGCCAGTGCACAATGCCCCCGAGCTTTGCAGCCCAGCCCGTAAACATAAGCCCAAACCAGACTTCCTGATCTTGGGCAACGGGCTTGAAAAAGAGATCAAACGGCAGGTACACAATGGTCATGTATAGACAGAAAGCGAGTAGGGCATTCGCCCACCAAGCGCGTTGTTTTACATTTTCGGTAAACCCACTGATCATCGCCATGGTTAGCCCGCTTTGCTGTCTTGTTGCGTTCTTCCGACTTTATCATGTCGAGACGTCGGCGCAACAAGCTCAGCAACGCTGAGTCAACCAAGGCCGAAGCGGTTTAACGCTCGATAAAGCTCTTGAGCTGTTCTGATCGAGCAGGGTGGCGCAGCTTTCTGAGCGCTTTTGCTTCGATTTGACGAATGCGTTCTCGTGTTACCGAGAACTGCCGGCCGACTTCTTCAAGCGTGTGATCGGTATTCATATCAATACCAAAGCGCATGCGCAAAACTTTCGCTTCGCGCTCCGTAAGGGCCGTTAAGACATCATTCGTGGTTTCTCGAAGCCCTTCATCTGCTGCGTGATCAAGTGGCGACTCAACCGAGGTGTCACTCACCAAGTTCCAGATAGTTGAATCATCGTCATCGCCCACTGGCGTTTCTAAAGAAATCGGCTGCTTGGCAACATCCAACGCTTTGATCACTTTGTCTTGGGGCAATTCCATCTTAATACTGAGTTCTTCAATGGTCGCTGGACGACCTAACTCCTGAAGCAGTTGACGGCTCAGGCGATTAATCTTGTTGACCGTTTCCATCATGTGTACCGGGACTCGAATGGTACGCGCCAAATCAGAAATGCTTCGCGTGATGGCTTGTCGGATCCACCAGGTTGCATAGGTTGAAAACTTGAAGCCGCGGCGATATTCGAACTTATCGACGGCTTTCATGAGTCCGATGTTGCCTTCTTGAATCAGGTCCAAAAAGTGCAAGCCGCGGTTGGTGTACTTCTTGGCGATGGAGATCACAAGCCGCAAGTTCGCCTCGATCATATCTTTCTTTGCAAAGCGCATGACATTGATCGCGGACTGGAGTGCTTTATTTGTTTCTTTAATCTCAGGAACACTTAACCCGCGCTCTTCGGCAACCCGTCGCATCGTCTTCACGGCATGACGCAGAGAGACTCGGTTCGCTTTGATCTTATTCGCCCAGGGTTCTCCTGATTTCTCGAGACTATCAACAAAAGCGACATCTGTCTGACACACACCGTATCGCTCGAGGAATACTGCTGTTGGGATACCACTCTTTGACACACACAACTGACGAATAGTTTTCTCTTGCTCACGGATCAAGGCCATGTCGGATTGAACCATCGCAACAATTGGGTCCATCATCGCAGGTACCAGCTTCAGCAATGAAAAAACGTCTTGGAGCTTTGAAAGACCCGCTTGGTATTTCGGTGATCCTCGCTCGTGTTTGGCCGCCAACCGTCCAAGCGCCTTGTGGGTTTTCGCAAGCGCTGCGAAGCGCGCCGAGACCATTTCAGGATCCGGACCGTTATGCGTTTCGGTTTCACTTTCTTCGAATTGCCCGCTTGATTTTGCTTCAGCAATAAGCGACGTATCCGGAATTTCGGTTTCAGGATCAAGGAAACCTGCGATGATCGATGACACATCCAGAATGACGTTAGGGTCTTCCTGATTCGCCAAGAGTTTATCGTAGGCCGCTAGGATGTGCTCAACCGGACCAGGATAGGACGCGAGCACGCGCATCGCTTCACGAATACCATCCTCGATTCGCTTGGCAATCACAATTTCACCTTCGCGCGTCAGCAGGGGCACCGTACCCATTTCCCGCATATACATCCGAACGGGATCCATGGTCTTTCCAGCCGCGTCGCTGATGTTCAGGAGCGATTCTTCTGAAAGCGTTTCTTCGGACTCGGACTTCAGATCGGCAAGATCCTTCGGCGCTACTTCACAAATTACAACGTTCAAATCGGCGAACGCTTGGCAGATATTGTCGAATTCTTCAGACCCTAATATTCTGTCAGGCAACGATTCGGTTAGGGTGTCGAACGTTAGATAGCCTTGCTCTCGGCCTTTTTCAATCAGCGATTTTAGAACAGACTCAAGGTTTTCGACCTCATCATCCGCCTCGGTTGCTAAAACAATTCGGCTGGTCAGAATTTCCAGCGCATCCATATCATCGGCGGAACTGTTCTCAATTGCGTCACTTTCGATTATCGAATCGAAGTCCCCTTCAGTGGTGTTATTTGCCATGTAACGCGATCTCCCTGATTGAAATTGTTTTGGTGGCCCGATTGGGGCCGCATCGAAACCTGTTAAAGCTCTTTATTCAAGTTCTTTATCCAAGCCCTTTATCCAAGTTCTTTATTCAAGTTCTCTATTCAAGTTCTGTATTCAAGTTCTGTATTAAATTTACTGTTACTACTCTTTGTTCATGCTCTTTTAATGGCGCTCACTCTTCGTGCTGTTGGCCTGCCTGTGCTGTGATGCAATAATCGTTCGGACAATTAACCAGCACGTTTGCTGACCAGCACTTTTTTCGGCACCTTTGTTTGAATCGAATCCAGTTTGAATACACCCTTTCTCAACCAATACGGAACCAATAAACGCCTGCCACACTGAAACGGTGTTTCTCGGGCCATCATTATCCACGCAACGCCATCCTATTGACGCGGTCTTAATCCAAACTTTGCTCAGTTATGAACGGACTCGACTATCCGTCAAAACCCCAACCCTGCGTCTAACTCGTTCATAGTAACAACCGCAAGGCGATCTCTTATCGATGAATCCTCTGACCAACCGGTCGATTTACCAATGTATCTTCTTATCAACACGTATTATTGTGGAGGTGTCAGCAGGGCGCTGAGTAGCCTGATCCGATGCGCCAGCAGGTTCGACGGTTGAAAAAAGACAGGTGTCCGCATCGCTGCCGTGCGACCCAATTAACCGATTGCCGTCGCTCAAATCGGATTATACCATTGAATACCCGCAAGATCCTGTTTTAGAGCCCTTTTTCAGATCCTCAAGCCGAAGCTTCAATGCCATAATCAGCTTTGCCAGGGTTGGCATTGGTTCGAGGACAACGTCGAGAAACATCCTGGAAACCGTCCTCCACCTTCAGGCAAACAGCGTAATTAGGCTTATATTCAGATAGTTTGAATAAAAATCAGACGCTTACGATTGATAACTCTATGTCAAGTCACTTTAAGAGGAGAAACCTCCACTTTTAATCCCTATCAATATCCAGAATTGATCCGTATATTCCCCTTCCTCGCTAGCGTCAGCTGGATGCTTTAATGTGTTCTCCTCGGCAGGATGGATGCGCGTCCAGCTGCGCTAGCTGAGACCAAACTTTGACGCTGCCATTCAAGCACACTTAGGTTGATCATCCTCTCTTGCCAGACCACTCCGTTACCGATACATCAGGTGTCGTTCCCACGCTCAGTGGCTCAGCGTCTCACCAATTACCGCTTCAAAGCCGTAAGTCCTATCCCCAATCACTAGAAAATTTGGATTGAGCAATCCTGCTTTGGTGTTGTACTGCAGAGGCTGAAAGCGGGTGTCAAAAACGTCGCCACCTGCTGCAGTCACCACGGCATGTGCCGCGGCGGTGTCCCATTCTGACGTTGGCGCTAGCCGAGGATAAAAATCGGCCTTACCTTCTGCCACCAAACAAAGCTTCAAGGAACTGCCCATGCTGGTCAGCGAAACCGTATCAAAGGCCGTATCCAATGCTTGCAGCATCGTCTTGAGCGCGTCGGAGCCGTGGCGACGACTCGCAACTACCGTTAATGCTGCCGATGAGACCGTCCGAGTCCGCATTACGTGTTCGCTGTCACCCATGATTTTCCAGGCCGTGCCGGCCAGCACATCACCCACATAAGTTGTTGATGTAACCGGAACATGAACAACCCCAAAAATGGGTTCATGCCCAGCAATCAGAGCAATGTTCACTGTGAATTCACCATTTCGCTCAATAAATTCTTTCGTGCCATCTAAAGGATCGACTAAAAAATATCGGTCCCAGCTGGATCGCGTTTCAAAATCGATCGCGACGCTTTCTTCCGACAATACCGGAATATCTGGAAATTGACGCTCGAGTTCGGCAACAATGAGGCGATGTGCTGCCAAATCTGCCAACGTCAAAGGGGACTCGTCCTGCTTCATTTCAATGCCAAAATCGGCGGTATTATAGATGCTGAGAATTTCCATACCCGCTTGTCGGGCGATCTCTATAAGGGCTTCGCGCATGATGACTCCTGATCAACAACTGTCGTTAGGTTACACTGCCTGCGATCAATTTGACCAACCAATCGCAAGCCTCAGATGAATCTGCTTAATTTTGAAAGCGTACTCCTAGACATGGACGGCACCTTGCTAGACAGTTACTTTGATGACATCTTCTGGAATAACTGGGTTGCCAAGGCCTATGCCGTGAAAAATGGCACAACCCTGGGCCATGCCAAACAACACGTTCAAAGTGACTTGCGGGCCGTCGCCGGCGAAATCGCCTGGTACGACTTTGATCACTGGGCTGATCACTTCGGCCTCGACTTAGAATCATTACAAGAAAGCGGCCAGTCTCTCATCCGATGTCGACCGGGGACCCTAGCTTTGCTGGATTATTTAACCGAACACGGCATGCCAATGATCCTAGCGACCAATGCCCACCCCAAAGTGTTAGCCTTTAAACTCAAGACAATCCAAGCTAAACACCCTAAATTTATCGCCTACTTTTCGGACATCATCACCAGCCACCGCTTCGGTTCACCGAAAGAGGCGCACGGTTTCTGGCAGCAATTCACCAAACAAACCAGGATAAACCCGGCGCGCACCGCGTTAATCGATGACAATGCCAAGGTTCTGGATACGGCAAAGGCTTACGGGATCGCGGGGCTGATCGCAATTAGCCAACCCAATTCAAATCAACCGCCACAGCAGCTATCGGGTTACGAAAACGTGTGCTACTTGAACGAACTCATCACGGGATAACGTTAAATGATTCGAACCGACAAGTGGCTTTGGGCCGCCCGATTTTATAAAACGCGAGCCCAAGCCAAAGAGGCCGTCGATGGCGGCAAGGTCAAAGTGAACGGCGCCCGCACGAAGCCTGCTAAGGAAATCAAGATCAATGACTTGGTCGAATTTAAAGCCGGATGGGATGATCGCGCGGTTTTAGTCACCGGGCTATCTGACATTCGCCGAGGCGCGGCCGAGGCGTCGCTGCTGTTTGCGGAAACCGAGGCCAGTTTGCAAAACCGCGAAAACGCTCGACTCAAACGTGCGAGCCTCGGCCCCATGCCAAAAGGTGAGCGCCCGACCAAAAGGGATCGGCGTCAGATACACCGATTGGTTTCACGTCCAGACTCCTAGGCCAACACGACAACGAAAAGCGCATTTATTTTTGCACAGGGTCGGTGATATGCTCGGCGCTGACTCAGGCTTGCCTGAATCAAGTGTGCAATCCTGAAATCGATGAATCATCCCAATGCGTCATCGGATAGGCCATCTTAAGGAAACGTTGTCATGGCGGCTGATTTGCTAAAACAACTCGCAAATGCGGGCAATGCTCGGGAAATTCTCACGTTTCAACGAGGCATTGAGCGAGAACTCCTCAGGACGACCCAGCAAGGCTCTCTCGCGCTCACACAGCACCCAAACGCGCTCGGCGCAAAGTTAACGCATCCATCAATCACAACCGATTTTTCAGAATCTCAACTGGAACTCATTACGCCCGTACATCGTTCAACTGAATCCGTCTTGGCAGACCTCGCCCAGATTCATCAGTGGACCGCGCAACACTTGGGGGATGAACGGCTCTGGCCTGGGAGCATGCCCTGCCAATTGCCAGAAGAACACGCCATTCCGCTCGCCTACTACGGCGACTCCAACCTCGGTCGACTCAAAACAACCTATCGACACGGGCTTGGCATTCGATATAACCGTACGATGCAAACCATTTGCGCGGTGCATTATAACTTCTCGTTTAACCAAGCTTTTTTTGACGGGTTGCATCAAATCGCCGGATCACAGCCATTGAGCACGGCAGCCAAGCAGACGGATCGCTCAGAAAAATACTTTGGCTTAATGCGCAACTTTCGCAGCCTTGCTTGGTTGCCAGCCTATCTGTTCGGCGCTTCTCCGGCCGTTGACCAAAGTTTTGTAAGAAACCAGCAACACGATCTGTTGCCATTGGGCGTTCAGACCTTTTATAAACCTTATGCCACCAGTCTGCGATCTGGCGGATTGGGCTACCAAAGCTCGACCCAAGCAGAGCTTTTAAGCGTGTGCTACAACAGTCTAGAGAACTACACGGCAACTCTGCGCCACGGCATCACAACCCAATTCGCGCCCTATCACGCGCTCGAACAACACAAAACCACTCAATTTGCCCAGGTCAATACCAACATCCTGCAATCTGAAGCGGAGTTTTATTCCTCCGTCAGGGCCAAATCAAACCCACCGCCAGGACAAAACTTTCTAAAGCACCTCGATGAGACAGGGGTTGGTTACATTGAAGTTCGCATGCTGGACATCAACCCCTACTTACCGCTTGGGGTCAGCGCAGAGCAGCTGAACTTCATGGATTTATTGCTCTTGCACTGCATGCTCACGCCAAGTCCAGAACACGATGAGCGTCTCTGCCATGAAGCCGTGCAAAACTTTACACACGCAACCGAGGCCGGACGTAAGCCCGGCCTGATCTTAGAAAACAAGGCGCAGCCGATTAGCCTTCAAGCTTGGGCTCAGAAGCTGTTTGCGGCGCTGTATGAGCTTGCTGATATCCTTGATCCCCTGCATCAGACGAGCCGCTATAACGCCTGTCTTGATGCGCTTGTGGGGCGGGTAGAAGACCCAGACACGACCCCGAGTGGTCAAATTTTAAAGGACCTGATGAACCAGTCGGTCAGTCTCATCGACCATCACTTGCAATTAAGCCGACGCCACCATGAAGATTTTATGACCCAGCCCATTGAGGCGGCAGTCAGGCAGGCGTTCGATCAAATCGCGGCGCAATCACGACGGGATTTTGACCAAATACCAGCCAATCTGGATGAAGATTTTTCCGAGTTTCTCGCGAACTATCACAAGGCCTATGAATAAGCCTTGTGAATCATTTAGCGCATCTATTGTTGTCCGGAAACAATGATCAACTCCTTCTTGGCGGATTTCTAGGCGACTTTGTTAAAGGCCTGCAGACCGGCATCCGCCCGATTTCCATCGAGCAAGGGATCAAACTTCATCGTGCAATTGATGCCTATACAGATCAACATCCAAGTGTTACGGCGTGTCGTCTAGCACTGCCAAAGGACTTAAGACGGGTGTCGGGGATTATTACTGATATTGCGTTTGACCACTTCTTGGCGAAGACCTTCACGCACTATTATCCTCAAAGTCTGCAACGGTTTGATCAACTGGCCTTCCAACGCCTCTTAAAGCCCGAACACACTGATTTCTTCCCTGAGCCAGCGCTTTTAACCTGCCAGCGTATGCGCGACTTTAAAAGCCTATTGCGGACTCAAGACGAGGACTTTATCGCTCGCAGCTTGATTCATATAGGACGCCGGCTTCGTGGCGGCGAGCAATTTTTCAATTCAGAGACGCTCCCTAGAATCAGCCCTGCATTGCCATTTATCGAGGCAAGTTTTCCAGAATTCTTTGCTTGCCTGCAAGGGTTTGTGGACAATTGGTTAGCGGATCATGACCTCGCAACACGCGCCGTCGTTCAAGGCAAAACTCAAAGGATGAAGGAATAACCCGGCATGCCGATATTGACCCAGCGACTTTTACTCATCGCCTTGAGCACCAGTAGTTTTTTGCTTATTTTGATTGCCCTCATGATGGAGCACTACTTGTACTTAGAGCCCTGTCCGTTGTGTATTTTTCAACGGGTCGGGATTATCGCAGCAGGCTGCTTTGCCGCATTGGCCGCGCTGCATTATCCAGCACAACTTGGTATGAAGGTCTATGCCAGCCTTATTGTTACTTCTTTTCTTGCAAGCACTGGTCTCGCCCTAAGACAACTTTGGCTCCAAAGCTTGCCGGAAGATCAAGTCCCGGCGTGCGGACCAAGCCTTGAGTATTTGATCGATGTTCTACCGTTTACCGATGTCCTGGCAATTGTTCTCAATGGCGACGGAAGCTGCGCTGAAGTTGCTTGGTCTTTATTGGGCTTATCGATCCCAGCGTGGGTCGTTGTTGCGTGCATCCCTTTGATCCTAGCCAGTCTTTGGCTTTATCGTGCCCCTAGGACAACAACGTCCTAATCGAAATGCGAGGGTTTTAAGCGAGGCTAACCGCGCGGGTGTTATACTCGGGATTTGAGTCACGCACTAATGCTCTCTTTTCAGAATATGAGTCTTCGTCGAAACGGCGAACTGCTCATTGAACAACTCGGATTGACGATCTATCAGGGCCAGAAAGTTGGCTTGGTTGGGGCCAACGGCATTGGCAAAACGAGCCTGTTTAAATTGATTCTGGGTGAACTCGAAGCCGATATCGGTCAACTTGACCTTTCTCCAGGTATCCGTATCGCCCACATGGCGCAGGAAATTCCGGGGGCTGATGTCTCTGCCTTAGAGTACGTGGTTTCGGGAGACTCCGACCTTGTTGCCGTAAAAGCGCGCCTTGCCCAGGCCGAAGAAAATGCCCAGTTCGACAAAGTCGCCCAGCTCTTTGAGGAAATTAAAGATCTAGATGGTTTTAGTGCTGAGGCGCGAGCCGAGCAGCTTTTGGTTGGTCTTGGCTTTAGTGAAGCAACCTTTGAAAACCCGTTGAAGAGCTTTTCCGGGGGCTGGCGGGTGCGCCTTAATCTGGCCAGAACCCTCATGAAGCCTTCTGATTTATTGTTATTAGATGAGCCAACGAACCATTTGGATTTGGACGCAATTTTCTGGCTCGCGTCTTGGATTCAAGCATATCAAGGCACACTCATATTGATCTCCCACGACCGGGAGTTCTTAGATGATTGCGTCTTGCATATCGCTTACATGGCGAATCAAAAGATCACGCTTTATTCCGGCAACTACTCCGCCTTTGAAACCCTGCGAGCAGAGCAACTAATCGATCAAGCGCGGCAATTTGAGAAACAACAAAAAACCATTCATCACATGGAAGACTTTATCCGGCGATTCCGATACAAGGAAAGTAAGGCCCGCCAAGCGCAAAGCCGAATCAAAGCCCTGGAGCGCCTAACCCGGGTTGAGGCCGTTCATGAGGCGTCACCCTTTCGATTCAGTATTCGCGAAGCCAGCAGACAATCGGACCCGCTGCTGCAGCTTCGCAACGCCAACCTTGGCTATACGGATCCTATTCTAAGCAATATTAACTTGAGCTTTTCCCCGGGGGATCGTTTTGGTCTGTTAGGGGTTAACGGCGCCGGCAAATCCACGCTCGTAAAATCGCTTGAGGGCACCTTGGCTTTAATTGATGGCGAGCGGACGGAAGGGCTGCACCTTAAGACAGGTTATTTCTCACAACATCAAGTCGATGATTTAGACCTTGAAAGATGCCCCTTAGAACACCTCCAACAACTCGATCCAAAAGCCAACGAATTGAAACTTAGAACCTTTTTAGGGGGATTTAATTTTCAAGGGGAGCAGGTCGAAACCAAAGCTGCGAACTTCTCAGGCGGTGAAAAGGCGCGACTGGCGCTGGCCATTGTTTCCTTTCAACAACCCAATTTACTCTTGCTGGACGAACCCACCAATCACCTCGACATGCAAATGCGACAAGCACTGGCCACCGCCATGAACACCTTTGAGGGAGCCATTTTGGTGATTTCCCACGACCG
>JAQWWC010000080.1 GCA_029249645.1 Pseudomonadales bacterium
GATTGTGATGTAGGCTCCACGTGACGTCGCCATAATCACCATGGTGACAAATTTGCGCAACAATTTTCCCCGCATAATCGAGTCGGTCAATATCCGTGTCAACCAGCGCGAAATGCGCCTTTCGGAGTTTTGGATAAGATAGCAGGTCTGCTGTTAGCCGGCTTGAGAACACTAAGCTTCCAGCTCCAATAATCACAATTTTCATCTGCACGCTCCGCACTCAAAAAGGATCCAAAAACGAGTACTAATTACCTTTAAAGTCCGGCTCGCGTTTTTCCATATATGCCGTTACGGCTTCCGAAAAATCGTTTGATTTGAATAGATTTAAGACCGACATCAAAACATGATGCGAATGGCTTTCGAAGTCCTGGGTAAGACCATGTCGAAACAATCGTTTCATTTCCGCAATGGCCAATGGTGCGTTCGCTGAAATTTTATCGCACCAAGCTAGAGCCGTTTCCATTAGCTGTGCCTCCGAGATAACTCGATTAACCAAACCATAATCCAATGCCTGCTCTGCAGACATTGGGTCTCCCAGCATCGAGATCTCACAGGCCTTAGCCCACCCAAGCAATCGTGGCAGATACCAAGTGCCGCCGCTTTCAGGAATAACCCCCATCTTGGCGAATCCTGGCAATAGTTTGGCCCGGTCGGAGATCAGGCGCATATCGCAACCTAGCGCCAAATCCAACCCATAACCTGCCGCCGCACCGTTAATCGCAGCAATTACAGGCGTGTCCATTCGTTGTAACGTAACCGTACAAATTTCTCGGGTCGAGTAGTGGCTCGCGCCTTGACTATTGCCCAAAGTACCGGCTATTCCCTCGCCGGCGGATGCTTGTTTCAGGTCTAGGCCCGAACAAAAGGCGCGCCCGGCCCCGGTAATCACAACGGCGCGTACCTGGGGGGCATCATCCGCCGCCTTTAACGCGGTATTAAGGTCCGCCAGCATCTGTGACGTAATCGCATTCATTGCCTCTGGGCGATTAAGCGTGATGATTTGAGTGTGTCCGACGCGTTCTGAAAGGATTGGGGCAGCTGTCATATGCGGTGTCCTGTGATCGTTAATGCTTCAAAGCAGGGTGGGCGTTCAGCCAAAGTCGCGTTATCGCGGCCCTTGACTATCATCGATTTTAATGACTGTCCCCGTGACGCATTCGGAGGCAGGTGATACCAAAAATAACAGCGTGCTGTCCATTTGTGCAGGCTGGCAAATTCGTTTTCTCGGGAAGTGTTGGCTAATATCCCCCATCCGGGACAACATCCCGTCCATCATCTCACTTGAGAAAGCTCCCGGGGCAATACAGTTCACGTTGATCGGATATCGCGACCACTCAACGGCTAAAGATTCCGTCATTCGCACGACCGCGCTCTTAGTGGTTGAGTACAGGGTCGCCGCCGATTGCGCGGTGGTGTTAAACGCCGCAACCGATGCGATGTTTACAATTCTGCCCGACAGTCCGGTATCGATGAGCCGTTTCGCAACCTCGACAGATAGCACCCAAGGGCCAATGAGGTTCGTGTCAAATACGGCGTCCATCAACGGATCATCTATTTTAACGGCGCGCTGCGCATCTGGAATCCCAGCATTGTTCACTAAGATTGTCACCGTTCCAAAGATAGCCTCGGCTTCCTTGAGCGCCGCACGAATACTGTCTCGATCTGTCATATCAATGGCAATTGCCGCAGCGATGCCGCCGGAAGCGTTGATTTCCTGACTCAAAGCCTCGAGACGATCCACCCGGCGCCCTGTGACCACAACCTTTGCGCCACAAGCTGCGAGAACCTGCGCAAACCTGCGGCCCAGTCCCGCTGTCGTGCCCGTGACAAACGCGACTTGACCGGTTAAATCGGTTGATATGTTGGGGAGAGGGAAGTCTGTCATGAGGGTTCCTTTGTTAAGATTTAGTCGGGTCAAATTATCCGATTCATTTTGGGTTCATCCGTCTTGGATGATCCTTTGCGTTGCAGGTAAGTAAGCCCCTCGCAACGCGTTGCCTAGAGAGAGTAAACCACAATTTTAAGCATCGCTGGATGCCTAAAATCATTGAGACCTTTCAGGTACAGTTACCAAACTAATCTCAATCAGACTCGCCTTGTGCTTCATGCCTCGAGTGATGATTACGATGACGCGTAGTCAAGACCATAAAATATCACCCGACACATTCGCAATATTGGTGCGGCCACAAAACGCCATGGTTAAATCTAGTTCGTTACGGAGGATGTTTAAGGTTTCTTGAACCCCGGTCTCTCCGAGCGCACCCAATCCGTAGATGTAGGCCCGACCAATTAATGTACCATCAGCGCCGCTAGCCAGCGCCCGCAACACGTCTTGACCACTGCGAATCCCGCCGTCCATCAACACCTCGATTCGATCACCCACAGCGGCTTTGATTGCCGGCAAGACTTGAATGCTCGCCGGGGCGCCATCTAATTGACGGCCGCCATGGTTTGAAACGATGATGGCATCCGCGCCATGGTCTCGGGCAAGGCAGGCATCTTCTGGGGTCATAATGCCTTTGATAATAAGCGGGCCACCCCAAAGATCTTTTATCCAGGCGACATCGTCCCAATTCAAACCGGGATCGAATTGCTGCCGAGTCCACTCGGATAGGGACCCCGTATCTTTAACCCCAGCGACATGACCAATAATATTGCCAAAGTCGCGTCGGGGCGTGCCAAGCATGCCTAAGCCCCAGCGCGGTTTTGTGGCCATATTGATGATGTTTTTCAGCGTCGGTTTCGGGGGTGTCGAGAGCCCGTTTTTAATATCTTTATGCCGTTGCCCAAGAATTTGCAAATCGACCGTGAGCACCAATGCGCTGCATTCGGCGGCTTTGGCGCGTTGAATCAGGCGACGCATAAAGTCTCGGTCGCGCATAACGTAGAGTTGAAACCAAAAGGGCGCTGAGGTCCTGGTTGCAACATCCTCAATACTACAAATGCTCATCGTCGACAGGGTATAAGGCACCCCAAAGCGTGCCGCAGCGATTGCCGCTTTGATTTCACCATCAGCGCGTTGATAGCCGGTTAATCCAACGGGTGCTAAGGCAACCGGCATCGTCACGGGTTGCCCAAGCAGGGTACTGGCAACCGATCGTTGGGATAAGTCCACAAGGACCCTTTGTTTAAACAGAATATGCTGCAGCGCCGTCTCATTACTTTTAAAAGTCTGTTCTGTCCACGAACCCGACTCCGTATAGTCATAAAACATCTTAGGCACTCGTCGTTTATAGAGTGCTTTAAGATCCTCGATACAAGTAATCGTCGTCACAGTGATTCCTGCTGCTTGATGAGTAGATCATAACAGGGCGAGTTGGCGCTGGCATCCTGGGCGCAATGCAGAGGTTCTGTAATTCAGTTATTCTGAAAAAAAAGGAAAGCTTATGGCAACTTCATGGCAATACCAAAAAGGTTTACATGCAACCGGCAATGGGATCTATGCCTATTTGCAACCTGATGGCGGCTGGGGTTGGTCAAACGCTGGCCTCATCGTCGATAGCGGGGCGTCCTTGTTAGTCGATACATTATTCGACGCGGTGTTAACGCAAGAAATGCTTGACGTGATGGCGGATGCGAGCGGTGTTAGCGCGGACATGATTGATACTGTTGTGAATACCCATGCCAACGGCGACCATACCCATGGCAATGGATTGTGTACCAAAGCCGAGGTCATCGCGTCGGAATCCAGCGCCCGCGAAATGGAAAGTTTCACCCCACAAATGTTAAAAGCCTTTATGGATTCTGCGGACGCGCTGGGCGAGACGGGCGACTATTTAAAAGCAGTATTCGGGCCGTTCGATTTTGCCAAGGTCGCCGAAAAATTGCCGAGTCGAACCTTTAATGGCGCGCTAACGCTTGCCGTCGGTGACAAATCGGTCGAGCTAATCGAAGTCGGTCCTGCGCACACCGGCGGCGACGTACTGGTTTACGTTCCTGACGACCGCACGATTTTTACTGGGGATATCCTCTTCATTGAAGGCACACCGCTTATGTGGGCGGGTCCGGTCGCGAACTGGATCAAAGCCTGCGATGCCATCATCGAATTAGATCCGGAGGTAATTGTACCGGGCCATGGGCCGCTGACGGATCTAAAAGGCGTTCGATCCGTTCAAGATTACCTGCGTTATATCGAACGTGAAGCTCGCGCTCGATTCGATGCCGGGTTAAGCGTCCGCGAAGCGGCACTCGATATTGCGCTTGGCGATTTTGATCGCTGGCTGGATGCGGAGCGCATAGCCATCAATGTTGACACGCTCTATCGCGAATTTAGCGGCCATGCCGGCACAACCGATACCATCGCGTTATTCGGCTTGATGGCGGAAGTCCAGCGCGTGCGGCGGGGTCGTTCGTGATTGGCTGGCAGCGTTACCCCCTGCTACTGGCCTTGCTGACCGCTTTGCTGGCGTTTTCACTGAATCAGCAAGCCACTCGGTCGCCAGCGCCGGTTTCGCCCCAAATCGATCGGTTTTCGGCCTACACAGCCTTTGATTTACTGGCAAGAATTCTAGGAGATGAATCGCCGCATCCGACTGGTTCCGCCGCCAATCATCGAGTTCGGGATGAGCTGATCCTAGTGCTCGCAGAAATGGGTTTGGCGGTCGACATCCAGCGGCAGTGGGGTTGCTCAAACCGGGCGTCACGCTGCGCGTGGGTCGAGAATTTGATTGCGGAAATTCCCGGATCAGAAACTGGGCCATACCTTGCTCTAATGGCGCACTACGATTCAGTGCCGGTCGCGCCTGGGGCGGGCGATGACGGGGCAGGGGTTGTTGCGGTACTGGAAACCGCGAAACGCCTCATGAAGGAGCCCGCTCTAAAGTGGCCGGTTTTGCTACTTTTGACCGATGCGGAAGAGCTGGGATTACTCGGTGCAGAGGCCTTCTTCGCCAATCATCCCAAGCGAGACCAGATTGGCTTGCTGATTAACATTGAAGGTTCCGGTTCAAGCGGCGTCAGCCAGATCATTCGAACCCATGGCCCGAACCAACAGCTCATTGACCTCTACGGCGATGCTGAACGCCCCTCGGGTATGTCGTTGATTAATGAAATTTTCAAACGCATGCCCAACGATACTGATTTCAGTGTTTCAAAACGAGCAGGGGTGCCGGGCGCGGACTTTGCCTTTGCAGCCGAGCGCAGTCGCTATCACACGCGGCTCGATAACCTTGCTTTGCTTGATCTTTCGACCTTGCAACATCATGGCGACAACCTGTGGCCACTGACCCGAGATTTAGCCCTGGCTGACCAGCTCACCGCGCCGCGCGCCGTAAGCTATCAAGGATTTTATGGTTGGTGGCTAGATTCTCCTTATTGGGTGAATACCACCTGTTTTTTAATCGTCTCGCTCCTGTTGTTGCTCACAACGTTCCGACAGAAGCGGCCTCTCAGGCTCATCGCAGGTGCAGCCGCTTTGACGGGGGTCATGATGCTCGCGCTGGTTGTGACCGGTCTTACCTTTTCCGCTTTGTGGTGGGCGAAAGGGGCCACGGTGCATTGGCCTGCCTATGACGCGCCGCTACGATATCTGTTGTTTTGTCTACCACTGATCGTGCTGTTGCAATGCGCCACAATAAAATTGGCTCAGGGCGTACAATTTTCGCAGCGCGTGCTTGCGGCTCTGTGGATTTGGTGGATAGCAGGCCTCACCTTCCTGATTTGGCTACCCGATGCCTTGAACCTCGTGTTACCGGTTCTCAGCTTTGGCGCGCTCTTGGTGTTCTTTGCGCCAATATTGCGACCTAGTACCGTTTTTATCGCCGCGCTAGCTTTATTGTGGCTTGCAGTGCCAGGATCACTGGGTCTTGTTTTACCCCTCGAGCAAAGCCAAGGCTATCACTTGATCGTAGCGACCCTGCCGTTTTTAGGATTGTTTTTAGTCCTACTTGCGCCCTTTGCAGCAGAGCAGAGCGCACGTTTAGCTCGGCTTGTATTGGTCTACGGGGCACTGGTTTCGATCGCGTTAGTCTTGGTACTTCCCTTGCACAGCGCAACGCGTCCACAACACGTTAATTTTAGATTGGTCGTGGACCCTGATGGCGCGGCAACAGTTGCAACCACCAGTTCGGATCGATTGGGCCCAAACTGGTCCTGGGCTGGCCCCGCGGGGATTAAGACGCAACTGCCGTTTGAACAAGGTTTTGCGCATCGGCAACTGAGCGCGCCGCCAATGTCTGCGTACACTCAACCGTCAGTTACCGCGGCAAAAACAATCCTGGCAGGGCAAGCAACTTATGCGCTTTCCGTTATCCTGCCAACCAATCCCGACTGGTTCAGCTTGGTTGTAACCGAGGCTCGTGATGACCTGCAATTTGAATTAGGGGGTGTTCAAAGGCCCGTCATGACAAACCGTTGGGGATCCTTAAAGGGCCAAAAAGTGCTTCAAATCAATGGTATTAAGGGCCAACCGGCGATTGCACTCAAGCTGATTCAATCCGGTAATCAGCCGATCGCGGGGTATGTAGTGGCAGGGCACTATGGCTTGCCAGAGACGCTTTCGGAATGGTCGCAAGGCCGAGGGGAAACAGCCGTTCCAAACCGAACGGGAGATCACACGCTAACCTACGCACCCTTTAGATTGGAGTAAAACCGTGTTGACCCGCTTCTTGAAGACACCCGTGTTATGAACGCGCACTTTGTATCGTCAGCACTGATCTTTTGCAGTCTCTTTTTGAGCTTGAGTTTAAGCGCAAGCGGGCCGTCTTCAGCTGCAACCCTAGATCGACCAAAGATTGGCCTAGTGTTGGCGGGTGGAGGGGCTCGAGGCGCGGCTCACATCGGCGTTTTGAAGTATCTCGAGGATCATCGCATTCCCGTGGATCTTGTCACGGGTACCAGTATCGGCGCCATTATCGGCGGTTTATATGCCTCAGGGTTGTCTGCGCGAGAAATTGAAACCTTAATGCTTGAGATGGATTGGGAGCAAGCGCTGGTTGATGACGTGCCCAGACAAGATCGCTCTATGAAGCGTAAGTTTCGAGAAGACCAGTTTTCGATTCCCGGGACGCCTGGCTATCAAGGCGGCGTATTGAAAATACCCAGTGGCGCGATCCAAGGCCAAAATGTCATTTTAGCCCTGCAGGCGATGACCCAGCATGTCGCCCACGTCATCGATTTTGATGCCTTACCGCGGCCTTTTAAGGCGGTCGCCACCGATATTGTGACCGGTGAAATGGTGGTGTTGGATAAAGGTAATTTAGCCGTCGCGCTTAGGGCCTCGATGGGCGTACCCGCAGTTTTCGCGCCGATCGAAGTCGATGGCAGGTTACTCGTCGATGGCGGCATTACCAACAACCTTCCTGTTGAACTGGCCCAGGCAATGGGCGCTGACGTACTGATTGTCGTCGACATCACCTCACCAATGTTGCCAAAGGCGGCGTTGGGTAATTTGCTGACTATCACAGACCAACTCACGAGACTGCTTGTTGTGAACAACACGCAAGTCCAGAAGGCGCGGCTCACCGCAGACGACATCCTAGTCGTGCCCGATCTTGAGGACTTTTCTGCGGTGGACTTCAGCACCGCGGCGGGCGCGATCAAGATCGGTGAAGAAACAATCGCAGCAAAACGGCAGGCGCTTAGACCGTTCATGCAAAGCCAGGAGGCCTACGTCTCGGTCACAAAACCGACTGCCCGAAGGCCAACCGTTGCGGGCATTGACTTAGTGAACGAATCGGGTCTTGCCAACACGGTATTAAGCAAAAGGATCTTTACCAAAGTAGGGGATCGATTCAATTTGAAACAGGTAGCACGCGACGTAAACCGCATTCATGGCCTAGGTCACTTCGAGCTCGTTTCGTTTACCCAAACGCAAAAAGCAGATCAGACCGCTTTAGCCATCAGCGCCGACAAAAAGGCCTGGGGGCCCAATTATCTACATTTTGGGTTTAACCTAGAGAGCGAGTTTAAGCACGACTCAAGAGTTTCATTCTTGCTGGGTTATTCTCAGCAGGAAGTGTCTCGCTATGGGGCAGAGTGGCTAACGAGCGCAAGTATTGGCGATGAACCCAGCCTTGAAAGTTCCCTGTACTGGCCCTTGGATCCAGCTGGCAACATGTTTGGCTATTTGACGGGCGGTTATTCTGATCGGGCACTTTATGATTATGAAAACGAGGTCAGAACCACGGTTTATGCTTTACGTGGGTTGGAAGTGACTGCCGGTATCGGCTTTGAGTATCAGGGCCAATGGCGAACCACAGTCGGGCTTCGCCGCACCGAAGGGCGGGCCCATGCCGTAAGCGGCCTGAGTCAGCGAACCAACTTAGGGTTTGATGAGTCGAGTTTGGAATGGCGTTTTGTATTTGATACTCGGGATGATATTGATTTCCCAGCGCATGGGGCGATTATCGATGCCAGCTGGTCGCTTTATCATGAGGCCTTGGGGAGTGAGAATCGATATGGGCAATGGACACTCCGTGCCGGACGTTACTTCGAAAAAAATGAGCACAATCTCGGCATCAATTTATATCTTGGTGCGGCGACTGATGCCCCCAGTATTAATTCAGAGTTTCAGATTGGCGGCTACGGCCTGCTTACTGGCTTGAGCACCCAAGCCCGACGCGGGGCGGCCATGGGCGTCTTATCGGCCATTTATTATCAGCGCTATAACGCTTTGCCGGCGCTTGATGGCCTGATCGGCGTCACAATGGAATATGGCGGCGCCTGGGATAACACTGACGACGTGTCTGCTGTCGACGCACTTGGGTCACTCGGCGCCTTTGTTGGAGCTGATACGCCCTTGGGAACATTACAAATTGGCTTTGCCATCGCAGAGGGCGGTCATCGGAACTACTATACAAGACTTGGGCGGGTCTTTTAGCGGCGATACCACACGCCTTGTCCAGTGACGCGAGCCGTCAAGGCGCAATCTCCTCCCGCGATCAGAGGACGGGGCGGGCACGCCAAATCATGATGCAACTTGGTTTGGGCCGGGCGCCGAAACAAAGGGTGCCGGACGTCAACCATCTTCACCAGCAGCGCGACGGCGTCGACTCATTCAGCCCGTTTGGGTATCTGCAAACGAATTAGGTTAGCAACCAAATCGGCTCCGGCAGTACGCACCGAGACAGATTTATCTATGGAAACAATGATACCTGACGCATCAATATAGAAGGTCCATCGTTTGGCAAACGCGCCCGCCATTAAAACGCCATAGTCTCGCGTCATCTTTTTATCCGGATCAGCAAGAATCGGAAAGCTTGCATCGTTCTTGGTTGCAAATGCCGTGTTATCGGCTAAAGAATCCGTGCTTGCCATGAAATAGGCAACCTCGAAAGCTTGAATGGCCTCATCACTGTCACGCAGCGATTTGCACTCAAGCGTTCAGCCGCCGGTAAAGGCTTTCGGGAAAAATGCAATGACGACCGCTTGTCGACCCTTAAATTGACTCAATGTGTAGGTCTTACCGTCCGATGCAGTCAGCGAAAAATCCGGGGCATGATCCCCAATGTTCAGCCCTTGGGCTGTGGCTGCGTTGTATCCCAGACCGAAAGCCAGACACAGACAGCAAATAAAATACCCTTTCATGATAATGCTCCGATAAACCTAAGGCGCCGAGCGGGTCGTCAACATGACCTGATCCTCTGCGAATTCATTGACTCGGGAGATGACCTGATTGCCCCCTTGCGTTGAATCAAGCGGCCGCGCGATGACCTTGATCCCTCGTGTTTTTTTAGCGATATCTTGGGCTTGTACTTGGAGTACTGGTCCGAGATTATTCGTGTCGATATCGCCTAGAGGCGCGGTGCTGGCGTAAACCGATACCGTTTCTTGGCCGAACGGTCCCTGTACCACCATGTCGAATTTATCAAGGCCGCCCGGCACTTCGTAATTCACGCCCCCTTGGAAATAGGCATCTTGCCGGTAGGGATTGGGTAGTAACTGAAGCTTTAAACCAGTCGCATCCTGGTAAATGATCCTGCCAAAAAATGGCTTGTTACCACGCAAATAGATCTTAAGTGCTTCATTCTCGACCAGCTCGGCTTTGTTCGTCCAAATCCGAACCGTGAGTGGGGCACTCGGGTCGTCCTGAAACCCTCCTGCTTCTGATATTTTCTTGAGATCCTGCGCAACGGGAATAACTTCTGCTTGAATTCTAACGGTGTAACAATCGCTAGACGTTGGGTCGTCCCACTGCTGCTCGATAATCGTGAGCACTTGGACTTCCGCCTGAGCGAAAGCTTTTACGAGATCTCGCTTTAAATTAAAGTTTTCCATTTCGGTGGTGCTTTCGATATAGCTTTTTGAAAACTCAACCGCTTGGCGCTTAGCGTCCTGAAGCGCTAACTGTTCGGTCTGTTTTTTAGAGTAATCGACCCCCATGCAGGAATAGCCCTCTGCTTCGGTGATCGAAGATTGTTGAGCGTTAACCGATAGCGCGCAAACCGCTAAAACAGCGAGCAGATAATATTTCATGCAATAAGATTCCAACAATTAAAGAACAATAATAACGCCCGCATCCTGCATGACGCCATCCTGAATCATTTTTTCTAAGCGGCGAGAGCCTTCAGAATTGAGAACTATTTCAGTGCGAGTGTCGCCCCAAGTTCGTAACGCTTTTAAAACAACCGGACGATCGCCAACGATCGGGTGCTGCTGGGCCGTTGTAACATCCCGAGTAAACAGCGAAACGAGCTGACCTCTAGCAGCAAGGGTTTGCTGGTCGCTCATTTTAGGATAAATCACACCGGCTCGTAATTTTCTAATTTTGGGTGACATCGAGGGAATAAAATTACTCCCGCGCGCATCGATCACAATGCCCGTTGGCATTCCGCGGACCGCTTTAGGTAATCCTTTTTGATCAGTTATCAACGCTTCCAAGTTATCGAGCCGGCGTGTGAGTGTCTCAAGCGCTGTCTCGAGGCTGGATTCGTTCGCGTGGGCGGGCCTTGCAATCGCGCTCAGCACATAATCCAAGGATGAAAACATCGCCTTTTGAACGGCCGACTCCGTCGGGCCAGAGGATTGGTTATTGGGCGCAAGCACCGTTGAATAAACATCACGTGCAAAATTGCCAGCAATCGGAGCCGTTAACGTCACTTCGCAGGTGCCATCGGCTTGGGGGCGTCGACTGGTCATCACTGCGCCTTTTAAAGAGCCCTCGACGCTGGATTTAATTAGATCACTTTCCAACATGAGTTTATCGACGATTGTAATCCCTTCAACGCGAACGCCCTGCAGAGACTCAAGCAAATTCCTCTGGGCATCAACCAAGGCGGCCCGACACGACATCATTTTGGCAAGACTCGGTGGTGTTCCAGGTTTGGCGAGCCCAGCACCCTCAGCAACCGCTGAGCCATTGGTCCAGTTTACCCCGCTGTTGGCCGCGACCCATTCAATGTAATCGTCGGCGCGGCTGACCTCTGCCGCAAAAACACCGAAGGCAATAACTATGATTCGTAGATACATCATGCTGATCTCATTTTTTTCGGTTTAGTCTTCCATGGGGCCCAAAATCGTCATCATTGAGGCCGGTGGATCGAACTTATTACCTGTCACTTTGATGGCATAACTCGAGCTGTTCTGAATATGAAAGGGTTGGTTCTCGGTAAACTGATTACCCGATAGGCTAGGCTGCGCCTGTTCGGACAACACCATGGCCGAAGCGGAGGCATTTGTGAACGCATTGTTTCGAATCAATGGTTTTGAACTGCCAGACATCATAATGGCATTAAACGCGCCATTAACGACTGTGTCCTCTATAATCGGGCTACCTGCCAGGATTTGGAACGGTACATTGACGTGCTGGATGCTCATACCCGCCACTCGGCTTGGTAACATCGACCTAAAGATCAAAAACGTTTGGGCCGAGACGCCTTGTTGATGCGTAACCGTAATCGGCGCAGCGGTCGTTCCCATCGCTTGAATTTCCCCCAGCACATCAATTTGCGCATTTGGTGCAAGTTCGAGTTGGACCCCCGGCTCAATCAACAAAACGCCATCAGTTGCAATACGCAGAGGGCCGGATAGGGTAAACGGACCGAAAGCCTTGCGCAGCCGCATCGCACCTTGCACGACGGATGGTAGGGCGGACTTGACATCCTTGGCTTGGCTAAAACGCGGATCTGGCGCCGCGATCACGGTCATTTTTTGCGGTGCAGCCTGATTGCCAGCATCATCCTCCAGCATGATCTGAATTTGCGTCGGGGCAAAATCAGACAGGTCGGTGACGGTGAGGGCTTGGTTGATGGGCGCCACGCGCTGCCAAGTATCACGCCCTCGGACCCGTACAGAAACCGTTTCTAAATCGCCATCGTAGTCCGGTGACCAGGAAATTTGTACGGCGCCTGGGCGAGACGTAATAGTGACGTCGGTCAACGCTGTCGGTGGTGTGTTATCAATCGTCATGAGGCCGTACGGCGAGACCCAGGAACTGAACTCGCCGGCATCATTCATTAGTCGGCCAACGACGCTTTCGGATTCGATATTAATCGATTGGTCGACGATCCATTGACCCGAATAGGCGCCCGAGCTGACCTCTTGAAGATCAATTAAACCGACGCCTTGAATGGCGATGCTTGCCTTCAATCCAGCATCTCCCTCGAGTGCAAAATTTACGGTCGCGCCATAGTTTAGCTTTTGGCTGGCACCGGAATGCGCAACGCTTTGAATAACAGGGCGGTTTTTGGCCGCTAAACGCTCTGGTGCGGGCATTTCTTTGGCCAAAACTCGGCCCAAGTCATCGGCGGCACGGAACAAATTGATGTCCCCGTACAGGTGTTTCGCCGCCGCAAGCGCGTTAACAATGATGCCCACCGGTGAGACCGAGACACCCCCTGCATAGGACCGCTGAACATTCGACGCCTCCCAAACAATTTCATCTTGGTCATTAAGCAATGTCAAACTCACGCCGACAGAAATGCGTGCCCCGACACCCGCAAAAGTCTTCTCGTAATGGGTGACGTTGCCGGTGATCAGTCCATCAACCCCAAGAATTGTGCGCAATTTCGAGAAATCAAGGTCAGGCGCTGCGGCGGTATCAATGCCTGCTAAGGCCAGGCGGCGATCGACATCAGCCGTATGCATGACGCGATAGTTTCGGCTTGAAAAATGGTTCGACAAGGTTTGTCGAACCGCACCAATCGCCAGATCACTCGTTGTTTGGTTGCCTAAGGGCAGAACTGCAATCGTTGTGGGCAACGTTTTTTCATCGCTGGGAACTTCTGTCTCCGTCGTCTTCGACGTGCCAAGCGTCATAGCGGGACCCGCCAAAATGCCTTCGTCGGTCTGCACGGCGCACCCACTCAAAAAGGCACCAACCGCAAGGGTGACGAACGCTAACGGTCGCGTGCGGCCCAAAAATAGTCTGAAACGTTCGGATATCATATGTAGCTACTCCTAATCGTTATTATTCGATGACTCGGATTCAAGGGGTTGCGTTTTCTTACGGCCACCAAATAACCAAGATCGGTTTAGGGTTTGGGACAACGTATCCAGGCTCTTCAAGGTTGCATCAGTTGTTTTCATCAATTCGGGCAGTTGCTCTATAGCCGGCTCACCTGACTGCAGGAGAACATCTGTTTGTTTTAAGGTTTGGGTTGCCTGATCCGTTAGCAACGCAGCGTTGGCAATGGCGGTGGCGATATCATCGCTCGAGCCTGCCACAACATTATCGACGCGGCTTATGGTGCGATCCAACTGCGCCAAACTTTGGCTGACCGACGTAAACACGGCCGGCAGGTCTTGCGAAACACGTTTTAACTCAGTGGTTACTTCTGCAAGGTTATCCATCGTGCTATACAGGGTTTCTTGGTTATTAGCCAAGCCACCCGCTATAGACTCAACCGACGTAACAATTGTGGTGATTTGCTGGGTTAACTGCTCGAAATCAAGTGTTTCCAGCAAGGAGGCCAGGCCTTGGGGTGGTTCCGCTTCTATGTAAGCCCCGTCAATAAGAGGCCGGCCCGTTGAGGCGCCTGGTTGTAGCAGCAGGCCGCTGCCATTCAAAATAGAATTCACGCCAATCTCACTGTCGATCACCAGTTTGAGGTCTGATGTATAAAACTGCGCGTAATTGTCGGACAAAGCGAATTCAACTCGGACCGAGCCATCGTTGCTCAGAACCACACTCTGCACAGATCCAACGTTCACCCCTTTGAGCGAAACGATGGCATTGGGAGTGATCCCATAAGTTTGATCCAGGCGCGTGTAAAAATTAAGGGTGTCTTCATCGGCGAGATCGCGCACCATCGGAATGATGAATCCCAGTAAAAAAATGCACAGCGAGCCAATCACAAAGAAGCCAACTATTCGGTCTTTGTTGCTTACAGCAAAGGGGCGATAGGCGGAAGCGGTCAAACTGAGCTCTCAACCAATTGATTCGCCTTTATTTTTAACACTTGATCCACCTCACGTAAAACATGTTCATTTGAAGACGTCAGCAAGACCGTCATATTCTCCTTCCGCGCTTTGTCTTTTAGCAACTCCATGGTGCTATCAATCATGTCGTCAGGCATGCCGCCCTCGAGTTCGTCGATCAGTAACAACTCAGGCGACATCACCAGCGCGCGCGCTAGATTAACCAGGCGGGTTTGGACATCGTTAAGTTCATGGGGCTGCATCCAAACAAGTGTGTTGGGCACATTAAGCGCCTCAATGGTCGTATCAATCAATGATCGAGTCTGGTCAAAAGTTAAATCGGTATGAAATTCAAGGGGTAATGCAATGTTTTGAAATACATCATAAAGACTAATTAAACCTTCATCTTCATATACAAAGCCAACCTTGCGCGCGCGTTCGCTCGCAGGCATCGTTAAGATATCGCGACCGTTCAAAATTGAACGTCCGTCAATATCAGAAAGCATCCCGCCAATGCCTTTTAACAAGGATGTCGCACCATCCAAGACGTCGGTTTCAATCCCGATCAAACTGCCAGCAGGAAACTGAAGGTTGAGTCGATCGAAGAGTAAGACCTCTGGGTATTCGATGTGGAGGTTCTCGAGAACCAACGAGCCGGTCATTGGGTGTAGGCCAAAACAGATAACAGGATATTGATCACGAAGAACACCATGAGCTGCGTTGTGGTCGAGTTCGATATAGCGTCCGAGACTTCGGTAAAACTGCTTTCCACTTTTGCGCCAAAATGGATTGAGATGACCCCAATCATCATACCGCCAAGCACTGCCTTTAAACCGTTGATCGCGATTTCGTTGAGACTGATTTGATTAAGGATGGCTGATAGCAAGGCGAAAAAATCTGCGTCTGGGTTTGACAGCCAAATCATGGCGTAGCTGGAAAGAAAAACTACGAGATCAAAATAGATAAACATTAAAAGCAAGGAGAGCGGGAAGGCAAAAAAAACGGGAAGTAAAAACAAAAATACCGGACTGATGCCCAACCCATTGAGCACCTGAAATTCACGACGCAACCTAAGATAGCCAATTTCCGCTGTGATCGCGGTCGCGGAACGCGCGATTAGGATCACGCCTGAGATCAACGGCCCTAGCTCTCGAAATACGATCACCATAAACAAATAACCAAATTGGTCTTCCATGACCTGATTGGGAATATAATCAAACAACCTCGAAATAATGAGGGTGCCAACCAAAATCCCGATCGCGCCATTGATGTAGAGCGCCCGAACGCCGGTGTTGTAGATCTGCCGGTAAAACAACGCCATAAAGATACCACGACGTTTTTTTTCAAATAACAATTTGCTGGCCGCAAGCGCAACAGAAATCAGGCCAATCAAATCCATGACCGTTCTGGTCAACTGCGCTACCGGGTTTACCAGCATTTTGAGCGGACCAAGTACGGTAAACCGATTGGGCACGTCGTAATCAACCGACTCGACCCTCATTGGCTCATTAGACTTTTGCTTTGGAAGATCGTCAGCCAGGTTCATACTGGGAGGGCCAATGTCCGCGTGACATCAAATTGCGCTGTTCTGGCGAGCACTGGCTTCATCTCGCAGGCCCTATGCAGGTTGCATTACACACGCGCCAACATCCTGTCGTGCTCTCGGCGCAGTATTCTCAAAAGGGTGGGCAAACGTTCCTCGGTCATGACATGCGCCTCGAAAATGGCTTTAACCTCTTCATAGGGCCGCTTTCGCAATAACAGCCTGAAGTTGTGCCGTAACGGCTTAAAGTCCTCTTGGTCTAACAAGCGTTCAACCGCATCGGCAAAATCATCGTAGTTGCCCGCATCAAAAGCTTTGCGGGCTCGCAGCAAGCGAAACCGCATACTCAAGGGGGACAGGAGTGAGTTCAACAGAAATGCTGTGAACAGCGCCAAGAACGTCACAATGAAGTCACCCACTTTATCTTTGGCAATGCGAATCCACTCAGCGAGCGCTGTACTGGTTTGTGCCTCAAGAGTCGTTCTGATTTCGGTTACATAAGATTTTGCGACAGGGTTCAGCGGATCGATCTGAAGTGCCCGCATAAATTCAGATTCCGCCGCCTGAAGCGCATTCATTTTATAAAGCGCTTCTCCCTTGAGCGTATAAAAATCCGCTTGTCGGTCTGGGAACGCCACAAGCGCTAAGTCGGTAACCGCAATCGCTGTTGCGAAATCTTTAAGCTCGATCCGCTTTTGGGCGAAAATAATGGCCCGTTTTTCACTGCTCACGATGCGCTTAAACGCTCGCCGGACTTGCACACCTAACTCAGCCACATCTGACCGAGTCTTGGCTAACCCTTCGATTAGGTTTTCAGCTTCACTGAGTCGATCGCTTCCAAGCAATAATTGAACCTCTAGTGCGACTAACCGCGGGTGGTTGTCAAAATTATCTCGTTCAGTTTGCAGCAGTTTAATAGCGCCTCGAGTCTGATTTTGGCTTTGGAGCCTGGCAGCATCCTCTAAGACCTTCGCGACAGGCCCAGGTAACGCCGATGACGCTATTACGGATTCATTATTTTCGGCAGCAACGGACGAACACACAGTGATGAGGGTCACGAGAATCATGGAAGATAAGTAATTTGTCATAACGCGAGCACCTTTATCCGATCTTAGTCGTCACGCGAAGGCTGTGTACGGTCGTTACTGGACCAGTCTCAAATCGTTTCAATCATTTCAATCGTTTCAATCGATTGCCTAGAGTGGTTCAAAAGCAGATTAAAATTATCAACTTAACGAACTTTATAGCATCTCCACCGCGGCAAAAACACCCTGATCAAAGACGTCCATATTCTCTGTACCGAATCATGCCCGCCAGCCGCACCTACCGCCTCGGATGTCGTAGGTTACCGTCCCGACGGGTAAGTCCTTTCTGATCAAAATACTCTAACAGTTCGATACAGAGGTTTCGGCCCATCCCCGAAGCATCACGATACTGTTGGACCGTAAACGGGCGTCCGCTGGCTACCGATTGCGTTAACGAAATTAAGTCCGCGATGGTTTTTGGCTCAAAAAACCGGTTTTTAACCGGATGCACCAATAAGCCCGCTTTGGCACAAGCCTGCAAATGCTGATTCAACTGTTTGGGATCGACATTAAGCTTTGCTGCGAGGTCATGCAGTACGGGCGGTTGTTTTGGATTCTCAGAAATAAGAGGGATGACCTGCTCTAAAAGTCTTCGGGTTTGCTCAGGTAAGGTTGCCTGCGCCCCGGGTCGATGCAACAGTGACCCGGATTGTAAGATCACGCCTTCTACTTTGAGCTGTGTAATAATCGCGTCGCGATAGAGACAGGCTTTGGGTATCAACGCTAGGAGTTTCGGGTAATCCATTCCCTGAAGCGTGGGATGGTTTTGATGCCAGTCTTCAAGTGCTTTAACCAATCTGCTTTTCGCATCCGAAAAGTCTACCTGCGAGACCAAAATGCCATTCACATCACTAAGGGTCGAATGGTCCTTCAAAAAAGCAGTGATGCGCTCAGGCTTCCAATTCAGAATGCGCTCAACGGTTTCAACTGCCACACCGTGACCGGTACCGACAACGAGTCGCAACAGATAATCGGCATCGCTAGTTGCCTCGGAAAGTTTGGCTAAAAGCGCAACACGCTCGGGTTTTGCACGGCCGCGGCTTTGCGCGAGTGGGTTGAGCACAAAACCGCTGGCAATGGTTCGGGTCGCGCCTTGATCTCGAAAGATGAGCCGGTCGCCATAACACAAAGAGAGTGGCGCGCTCGTCACCAATTGCACGATACCCGACGTCCCAGGTTTGATTTCAGGCCCGTTCAAGGTCGCAAGGTGCCCTAGGGTGTGTTGTGCCGCATGGTGCACATGAACCGAGGTCCAATGACGGATGGACTTGTTTTCCGCGGGTAAAGTCTGCAGCACAATGTCGCAATGACGCTGCGCGGTCATTCTTGGGTTGGCCGTTAACCAGTCGCCCCGCGCCAGTTCATTTAAGGCGGCTTGTTGACCGGTCAAATTCAAGGCTGCACGATCTCCGGCGCTGGCCGATGGACTTACAACGTTCTGCCGATGCAACCCCCGAACCTTGAATGATTGCGACTGGTTCGGAGCAGATAGTGTGTCGGATAAACCAATTTTGCCAGTGAGGATGGCGCCGGTGACCACAGTGCCTGCTCCTTTGATAGAGAAGCTTCTATCAATCGCCATCCGAAAATGACCAGCGTCAGACCGATGCTGCATCCTTTGTGCATGGGCCTTTAGCGCTGTGATTAATTCGGCTTTACCGATTCGGCTAACGTTTGAACAGGGAATCACCTGGCTTTGCTCGAACGACGTCCCGTGCAGTTGCTGGACAATTGTAGACTTGACCTCGAGACAACGCGCGGGTTCAACCCGATCAACTTTTGTCATAGCAACCAGCAGGGCAGGGACCCGCAGGGCTTCGAGAATGGCCAGGTGCTCGAGTGTTTGGGGCATCATGCCATCGTCGGCGGCAACCACCAGCAGCGCTAGGTCCACTGCTCCAACCCCCGCCAACATATTGTTAATAAATTTGATATGACCCGGAACATCTACAAAACCGACCGACAGATCGTCTATTTGCGAATAGGCAAACCCTAAATCTATCGTGAGCCCACGATCTTGTTCCTCTTGAAGCTGATCGGTTTGGATACCCGTTAGCATTTCGACAAGACTTGTTTTCCCGTGATCAACGTGGCCGGCGGTTGCAACTATCATCCAGCTATAACCGCTTCGAGCCCAGCCAAAAGCGGTTCTGGTTGATACAGGGTGCGCAGGTCCAGCAGCAACCTAGACCCCGTTATGCGACCTAAAATTGGTATATCGACCTGTCGAAGGCGCGTGGCGAGACTCATAATCGCTTCGTTGGGGTGTGTCGTGCCCTGGGCGCTGATTGCGATCGCCCAGCTCGGCAACAAGTCAATGGGTAGGGCGCCGCTGCCAATCTGGCTTTTAGCGCTGACCAGCGCGGCGTCAAAATCGTTTCCTAAGTGCGCTGTAACCGCTGGCAGCAGCGTCTCGCCAAACTGTTTTATCGCCGCTTCGGACCTGGCTAGGTCTCGCAAGGTGGGTAGATGTTCTACCAAGCTTTCTGGGGTTAGATACAGCTTTAAAACGGCGATCAAGGCGGCCAAGGTCATCTTATCGACCCGAAGGGCTCGCTTCATGGGGTTTTGTTTGATCAGAGCGATGGCCTTAGCCGTACCGACTATTAATCCAGCTTGAGGGCCGCCTAATAGTTTATCCCCGCTAAAGGTAACAATGTCGGCGCCACTTTGAACCGCTTCTTGCACCGTTGGCTCTGGCGGCAAGCCGTATTGGCTAAGATTTAACAAGGTCCCGCTGCCGAGATCGGTCATAAAGGGCAGATCAAATTCGTGGGCAAGGGCAGCCAAGTCACTTTCGGCGACGCTTTCGGTAAACCCTTGAATTTGATAATTGCTGGTATGGACTTTCATCAGCATGGCAGTCTGATCGGTTATCGCCGACTTGAAGTCCGACAGGCGCGTTCGGTTGGTAGCTCCCACTTCGACTAGACGACATCCTGAACGCGTCATAATCTCCGGCACGCGAAAGGATCCGCCGATTTCAACCAATTCGCCTCTCGACACAGGGACATCTCGGCCCAGGGCGAAGGTGTTGAGAACCAACATAACCGCCGCCGCATTATTGTTCACAACGGTAGCCGCTTCCGCGCCGGTGATTTCCTTCAAAAGGTGCTCAAGGGGTAGGTCTCGATCGCCGCGCTTTCCGGTTTCCAAATCGAACTCTAGGTTACTTGGGCTGCCTGCGACACGTTGCACCGCATCGAGTGCTACCTGCGGCAAGCTGGCACGGCCTAGGTTAGTGTGAAGAATCGTTCCGGTTAGGTTTAGCACCGTCTTTAAAGTTGGATTGGTAGCACTAAGCACTGATCTGATGTTGGCAAGTAACGCGTCATCCGACGGCAGTTCGAGTTCAGTAGTTGCGATATCGCGTCTCGCCGTTGCAAGCGTCTCGGCAATGACCCGAGCGACACGAGTTCGACCAAACTCATCGACTAGAATGCGGCCCGCTGCCGAGCATAATAACTGATCGACTCCGGGTAAGTGTTTAGCAGATTGCGACAAGGATCAATCCATAGGGCCGATCGGTTGCATTGCTTTTTGCAACGATCCAACCGTTCGAATCCAAGGTTCTATGCCGTTATCGTATTGCACCATCCAGGCTTGTTTTGCATCACTGGCCAGCTGGATGTCGTTGAATGTGTCCAAAACTAAAACATAAAGCGGGCGTTTCATTACCTGCGTTTTCAGCACCAGCGGGTTTTCAAGGTTGACCGTTGTGGCAAGTGTCCGAATCGCGGCAAGATTCTTTTCGGCCTTGAGCTGAATCGCAAAATCATCTGAAGGAAGGTCCATGAAGTAATCATAAGTTCCATCGCCAGACGTTGCAGGGCTATCCATCGACGCATAATCTAATCCCGATGAGCTCGCAGGAACCGGATCCAGTTTAGAGGCTGAGGCCACCGCGTTTACCAACGGTGCAGCTTGCAACGGTGCAGTTTGAGTTAAACGCGTGATTGATGTTTTGGACCGCTCGGTTGCGCGCTTGAGTTGTACTGGCGTTGGCTTCGGGCCAATGCGCCGCGCAGGTGCCGCTGACGCGACTGCCGGCATTGGAACTGCGCCTTTTGGCCCTAAGGTTTGCAGCGTGATCGGTAATTGTTCAGCGCGATTTACATGGTCCGCATAGACCTCAGCCAAAGTCGTCCCAGCGGGGAAGGGCTCGGTTGCTGGGATTACAATTTCTGTCGTAATCATTGCGACATTCGGGCGATCAGTTTCTATGATGGACTGAGCCGCAACGCCCTCAATTGCTATTTTTGGGGCGTCACCTTGGGTATCCGCCAAGATTGCCTGCGTCGCCTCAATGGATGCAGGCGCTACAGTCGTTTCTAAAAAAGTCGGCGCAGATACGGTTTGTTCACTGATCAATGCTAATTCGGAGGTTGCGATTTCAATGTCGACCTGTGGGACTTCAATTGCTGCAGAAAGTGCAGGCTGCGGCAGTTCGGTGAGTGTACTTATCGCTTCAATTACTTCTTCAGAAGCTGGCTCGGCAGACGCTGCAATCGGCGCGCGGACATCGGGCATGTCTGCCACAGTTGTCATAGCTGTTAATACGGTTGTTGCTGCAGGCAGCGCCTCTGTCAGAGTATTGGTCGCGGTTGTCGTGAGCGCTGTCAGATCGGGCGTCGCCAGTAGGGCGGTTGTTGCAAACGTTGAAATCGAAACGCTCTCGTCCTGATCAGTCTCAAGAAGTAGCTGAGGGGTTGCCTTTACTGCTGGCAGTGAAGCACCACGGTCAGCAACTTCAATCTGAAGATTCTTTTCATCAAGGCGCTCAGTTCGCCCTGTTTCTGAGGTTACGGTATCGGATAATCTGGTTTCTGGTCGGTCGATCTCAGGCGATATAGCCTCCTTTGCGACCACTTCTGACCCTTCTGCGTCTAATGACGCCTTATTTACACGCAAATCATTTGGACTCAGCACGTCAGGGAAGCGCCCGGCGCCAAATCTCGGCGAGGCTTTTGGTGCCCGCGTAGACGCTCTTAAGGTGATTGTTTCTTCATTGGGTACTTTGGGTTGTGATTTCGTCAAGGCGCCTGCATCAACAGCAGCTGCCAAAGATTGCGTCTCCAAGACAGCGGCAGATGGGCTTGAGGGTTCGGTGGTGAAACCTGTCCCGCCAGGGCTCAAACCCAAAGCGCTTTGTGCAATTATGTCATTTAGCGATTGTTTATCATCGTTTTTTATAGATTCCTTCGCTGCAGCATGCGCCGATACAAAATGGCCATCAACGGGCCTTTGATCAATTTCCTCCGGCAAGATTTCGGCGAATACGGTGGGCTCAGGCGCAGACTCTTTCGAAACAGTTGCAACCGAGCGGCCTTTGTCATCTGTCGCGTGCGCGCCTTGGGCCAGTTGCTCTGGCACTGCCTTCAGCAGAGCCACACGATTGACCTCAGCGGGCTCAAGGTCAAACGCGCCTGCTGGCTCAGCAACCTGGCTCGGGATTCGGCTCAACTGAGCGAACCCTTTTGAAATGGCGTCGTGCTTGTTTTGAGCTTCTTCTATGCTGCTCGCGCAAGACCAGTCTTTCGCCTCAAGGTGGCCAATACAAAACCATCTTGTTTCATTGTCTCGATACGCCTGTTTGGACTGTTGAACACACGCTGGGTTCGACAGATCGGCATCGTCTCCAGAACAAGGGTCCTTACTCATCCAGCTGCACCCGGCCAAGCCCAAACAGGACAACGTTGTACTTAAAATCAATAACGCGCGTTTCATAAAACGATCCAATACCTTGACTCTCGCATGATAGTTCATTCTCTGAGTAATTCCGATAGGATCTGTTGGCTCATCTGCGGAAACACACCTAACAATCCACCCGTGTGGAGAAACACAACATCCGTGCCTTCGATATCGCCGTGTTGGATCATTTGAACCAGCCCCTGAAACGCTTTACCGGTATAAACGGGATCCAAAATTATACCTTCTAGTTGCGCAAGCCAAGCAATCAATCGATACACCTCCGGGGAGGTCAGGCCATAGCCTTCGCCGATAAAATCATCGCGCAGCAGTCCCAGCTCTGGATTAAGACTCGATTGAAAACGCTTTTGCCAGCGGGCGGTATCCGTTGCTGCTTTGCGCTCAAAGAATGCGGCATTACGGGAAACGCAGACGCCAATAACAGGTAGTGTCAGGTTGTAAAGCGCCTGGCCTAACAATAATCCAGCATAGGTGCCGCCAGAACCAACCGCGGTCACAATACAACTGGGTTGAATGCGCGCGGATGCAAAATCGGTGGCTAGTTCTTTAACTGCTTGAATGTAACCCCAGAGACCGAGTTCATCGCTTGCACCGAGTGGAATCTGGTATGGTCGCTCCCCAGAAGCGCTGAGCTGCGCTGCTTTGCGTACGTAGAGCGCATCGAGTTGCTCGAAGGCCTGATCGCTCACATAATCGATGTTGGCGCCTAACAAGTGATTAAGCAGCAGGTTGCCATTGGCGGTGCTGGCTTCAGCGCCCCGTAAAATCAAATGGCACTGCAATCCGAGCTGCGCGGCAAACAAAGCCGTTGCCCGGCAATGATTCGATTGTAAGCCGCCACTGGTGATCAGGGCGGTTGCTCCCTGGTTAAGAGCATCCGCCAGCACAAACTCGAGCTTTCTGATTTTGTTACCCGCGCCTGCGGCCTCGGTTAGATCATCTCTTTTAATCCAAATTCGTGGCCCACCAAGGGCTTCGGACAGCCGGTCAAGGGGCTGCAGCGGGGTGGGCAGCCTCGCAAGGTCGAGTTTAGGCGGTGGGTTCATGATGGCGATTTCTCACGACAAACTGACTGGAGGTGGTCATCGTGATTTCATCATCCTCAACCATTTCCGTGGTTAACAACACACTGGATTTACCGCGGGCCAGCAGTTTTTGCTGGAAATTTGCAAAGTCATTTGGCAGTCGGCAGCGACACGTTAAATGTTTGAAAACGGGTCGCAGAAAAACCGCCTCTGAACGGCCAACGACAGTATTGCCAACAATATGCATTTTTCCGATTTGAAGTTGGACCATGCCCCAACCTGCTAATGCCGATAGTGCAGATAAACTGCCGCCAAAGGCACTCATTTGATGGTTAATGTTTGGCGCGAGCGGCGCTTCAAGCGTCAACAAATCATCCTCAAAGCTTGCAACAGTCACGCCCATCGCAACACTCAGCGGAATTAATTGATGAATCGTCGTCTCTAATTCGGCGGCGGTTCTGACTTGAATTGATGGCAGGTCCACGGGGGTCACCTCTTATTGACAGTTATGACTATAATACAGCGTCACCTTGGGATGCAGTGCTTTATGCGTTATCTCTTTTTGTTATTAATCGTCTTGACGTCGAGCTGTCGTGACGAAACCGCGCCGCTTGAACTCACCGGCAAGACCATGGGGACCACTTATCGTATTTTAATTGCCAGCCCGGAAGGGTCGAGCAACCTTTCAGAAACACACGCACAAATAGAAAGTAAACTAATTCAAATTAACGCGTTAATGTCGACCTACGATTCCGAATCGGAAATTTCTCGCTTCAATCGCGCCAAGCCCGGCACCCCGTTTAGCCTGCACTCTGACACGGCCGACGTCTTAGCCTTCAGTCTCGCCTTAGCGGATAAAACCGGTGGCGCCTTTGACCCGACGATTGGACCGTTAGTGGAACTTTGGGGCTTTGGCCCTACGAAAACAACCGAACGAGCGCCAGCAGACGACCGCATTCAACGCGTTAAAGAACAAATTGGGTATCAAAGCCTTCAATTGGATACAGACGCGCCCGCCGTAAAGACGCCGATCGAGCGACAACTCGACTTTTCCGCCACGGCAAAAGGCTTTGCAGTGGATGCACTGGCCGCAATCTTGACCCAGCAGGGGCACTCAAATTATCTGGTTGAAATCGGCGGCGAACTACTCGCCGCAGGAGAGAAGCGTCCAGGGCAGCCCTGGCGAGTTGCCATTGAGATGCCTAGCAACGCAGCCCGCGAGGTCTATCGTGCTTTTCCGTTGACCGATTCTGCGATTGCGACCTCGGGTGACTACCGAAATTACTTTGAATCCAATGGTCAGCGATTTTCACACACGATTGATCCGCGAACGGGTTATCCCATTTCGCACGCCACCACGTCCGTCACAGTTGTGGCGCCAACAACTATGGAGGCCGATGGCTGGGCGACAGCGTTGAACGTGCTTGGCCCAGTCGCAGGTATGCAGTTAGCGGCCGACCAAAATCTTGCTGTCGTAATGCTAATCTTCGAGCAGAACGAACTCAAAGCATTAGAAAGCGACGCGTTTAAAGATTATCTCGCCCAAAGTCTGTAAACTTAGGCTTGCATTTAAGTTTGTTGTTCTCGGATTTGGATAAAAGATTGTCGATCTTGGTTTTGAATAAAAGGCTGACCTAGAAAAGCTTGTTGCCACGCAGATCGAAAGCCGCCATTAATAATAGCCTTAAGGTTTTGAAGGCTAATAACGAAGACAGGACGCGCTATCCCGTCGCGCCCTCGAGATGGCCAACGGGCCCTAAAAATAGAGCAGGTGATACGATGGTAGAGTTCTTTATGACGTTTTTGGTTTTTCTTTTCGTCATCGTCATCATGGCGGTTGGCGTTATGAGAGGTAGGCCACCGATTGCAGGATCATGCGGCGGTTTGGGCGCGATGGGCGTCGACGGCGCGTGTGATATCTGTGGGGGTAATCCGGACAAGTGCGAGGCCTCTGATGGCCCGGACGTAAAACCTGCTATCACCAATGCGTTAGAAGCCTAGTTAAGCGCCGAGTCATCTCCTTTGCCCGTCAATCGCCAAGTTCATGCAGCGCTTTGCAGAGGCGACCCAACAGCCGACACTTACTGAAATCAAGGTTTAAAAAATAGGCAACTTGATGAGTGCAAAAGATCGATTAAGCGCAGCGGCGGCAAATCTGCTACTGCGAGTCTGATCACTTACAGAACGTCACCATTTTGGTCTGCTCTAATCTGAGCCCGACGAGCATCTGTTTGGCGATTTAAAAGATACCGAGTGATGCGTTTTTGATATTCCAGTGGCAAGTTAACAAACTCGATACCGGAGCGATAGTGATTGCTGCCGTTGAGCATTCTGCTGTAACGAATGCGGGCAAAACAGGTCAACACCCAGGCGCCTTCATCAAAAAGGACCCGCAGCGCGACATAACTTTCCTCAGGCAATAACGCCTCACTAAAAAGACCCGCGCCGCCAACACTGATATCAACCAATTTTGATTGAAAATTGTCTGGCGTCTGGATTTCATTAAACAGTACGCGACGTCCGATTAGCTCAACCTGCTGATCTAGATTTTTAAGATAAGTGGCAATCTCAGCATTTTGGCGGTCAATGCGTTCTAGTAATCCTTTCCCCTGACGTTGCAACACCTTGAGTTGCGCCATGAGCTGGATCTCTTCGGAGTAATCAAACAGCGTTTCTGGATCTTGGGTGGCTATCTGATCTGAACTGATCAGCTTATACTCACAAGGGAGTGCATCCTCTAAACGGAAAAAATCTCTGATGTCGATATCACTCATGCGGATCCCAGTTGTCGACTTGCTGGCGGCGATAGTTTGAAAGGGGTCGTTCAGCTGATGCTGGTTCTACCGCGGCTTACTTAACCTCAATATTGGTACAGAATACTATGGAATACTTGAGATACAAATCGATGACCGTTGGCCAATGACGCATTGGGTCCTGAGTGTCTCACTACGAATGGCCAGTAAGCTCGGTAAAAATGCCGTGTACCAGCGGGCCAATGGTCTCCCCGTCGCAGGCCTTAGCGTTGCGGTCGCGATCTTGGTGATCGTGCTTTCGGTAGTCAATGGCTTTGAGGTCGCTTTGCGAGAGCGGGTGCTTAGCCTCTTCCCGCATGTTTTAATTTTTGATCGCAATCAGATGCAGCTAAATCAGGCGCAACTTGCATTGATCGAATCTCAAGACCAGGTTTTAGCAATCGCACCGATCATGGAACTTGGTGGGATGCTCATCGCAAACGGTGCCCACCAAGGGGTTGTGGTCTCTGCCATCGATCCTGCTTTAGAAGTACAGGTGAATGATTTGCCGAGCTACGTATCGAGTGGGACCTGGACCGGTTTAGAAGAGGTCCCTTTCAGCATAGTGATCAGTCAACAGCTGGCGACGACTTTGGACCTAGTCCTCAACGATCGCGTCACCTTGATGCTGCCAATCGCAAACTTTTCGTTGGCTGGCATTAGCACGCGCTCTAAACGATTTACCGTAGTTGGCATCTATGACACTGCAACCGACCTAGATCGCGCAACCGCTTATATCAATCTTACGGCCGGCATTGCACTCGGTGGAAACCGATTCCCTCAAGGCGTACGGTTAAAACTGAAAGATCTGTTTCAAGCCGCCAACGTTTTACAATCGATTTATTACGCCCAGCCCGGCCAGCCGATCTTCGGATCAAGTTGGATGGGCCGGCAGGGCAGTCTTTATGCGGCCATCGGACTCCAAAAGCAGATTATGTTTGTTTTACTGGCGCTGCTGGTTGCGGTCGCCGCATTTAACGTTACCTCACAACTGGTCATCTACGTTGAAGAACACCGATCTGATATCGCAATATTGAAAACCTTGGGCGCAAACGCGCGTGAGATCAGGCGCATTTTCCTGATTCAGGGCATGACCCTTGGTTTGATTGGCACAGGTGCCGGGCTGATCCTGGGTTTTTTCGCTTGTGACGTGATCAACTGGGGACTTATGGTGCTCCAAAATGTTTTCTCTTTAAATTTGCTGGCAGAGTACTTCGTGCATTACCTGCCATTTGATCGATTGCTAGCAGATTTCCTCTGGGTTGCCTGCGTCAGCCTATTTTTATGCTTCATCGCGAGTGTGTATCCAGCACATCGCGCCGCAAAAATGATGATCTCGGAAGGACTTAGAGATGGCGCTTGAGAACAACCCAATCCCCAGTGTAGAGGCTAATACCCTCATCAAATGCTATCCCCATGGTCAAGCGGGTGAAATAAATGTTTTAAACGGTCTCGATTTAATCATTCACCAGGGAGAGCAGGTTGCGATCACCGGAGCATCCGGTAGCGGCAAGAGCACCTTGCTGCAAATCCTTGCCGGCTTAGAACGCACGGACTCAGGCACCGTCTCCTTGCTTGAACAATCAATGCATCAGATGAAAGATCAAGAACTGGCTCGGTTTCGCAACCACCATTTGGGATTTGTTTATCAGTTTCACCACTTAATCGACGATTTTACAGCTCTAGAGAACGTCGCCTTGCCTGCTCGAATAAAAGGATTGACCACGGCGACTGCAAACGATCAAGCGATGGCCATCTTGGCCCAAATGGGGTTGTCAGACCGATTGTCCCATTTTCCTTGGCAGCTTTCTGGTGGCGAACGCCAGCGCTGCGCGATTGCCAGAGCGCTGATTAATCGGCCGAAAATAATTTTTGCCGACGAACCTACCGGCAACCTTGATCAAGAATCTGCTCAGCAAGTAAGCGACCTTATGATGTCACTGTGTCGATCAAATGCAGCAACCTTGATTCTCGTCACCCATAACCCGCAGCTAGCGAGCAAAACAGATCGTCAGCTCACCCTTGTTGGCGGCACTTTGCGGTGATGATGGATCATCCGAAAATGGTGCTGGACATTGCGCTACGTTTTTACGCCAATGGTGTACTCCAGGGCGCTGGTCGACGCTATGTTCAATATGTAAATCGAGCGTCCGTGATCGGGCTCGCACTCGGAACAGCAGCCCTCATTATCGTGGTCGCTGTCATGAATGGCTTCGATCGCGAACTTCAATTGCGTCTCCTGAGCGTGACTCCGCATTTGCTGGTTTCCGCGGAGACACCCCGCGAAAAACTTATACGCCATGACAACGTGCAACAAGTGCAGCCTTTTTTATCGGCAGAGGTTTTACTGCTCGCCGATCAAGGCGGGTTGCTTTTTCGTCTGCAAGGTCTAGCCCCAGGTGATCAACAAGTAGCTGTTATGCAACAGGCTCTTCGTTTGGGCAGGTGGTGGACGCCGCAAGACGTGGCCCCGATTATTTTAGGCGCGCCTTTGGTTGAGCGATTTGGTTATCAACTTGGCCAATCCATTCCGGTCGCTTTAATTAAAGTAGATCCGCGGATGCACCGGATCGACCCCCAGGTTGCGAGCTTTACGCTTATCGGGACCTATGCACTTGGCGCGGAAACCGATCAGGCTATCGCGATCACCTCGCTTTCGGCCCTAGAAACGGTGCTCGATTTACCGCCAGTCCACCGCTTACACTTAAAAGATCCAATGGCGGTGCAGTCGGCTCGGGAAGACCTTATCTCACTTGGCATAACGCCTTTGAGTTCTTGGGAGCGTGAGTTTGGTGCTTTTTTCCAAGCGGTTCAGCTCGAAAAGTTAATGATGGGGCTTTTATTATCCGTTCTAGTTGGCCTTGCCCTCATTAGTCTGACTGCTGGGATGCGTATCGTGATGCTTGAAAAACAACAAACAACCGTCATTCTGATGACCTTAGGATTAACCGCGAAAGATTGCCGGCACGTTTTCTTGATTCAAAGCGCTTTGCTGTCGGTTACAGGGATTGTGATCGGCTTGCTTCTCGGCGTTCTGATCGCAAGTCAATTGCCGGCCCTCATGGCCGCCGTTGAGGGCTTAACTGGCTTTTCGATTGTCACAGGAAGTTATTTTTCTGACTTACCCGTTGATATTCGGCTGCTGGATACTGCCGTGATCATTTTCTCAGCAATGCTCTCATGTGCCTGGGTGATGTGGCGATTGGTGCAATCAAATTTCCGACTGGCGCAAGACTCTGCGCGCCCAAATAGCCCATCCGCTAGTCTTTAATCACGCTTGGACCGCATGCCCCAATAAAGCTGCACCCCGACAAATCCGAGCGAGCCCAGCGTTAAACCGCACGTTAAGCATCCTACAATCAACGGTAACCAGATCTCGGCAAGTCGACTTACGATCCAGGCAAAAGACAAATCATAGGTCGATAAGTCGATCGACTGACCCGTAATCAATGCGCCTACTTCAAAGGCAAAATACATCATGGGCGCCATAGTAATCGGGTTACTGATCCAGACAAGCGCAATGGCAATCGGGATATTACAGCGGCGCCAAATGCATAATAGCAAACAGGGCGCCATCTGAAACGGTATGGGTAAAAAACAACACAAGAATCCCCACAGAAATGCCTCAGAAACACTGTGACGGTTCATATGCCAAAGGTCCGCATCATGAATAAACGCACCGAAGAGCCGAAATATCTTCTGGTTTTGCAGCGTCTTTCGATCCGGTAGAAAGCGTTTAAAGGTCATGTGACTCGATGGTTTCCTTCAGACAAATCTTGCGGCGACTCAAAGCCCACAGGCCCGCGGTCGGCGGGATTCTCACAAACTAAATCCCTGAGCATTGACGCACAACGCGCGCCGATTAAGTCGCAGAATATATAGCATGTTGTTCTTAGATACTACGGCATGGCCCTCGCTGCGATCACACTCTTATTAATTCAAAGGGGTAGCCTTTTATTACCGGCCTTACCGAATAGCGATCTGCTTTGGCTAACCTTGCCTGTGGCAATTGCGGCCTTATGGTATCCAAGCAGTCGAATCCTAGGCTGGATCGTGATTGCTCTAATCATACAATTTGAACAACTCTCGGTCGCGACCTATCCAAAGCAATTGAGCATCCATCTGGGTCAAGCATTGCGCGTCACCGCAGAAGTAACTAGCTTGATCAGCCAAGGGCAGTATACGAACCGTTTTACGGCCGATATCCTGCAGGCTCCGATGGCAAGCCGCCTCGAAGGGCATCGAATTCAGCTGTTTTATGACCCGACAGGATTAACAAACGATGTCGTACCGGGTAGTCAAGTCAACGCCGTCATCCAGTTGACAGCCCTGCGAGGACTCGTAAATCCACACTCCGGCCATAGTCACCAAAGAATGGTTTTTCGAGGTATTTCGGGTCGAGGCACCTTAATTCACCATCAAACCCTTAGCGCCCAACCAAGCCCACTGAACGCTCTAACGCACCGACATGCTATTCAGCGCTGGCTTGATAATTCGTTGTCACCTAGCAGTAGTCAGGTCATTCAAGCAATCACCATTGGCGGTGCGACGGCGATGGACCGGAAACAACGCGAAAGCTTGCAAGCAACCGGCACCCAACACTTACTGGTTATATCGGGCCTGCACTTAAGCTTTGTAGGCTGGGGCATTTTTAGAATTTTGCGTTGGGTCGGGCTGCCTGTCACCCATTGTTATCTACTTGCGGCGGCGGCCATCACTGGGTACTTCTGGGTATCAGCGCAAGCAGTCTCTGTTCTGCGGGCAAGTCTTATGTGTTTTTTGGTTGTCGGGGCTGGCCTCGCGCGGAGTCGGATAGCCTTCAGCGACATCTACTGGTTTGCCATGATTGTGACCCTCTTGCATTCACCTTGGGTGAGTGGTTTGCCGGGATTTTGGTATTCCTTTACGTGTGTCGGTGTCTTGTTATTGATTTCAAACACCCAAAGACTTGAGGCCCAATCTGGGTGGTTGCGATTTTTAGTATCCTTTAAAACGCAAGTGCTACTTGCGTTGGCAGTGATGCCCCTTGGGTCTATTTTGACAGGATTTATGCCCCTAATCGGACCGATTGCAAATCAAATTGCCATTCCATTGATGTCGATCCTAGTGTTACCCCCAGCGCTTGCCAGCGTCTTTCTCTTTTTGATCAGCGAAGCCTTGCCGGCAAATAGCGTTCTATCCCTGGCACGCGGGTTACTCTGGATCAGCGACCTCGGGTTGCAGTTTCTCTGGATCGTCCTCGACTTCTTTGCAGATCTCGGAATCTCGCTCACCCTTGCGCGCTTACCCATTCTCTATCTGATCTTAGCGTTCGCTGCTTTTTTGACTGTCATTACGGGTCTTCGCCTGCTATCCGTCGCGGCAGTGATGGCCATCTGGCTTGCTTTGATCGCGCCCAAGCCCTCACGACCTGAATTTGCGACGGTCACGCTTCAGGTTATCGATGTTGGACAAGGCAACAGTCTTTTGCTGCAAACCGCGCACCACAACTTGCTCTACGATGCAGGGCCATTGTCTCGCAGTGGCTTCGATGCGGGTGCCGCAATTGTTGTCCCGGCATTGCGGGCTAAAGGCATTGACCAGTTACATCAGCTTATTATTTCTCACGGGGACGCAGATCATGCTGGCGGACAAGGTAGCCTGCAACGCGCCCTTAAAATTGACGAAGTGATCGACCCCAGCCATGTCGATTGCAGAACCCAGCGAGCCTTCAAAATTGATGGGGTAAACTTTCGACTGCTGAGTTGGCAGGCCGGCGCGAATCGAAATAATCGTTCATGTTTACTTCAAGTAACAGGGCCCGGCTTTAACCTGCTTTTGTCTGGTGATATTGAGGTTGAGGCAGAGCTCGCCCTATTGCGCGAGCTGCAAGGTGACGTTGATTGGCTAATGGTACCGCATCATGGCTCAAGAACCTCATCTTCCCCGGCGCTGCTCAATCGCCTCAGACCGCAATGGGCGGTCATCGCAGCCGGATTCAACAATGTCTTTCACCACCCCCACCCAGAAATCGTAGTGCGGTATCAAAACCGGGGTGCCCACGTGATATCGACAGCCGAGCAGGGCGCTCTGACCTTTAAAGCCGACCAGAAAGGCGTGCATTCGATCTCATCTGCAAGGTCCGCACATCAACGATTTTGGTCTGATTAGAGGCGAAGCCTTGCAATTGATTCGTAAAGTGTAGATCCTTCGCCCGCTTTAACCCGCAAAAGAGATCTCACTTGGACAAACCTACTCTTATTGACCAACTCGATTTAGAACAGATTGAAACCAATCTGTTTCGAGGCATTAGCGAAGACCTTGGAACCCCTCGGGTTTTTGGCGGCCAGGTTATTGGTCAGGCGCTCATTGCCGCTCTTAGAACGGTGGAAGGGCGGCATTGCCACTCGCTCCACGGCTATTTTTTACGCCCAGGAGACCCGACGCGTCCAATAATCTATGAGGTCGACCGTATTCGGGATGGCCGGAGCTTCACAACAAGGCGAGTCGTTGCCATTCAAGCAGGGCAGGCGATCTTTAATATGTCCTGTAGTTTTCAGGTGCTGGAAGACGGCCTCAGCCATCAAAGGGACATGCCGGATGTGCCCCTGCCAGACGATATCCCTGATGACTCTGAGGCCTTGGCGGCTCGGCTCGAACAGTTTCCACCAGCTATGCGCGAAATGATGATGCGACAGCGCCCAATTGAACTCAAACGGGTTGAGCCGGTTGATTTCCTTAACCCGGTAAAACGGGCGCCCAAGCAACATACTTGGTTTCGCGCAAGGCAACCACTTGGTGACGATATCGCAATGCACCAATGTTTGCTGGCTTATGCCTCCGACATGGGGATTTTGAGTACTTGCACGCTGCCACATGGCAAATCGTTCTTAACGGGTTTAATGACGGCGAGCTTAGACCATGCCATGTGGTTCCATAGACCTTTCCGGTTTGACGAATGGATTTTGTTCGAGCAAGACTCTCCGGCAGCTGGGGGTGCTCGCGGTTTCAATCGCGGTAGCATGTTCACTGAAGCCGGCCTTTTGATTGCGTCCGTTGCCCAAGAAGGGTTAATTCGAGAAATTGGTTAATCGCAAGAGGAGGGCGCGCGCCTACCGCGGCGTCACCCGCTTAAGCGCTTTCACCAGTTGTTGCTTGTCTGCCTGGCTGAGGAACTGGCCCAATTCTGACTCGTGGTTATGACTACGAATCGCAATTCGGGAGACACCCCAGGGATGAGGCGGCGGTGAAACCAAATATTTGGCCCAAAGTCGCTGGTAGGTGATCGCTTGATTTGGCGAACGAACGCCTTGTTCGATGCTTACAAGTTCATCCGAAACCGTAATTACTTCTTGACGATTGCATTGCCGGTTACAGTAAAACATACACCCTGCCAGCGCACCCATCTCGATGATGGAGAATGGCAGAATCATCCAAGCCCCGGCAAATAAAAACCCGATGCTTACGGTACCTGACACGATCATTAGGGTGTACAGAAGATACAGATTGAACCGCCAAGTGCCGGATGCATTTGGACGCAAAACGATTTGCCCGGTTTGGGTTGTGTCGTCAATATCGAGTTCCACCATGTTCTCGTGATCCTTTACGTCGACGCCTTAATCGGCTCACCTTGAACAAGCGCTGCAAGATGCTGCCGTAGATGAGTATTTTCTTCAACTGTCCCAATGGTGATACGAAGCTTGTCCTGCAAGCGATCATGCGAAAAGTAGCGCACTAGAATATGCCGTGCTTTCAAACCCTCATAGAGTGCTTCGGCGCTCAGGGGGCATTCTGGGGGCACGGTCGCCAGCAGAAAATTGCTTTCAGATGCGACGACTTGCAGTCCCAGCGCCTGAAGGTCACGACAAAGGTCTGAACGGCTTAAACGAACCTGCTCCCAAACTGACTTTGCATAAGCTTGATCCGCTAAAGCGACTTCCGCGAGTTGCTGACTAATGACATCGAGGTTGTAGCTGTCACGCGTCTTGTGCAGCATCGGGTCAATAAGGTGCTGAGGGCCAATGCCGTAACCCACTCTTAGGCCGGCAAGGCCATAGCCTTTGCTCAGCGTTCGGAGCAAGACAATATTGTCTGAGTTGACCGCTAATTGGGTCAGGTCATGCGCGGGGTCTGAGACGAAGTCCACGTAAGCTTCGTCAATTACGAGAATGCCTTCAATCTCTGAGGCTAAAACGCGCAAGGTCTCTCCGTCGATCAAACGACCACTCGGTGCATGCGGATTGACGATAAACGTAAGTTGGCACTGATGCCCGGTAATCACGCTCGAAAAATTCTGGGGTAGAGACCAATCTGCCTCGAGCGGAATCGAGGCGACCGTCGCGTCTTGAATTGCTGTAAGGATTGGGTAGAGAGAGTAGGTTGGGTCGGTCATGCCGACGCAGGCCCCTGGGTCAACAAAGGTCGTCAGCAATAACCGCAACAGCTCATCGCCCCCGCGCGTTGCAATCACGTTTTCGCGTGCAACCTTATGAACCGATGCCGCAGTCGATCGAAAACGGTCTGCTGTTGGTTGTGGGTAGCGCCGGAGTGATTCGATTGCAATGCTCGCGATCACCTCTTGTACTTTCGGTGAGGTCGGGTAAGGGCTCTCGTTCGTGTTCAGTTTTATGACGGGCGCGTTGAACGGTTGTTCGCCTGGCACATAGCCGTCAAGTTTTGCAATATTTTGCCGTTCGAATCGTTTACTGCTCATCTAAAAAATCCTTATAGCTGACGCCCATTACCTCGGCAAAAATTTTACCGGCAGGCCGTTCAATGACAACCTCATCACCGACTCTTTTGCCCAATAACGCTCTTGCAACTGGACTATTCAAGCTGATCCAACCCCGAGCTAGGTCGAATTCGTCTTCTCCGACAATTCTGTGCGTCATCACGTCATCATTATCCAATTGCAGTCGAACCCAGGCACCAAAAAAAATCTTCTCGGTATCTTTCGGAGTTCGGTCCACGACTTCCAAAACATCGAGCCGTTTTTCAAGAAACCGGACTCTACGGTCAATTTCTCGAAGTAGCCGTTTGCCATAGATATAGTCGGCGTTTTCAGACCGATCGCCTAAGGCCGCTGCCGCAGAGACCTGTTGAGTGATCTTCGGCCGTTTGTCCCGCCAGAGATACTGCAGCTCGGCTCGGAGCTTGCTCGCGCCTTGTGGCGTGATGTAGACCTTTTCGCTCACCTTGATGCCCTCGAAGAATAATGGACCCAAAACACGATTACCGAAGCCGAGAGCCACTGAGAATCGCCGTGCGGGGATCGCTTTCGGAGACGCCGGTCGCTACAGACCAATCAGGATAAAACGTGCTAATCGGTAACGTTTCTGCTCGTATGGTTGCAAGATAGGCAACGGCCCAGTCTACCTAAACCTGGAATTGTCATTCGCAATAATGTCGGGCCTTGACCCGGACCGAAATCCGTTCCTCCGTGCATCTGGTGATCACAAAGCGTTTGCCCTTGATTTTCACTCCCAAGGTATTATACATAAGCCCAGACGCGAAAACGCGACGCGTGAGCAGATTATCGAATCAGTGAGGATTCACAATGAGAATGGATAAATTAACCACTGCGGTGCAACAAGCCTTATCCGACGGCCAATCTCTAGCCGTGCAAAGAGATCACAACATCTTGGCGCCAGAGCATATATTTTACGCGATGCTTGCAGATAAGACTGACACAGTCAGTACGCTTCTGGGCCAAATGGGCGCAAACCTGCAGAAGTTAAAGAAAGGCCTCAACGACTCACTGGCAGGGCTGCCCGTCGTTAGGCCGAATCGCGGTGAGGTCCAACCTGGCCCAGAACTTATTCGTTGGCTGAATCTTGCTGAAAAAAAAGCCCATGAATTAGGAGATGAATTTATCTCAGCAGAAGTACTGTTATTGTCGATTTTTGAAGGCACGGACGCGTTAGCAAGACAGTTACAGAGCAGTGGTATCAACCCGGATGCTTTAACGCGCGCAATCAATCAATCCCGTAATGGCCCGCAAGTTGACAACGAAAGCTCGGAAGACGAGCGCCAGGCGCTTCAAAAGTACACCGTTGATCTGACCGAACTCGCGCGCTCAGGAAAATTGGATCCTGTCATCGGCCGCGATAGTGAAATCAGACGAACCATACAGGTGTTGCAGCGACGTACTAAAAACAACCCGGTGCTTATCGGCGCGCCAGGGGTGGGTAAGACGGCAATTGTTGAGGGCTTGGCACTTCGGATTATCAATCAAGAGGTGCCGGAAGGCATGCGGCATAAAGCCATTTTATCGTTAGATTTAGCAGCCCTCGTAGCTGGCGCAAAATTCCGCGGCGAGTTTGAGGAGCGGCTAAAGGCTGTCTTACAAGCCCTTGAACGCCGGCGTGACGAAGTGATTTTGTTTATTGACGAGCTGCATACGGTTGTCGGCGCAGGCCGTGCGGAGGGCTCGATGGATGCCGGGAACATGCTGAAGCCTGCACTCGCGCGTGGCGATCTCCACTGTCTGGGTGCGACGACCCTGGACGAATATCGGCAGTTTATTGAATCAGACAAAGCCTTGGAGCGCCGCTTTCAGCGCGTTCAGGTCAACGAGCCAAGCGCTCAAGATGCCATTGCGATTCTGAGAGGCCTTAAAGAACGTTATGAACTCCACCATGGCGTCACCATAACGGATCCAGCCATTATTTCGGCGGTCCAGCTCTCCCAACGCTACATCACAGATCGTCAATTACCCGATAAAGCCATCGACCTAATCGATGAATCGGGCAGTTCGATTCGGATGGAAATCGATTCGAAACCTGAAGAAATGGATCAATTAGAAAGGAAGCTTATTCAACTCAAAATTGAGCGAGAAGCGCTCAGCCGGGAAGAGGATAGTCAGTCGAAAAAACGCTTGGAAGAGCTTGAAGGCGATATTCGAGCGTCAGAACGTGCGTTTGCGGACTTAGATGAAGTTTGGCGGCGAGAGAAACACTTACAGCAGGGCGCTCAGAATCTCAAAGAGTCCTTGGATCAAGCCCGGCAGGAGCTCGAGGTTGCCCGACGGGCCGGCGACCTGACTCGGATGTCAGAGTTACAATATGGTCAAATACCGGCATTTGAAAAACAAATCGAGGACCAGGCCAGCGGTCATAAAGTTGCGGCAAAGCTCTTCAGAAACCAAGTAACTGAGGACGAAATTGCTGAAGTCGTATCGAAATGGACCGGTATTCCCATTCACAAAATGCTGGCCAGTGACCGTGAAAAACTTTTAGAACTGGAAACGGCTCTGCAACGACGGGTCGTGGGGCAGAAGGACGCGGTCTCGGCCATTGCCAACGCCGTACGCCGAGCTCGTGCCGGGCTGTCTGATCCGAACCGTCCCAATGGCTCCTTCTTATTTCTAGGCCCGACTGGCGTGGGTAAAACCGAGCTTTCGAAAGCCTTAGCCGAGAATCTGTTCGATTCAGAACAAGCACTAATTCGACTGGATATGTCTGAGTATATGGAAAAGCACTCCGTGTCCCGTTTAATTGGCGCCCCACCGGGTTATGTGGGTTACGAGACAGGCGGCTATCTGACAGAACAAGTTCGGCGCAAGCCCTATGCGGTCATTTTGCTAGATGAAGTCGAGAAGGCGCATCCCGATGTTTTTAATATCTTGCTGCAAGTACTCGACGATGGCCGTCTGACCGACAGTCACGGCAGAACAGTGGATTTCAAAAATACGGTCCTCATTATGACCTCGAATCTCGCCTCTGACGTGATCCAGTCTAAAGCGGGAGCGTCCAGCATGGATGATATCAAAGACGCCGTGATGGCTGCCGTTAAACAACACTTTCGACCAGAGTTCTTAAACCGGGTCGATGACAGTGTTATTTTTCAACCCTTGACCGAGGCCAATATTAAAGCCATTGCTCGGATTCAAGTAGACGACCTCTTGGCACGGATCGCGGAGCAGGGCATCGAGATGACCCTGGAAGATGAGGTCTTTAACAATTTAGCCGAGGCAGGCTTTGATCCGGCTTATGGCGCAAGGCCTTTGAAACGGCTGATACAGCGCATGATCGAGAATCCACTCGCTGAAGCGATTTTATCTGGCGCTGTTGATCAAACGCGTCCAGTGGTCGTTGCTATGTCAGATATCGGGCTCGTTTTTAAGAGCAAATAATACTGTACAAGCGTACAGCATTAAGATACTGTATGCCTGTACAGCAAATTGTCAGCGCTTGCGATGTTTGGAATAAACCCGGCAAAGATGTCGAGCGTTGACGAAACGGCAAAACCCAATAGGGTCTTTGTCGGAGGGTGCTGATAAAGGTGATGACGATAAGAGGGGCTCAGCTATGTTAGAGACTAAAATGTTAGAGGCAACAATGTTAGAGACAACAATGTTAGAGACAACAATGTTAGAGACAACAATGTTAGAGACAACAATGTTAGAAGCTAAGATTGAAAGCCAATCCTTTGCGGCTAGGCAAGGTCGAATTCATCGGAGAGCGACCGGAAAGCGTAAGCCCAGCACGACGGCCAGCAACTTTAGCAGCAACACGCTGTCGATTATGGCGTTGCCCTCACGGCCGGTTAAACCGTGCGTTATTACAAATGATAAAGATCACTCGCGATTAGCGATGCAAGCCGCGAAACGGATGAAATCTAGCAAAGACAAGCTCCGTACCGGCCGTTTAGTCTGTCTGCACCTCAAGTCATTATTGGCCGCAACACAATCTCCACACGCAATCGCGCACCTAGCAGGTGCAACTCCATCCGTTGAGAACCGGCAGTACCCACTTCCTATGTGATGATTCATTTTCTCGGAAGCAAATGCTTTCTTCTGAGAATGCATGCCAAATTTGGCGGCAATTTCCGCTAATCGACCCAGTTTGCGATTGCTGTGATAATGTCGATCGAACGCTTTAAACCCGCCTTTTTATGACAGATCATATCCAAACCATTGTTATTGGCGCCGGCGCTGTTGGCTTGGCGATTGGCCGGGAACTTGCTCGAGCGGGACAAGAATGCCTAATCTTAGAAAGCGCAGCCAATGCTGGGCAGGGCGTTAGCAGCCGTAACAGTGAAGTCATCCATGCCGGCATCTATTATCCAAGGGGCTCCACTAAGGCTAATCTCTGCCTGGAAGGCAAAACTTTGCTTTACGATTTCTGCGATCAATATGCAGTTCCTTTTAAACGTTGCGGTAAATTAATTGTTGCGACCAATACGGCAGAACTTGATCAACTGGCAGGAATCGCTGGCTCGGCCGTTAGCAACGGCGTCAAGGACCTCATTCAACTCACACAATCTGATGTTGCCGCGCTTGAGCCCAATGTGCGAGCCCTCGGGGCATTGCTATCGCCGTCAACCGGGATTTTAAGCGCGCAGGATTATATGCGTGCGCTGCTTGGGGATTTCGAGGCCAATGGCGGGCTATTGAGTACCCAGTCTGCAGTCACTCAGATATCGCGCCATACCCGTGGATTTAGCCTAAAGGTCAGTGTGCAATCGGACCGGTCGGAATTTGAAATCACCGCTGACTGTGTGATTAACGCGGCAGGCCTTGGCGCACAAGCGGTTGCCAGCGCGATCGACGGGTTTCCATCAAGCGCCGTACCAAAATTATATTTCTGTAAAGGCAACTATTTCGCAATGACGGGTAAAAATCCCTTCAGGCACCTAATCTATCCTGCCCCGCCCGAGAGTGGCGCAGGGCTTGGCATTCACGCCACGATCGATTTAGGTGGCCAGGTCAAATTTGGACCAGATATTGAATATGTGACCGAGGCCAATTTTGAAGTCACCGCGGCCGCTTTGCCTGCGTACTACCGCGCTATTCGGCGATATTTTCCAGGGCTAAGGTCTGGCAGCTTGAACCCCAGCTATGCCGGCATTCGACCAAAGATACAAGCGCCGGGCGACCCGGCTGCAGACTTTTTGATTCGTGAAGAGTCTGGCCTTGGGTTTCCTCGTCTGGTCAATCTGTTCGGCATCGAGTCTCCAGGGCTGACCGCCTCGCTCGCGATCGCGAGGCTTGTCGCTCAGAAGATCGGATTCATCTAGCGGTTTTGGCGCGCTCCAGCTTGGGATAGACTTACCCTGCGAGTCATGACTTGACTTGGGAAAATCTAAGCGAATAGGACGCTTTTATGCATGATCATCATGGCCACCACGCGCCGTCATTTTCCGGGACGATCAATTTAAGCTTTGGACTCGCCGTCGTTGCCAATCTTTCTTTTACGATTGTTGAAGCGGTTTTAGCGGTCGAAGCTGACTCTATGGGCTTACTGGCGGATGCCGGCCATAATTTAAGCGACGTCTTGGGCCTCGTTTTAGCCTGGATCGCAAGCTACCTTGCAACTAAGAAAGCCGGTGCCCGGTTCAGTTACGGTTATCGTCGAACCACAATTTTAGCAGCCCTCACAAATGCCATTACCTTGCTGTTGGCGTCTGTTTATATAGCTTTTGGTGCATTTGAAAAGCTGTCATCAACCGCCATCGTGCATACGGAAATGGTCATTTATGTCGCGGCAATTGGCATTCTCATTAACGGCGGGGCAGCACTGCTTTTCATGAAGCAAAGCCATCATGATCTCAATATTAAAGGTGCCTTTTTGCACCTTGCATTCGATGCTTTGGTCTCAGCAGGGGTTGTCGTCGCGGGCATTGTCATGCTCTACACGGATGCCTACTGGATCGATCCTATCGTGGCATTAGCCATCGTTTCAGTCATTTTATACCTAACCTGGCGGATGCTGGGGGATGCACTCAGCCTGATTCTCGATGCGGTGCCGCGCAACATCGATCCGGAAGCAGTTGCCCAATTTTTACGAAATATCACCGGGGTTACCGCCGTTCACGACCTACATATCTGGGCCATGAGCACGCAGGAAACCTGTCTAACCGCGCATTTGGTGATGCCAGAGCACCCTTTGTGGGCTCAACCCAACGGCTATCAGACCGTCAGCCACGCCCTGGCGCAACAGTTTTCGATTCATCATGTCACGTTGCAAGTTGAGCAGGGTGATGATTGCCAAACCCAGGACTGTCACTTTGAGGAACCCAATGGAATTTGATCGATGGTTTAACGCCCAATTAAACTCGCGGCCGATTGACCCAATTCGGCTTGCCGAGCCGGTACCGATAGCCGATTTACCAACACCCGCATTATTACTGGATGAAGCGCGATTTGAAGCAAATCTCGCGCGGATGGCGCAATGGTCACAGACAACCGGCATTGCACTACGGCCACACAGCAAGATGCATAAATGTCCTGTGATTGCCCATCGACAGTTGGCCCTAGGTGCCTCAGGTATTTGCTGCGCCAAAGTATCTGAGGCAGAAGTCATGCAACGGGCCGGCATTGAACCGATTTTGATTACCTCGCCAGTTGTTGATCAGCGAACCATCGAACGTGTTTCTAAGCTTGCGCGGCATAATGCACAACTGATTGTAGTGGTCGATCATCCTGAGGCGGCCATGAGACTCGAAGAGGCGCTTGCTCAAACGCAAACAATTTTGAAGATCCTCATCGATATCGATCCTGGCTTGGGCCGGACCGGCGTCGCCCCGAGCGAGGCCTTATTGGCACTCTTACAAATGATTGATCACGACTGTCCACATTTGGTGTTTTTTGGACTGCAAACCTATGCTGGGCATTGCATGCACATTCCTGAATACGACAAGCGCAAAAGCAAATATCAGCGCGCCCTGGCAGCAGGCGTTGAGGCGAGAAACGTCGTCGAGCGCGCAGGATACGCAGTGCAGCTCATGTCTGGGGGCGGGACAGGCTCAATCGACTTTGAAGCAGAGCTGGGCGTGTTAAGCGAGTTGCAAGCTGGCTCATACGCGTTTATGGACATTGAGTATCGAGATATTGAAAGTAACAACGGGCCAACCTTTGAAGACTTCTCGGTGGCCTTAACCGTTTTAGTAACGTTGATCAGCCAACCCAAACCGCGGACCGTGACCGTTGATGCCGGGTTTAAATCTCTGGCTTCTGACAAGATGCCACCCCAATTTAAAGACATCGATGGTCTCAATTACTATTGGGGTGGCGATGAGCATGGCATTGTTGCCTTGGACAACCCCTCTAGAACGCTACAATTGGGTGACAAGTTAGAGTTATTAACGCCGCATTGCGACCCAACCGTGAACCTGCATGATTATTATTATGTGGTACGAGATGGATGCGTGCAGGAACTTTGGCCCATTTCGACGCGAGGTTGCTCACAATGATGAACGTTCCATACTTTGAGGACTTTTTCGTCGGCCAAGATTTCTCTGATGTGCCGTCCGTTACCGTAACCGATGGTATGGCCGCCTTGCACCAAAGCCTGTTTGGCGACCGTAATCGTCTAACGTTGGATCAACCGCTGTGTCAGGCCGTGACCCGTGAGCCAAGAATGCTTGTGAACCCAGCACTCGTCTGCAATTTGGCGATCGGCCAAAGCACGATTCCAAGCCAACGCGTGCTCGGCAATCTCTTTTATCGAGGGCTTCAACTGCTGGCACCGGTATTTATTCAGGATACCCTCACAACGCAAACTCAGGTTGTTGGACTAAAACAAAACACGATCAAACCCGGTAGGGCAGCATCTGGGATGGTCGCGTTAGAAATCCAAGTTAAAAACCAAAAAGGGGATACCGTCTTACATTTTTGGCGTTGCCCAATGATCCCTTGCCGGAATCCGGATGCAAAGACAGGTCACGACGATGACTTTAGCGTCATGCCAGCAGAAATTACCGACGAGCAGTTGCTGGCGCATGTCCCAGACTGGCATTTTGCGGCTTATCGAGCCCGATATCCCAGCGCGTGTGAGCCCTTAACGGCTGGACAAACGCTTGCGGTCGAAGCCGCAGACACCGTCACTTCAGCACCAGAACTCGTCCGAATGACCCTGAACCTTGCCATGACACATACGGATGCGACCCGCAGCGTTTACGGAAAACGCCTAGTTTATGGCGGGCACACTATCTCAATTGCCAGTAAACAACTCGCGATGGGCTTACCGCATATCTTGCAAATTCTGGCTTGGTACCGTTGTGATCATGTTGGTCCCGTTTTTGAGGGGGACATCCTGTCCTCGCAGATCACCATCATTGAAACGCACCCGGTTCAGGATGCAACGGTTGCAAAGCTTGTGGTTGAGGTCTTCGCAAAACGCGGTCCCGAGGCGCCTAGCGACTTACCTGACGCTAAGGTACTGGATTGGTCGTTAGCCGTGTTGCTACCCTAGAGACGTTTAAAAGCAGCTGGCTCAACGGACTAACGCGTGATCTGAGCCTGACACGAGATGCCAACGAAGAGGAGCGAGCATGCAGGGAATCTTAACGGGAATGCGCGTCGTAGAAGGCAGCGCCTTTGTTGCGGCACCTCTAGGCGGAATGACCTTGGCGCAATTAGGCGCCGATGTTATTCGTTTTGACCCCATTGGCGGCGGCTTAGACTACCAGCGCTGGCCCGTAACAGACCGTGGCACCAGTTTATTCTGGGCAGGTATGAATAAAGGTAAACGATCGATTCAACTCGATATCCGACGCCCTGAGGCGCAAGAGCTGATTACCGCGCTGTTAGCTCGGCCTGGCGATGATGCAGGCCTTTTTTTAACCAACTTCCCAGCTCGTGGGTGGTTGTCTTATGAAAATTTAAAAAAAGCGCGTAAAGATCTGATTTATATAAACATTCTAGGCAATCGAAAAGGCGGGTCTGAGGTTGATTATACCGTCAACCCAGCGAGTGGCTTCGCTGCGGTGACGGGCGATCCCATGGATTCAGCGCCCACAAACCATGTATTGCCAGCCTGGGACAATATAACCGGTCAGATGGCGGCAACCGCGCTGTTGGCCGCGGAACGTCATCGCCGAACGTCGGGCGCAGGTCAGTTGGTCGAAATTGCGCTAAAGGATGTCGCTCTGGCAACTGCCGGTCACCTTGGCAACCTTGCAGAAGCTGCGATAAATCAAGCAGAGAGACCCCGTTATGGCAATTATCTTTACGGCGCTTTCGGAAAAGACTTTGTGAGTCAAGATGGCAAGCGATTCATGTTGGTTGGGCTCACGCCCAAACAATGGCAAGCGATCATCAAAGCAACCGGTATCTCAGAGAAGGTTGCCGACCTTGCAACGCATCAATCAATCTATTTTGAAACCCAAAGTCAGCGATTTGAGCATCGCATCTTGATAGCAGAGCTAATAAACCCTTGGTTTAAGGCCCATACGGGCCAAGAAGTGAGCCAACTTCTCGGTGAGGCCGGCGTTTGTTTTGGGCCATATCACACATTCCAAGAGCTGCTTGCGTTGGATCCGGATTGCTCGGAAGACAATCCGCTGTTCAATTTGCTAGATCAGCCTGGCATTGGAACCTACCTGGCGCCAGCCAACCCGATTCGCTTTGGCGCGAGTACTAACCTGCCTGCGCTTCGCGCGCCGAGCCTTGGTGAGCACAGTGAAGAGATCCTTGCCCAAGACTTGGGTCTCAGTGCTCACCAGATTGCAACGTTATTTGACAACAAAATTGTAGCTTAAATTTTGATAATCCAGATTCAGATAGAGCCGAGGCGAACTCAGATCCTTGTGCTAAAGTACCGATTTGCTCAACGTGGGATACGGCGTGCTTGAACTCCTAAAGTCAGGAGGCTGGTTGATGATTCCGATCATTGCCTGCTCCATCGTTGCCGCAGGCATTGCAATCGAGCGTGCTTGGACGTTGCGCCGCCAAACGGTTGCCCCGAGACAACTTTTGGCCGACGTGCTAGTCCAGATTGAATTGGGCCCACTCACGTCAGAGGCCCTTAGCAAACTGCAGCTCAGCTCGCCTTTAGGTCAGGTGTTGGCCGCCGGAATTCAGCAAAACCCCTTCGGCCGAGACCCGATGCTTCGAAGCATTGAAGCCACAGGTATCCAAGTCGTTCATGACTTGGAACGTTATTTGTCGACCTTGGGTAGCGTCGCGGCGATCGCGCCATTACTCGGGTTGCTAGGCACCGTCATTGGTATGATTAAAGTCTTTAGCGCCATTCAATTGGCAGGTATCGGCAATGCACCCGCTTTAGCAGGCGGTATTTCCGAAGCCCTGATTACCACTGCTGCCGGACTTAGCGTTGCCATCCCGGCACTGTTTTGCCATCGTTTTCTGGTTCGAAAAATCGATGAGCTTGCGATCGACATGCAGCAAGATGCTCAGAGCCTCGTCGATCACATTACCGCCAAGCAAGTTCCCTTTTTAGCAGAGCGGTCCGAAGGATGAACTTTGTTCGTCGAAGAACAGACGCCCTTGAGGTTAATTTAACGCCCTTGATCGACGTTGTATTCTTGTTGCTAATTTTCTTTATGGTCTCGACTTCGTTTAAATTAGAGACGCAGATTGATTTGGAACTACCAACAGCCGATGGCCAGTCAGAGTCGACGTCAGACTTAATGGTTGTGAGCGTGTCGAGCCGCGGGGAATACGCGATCAACGATGCCGTTGTTTTGAGTCCAGAATCTGCTGCGCTCACAATTGCCATTCAATCGGCCATAGAAACACTCAAGCCAGAACACGTTGTACTCATGGCAGATGCGCGTGCCAGCCATCAAAATGTCGTGACCCTGCTCGACATTTTGACCCAAGTCGGCGTCACCCGGGTGCAAATTAAAACCCAGTCGAATTCAGAAGCCCCGAATTGATCACGCTATGAGCTCAAACACAACGGACAGTGTGGTTTATAAGCGACTCTTGGGTTATACGCCTTGGACAGCGTTTTTTATGAGCCTGATTGGGTTCTCGCTGTATTCCATCGCCAACGTGAGCGTTGTTCAACTCGTTGCTTATTTAGTGGACTCACTTCAAGGAGACCCAGCTGATACGGCAGGCTGGGCCATGGAAAAGCTTCAAAGCTGGCTAACCCTGAATGCAATCGACAACCAGGAATTTGTCCCGACAGCCATTGTCGTCATTGTTTTAATCCGTGGAATCGGAACCTTTATCGGCAACTATTTTATTCATTTCGCTGCAAACGCCATGATCTACACGTTGCGTGTCGAGCTGTTTGATCGTTTTCTCAGCCTGCCAAGCAGCTACTTTGACAATCACCCCTTTGGTCACCTTGTCGCCAAGCTGACTTATCACGTAACACAGGTCACAGGGGCTGCAACCGACGCCGTTAAGATATTGTTTCGCGAAGGCTTAACCGTTGTGGGCTATCTAAGCTTTTTAATCTATCTTAACTGGCGTTTAACCTTATTGTTTTTAATCGCGGCACCAATCATTGGCTTGCTCGCACGGATAGCCGGACGCCGGTTTCGGCGGATCAGCGAACGTATTCAGGACTCCATGGGGGACGTGACACAGGTGGCCTCTGAAGCCGTTCAAGGCTATCGCGAGGTTCGGACCTTTGGCGGCGAAAGATATGAACGCGAACGGTTTGAACGCGTCAGTGCCTTCAACCGCAATCAGTCAATGAAAATGGTCATCACATCCGCGATCGCGACGCCGGTGATTCAATTGATCGTATCGTTGGTGTTAGCAGGGCTGGTCTGGTTGTTGTTGGACCCTAGCATCCGCGGTCTGATGTCAACTGGCGATGTCGTCGCCTTCATCACAACCGGCGGACTCCTCGCAAAACCAATCCGTCAATTAACCGAAATCATCGCCATTGTTCAAAAAGGCATTGCGGCATCCGCAGACCTGTTTGACGTCCTAGACGAGGCTGTGGAGCCTGATGATGGCGATTTAGTTTTAGAGGCGGTCAAGGGCTCGATCGAATTTCGGAATGTATCGTTTAGCTACCCGCATGCCGACGGCGAGGTGCTTAAGAACATCTCGTTCACAGCCTTGGCGGGTGAAACAATCGCTCTGGTCGGCCCGAGCGGTGGCGGCAAATCAACCCTTGCTTCGTTGATCCCGAGGTTTTACGAACCAACCTCTGGTGAAATTTTATTAGACGGTCATGCCATTGCCACGATGACGCGCAAAAGCCTGAGAAGCCATATGGCGCTCGTTAGTCAAACCATCACGTTGTTCAACGACACTATTGAACGCAATATTGCCTATGGCGCTTTGGCGGACAAAACGGCGTCCGACGTCGAGCGAGCGACTCAAGATGCGCAAGCCTGGGATTTTATTCAAGAATTTGATCAAGGCTTAGCAACTGAAGTCGGAGACAATGGTGTATTGCTCTCGGGTGGCCAACGCCAGCGCTTGGCAATCGCCAGAGCGCTATTAAAAGATGCGCCCGTATTGATTCTCGATGAAGCGACGTCCGCGTTAGATACTGAGTCAGAACGTGCCATTCAAACCGCCCTGGAACAGGTCGTTAAAGGGCGTACGACCATCGTGATTGCCCATCGTTTAAGCACGATCGAAAAAGCGGACCGGATCCTAGTTTTAGACAACGGTGAAATTAAGGAGCAGGGCACTCACCAAGAACTATTACAACTCGGTGAGCGCTACGCGAAATTTTATCAAGTCGGAGACTCAGAGACAGCGCTCGAGCCTCAGGTACAATCCTCAACTGTTGAGTCGGTCCGGGCTGTTCCCGGCGATCAGCGGCAGGGTTTTCAATTAGGACTGTGGTTACCCAAGGCTTGGTATCGGCGAGCTCGATGGTTGAGTTTGCTGACTCCGTTCAGTTGGGTGTTTCAACAGCTCGCGGGGCGCAAACGGCGTCGCTCAGAGACCCATCAAGCACGTTACCAAAGCCCAATCCCAATTATTGTAGTGGGTAATATTACCGCCGGTGGTACCGGCAAAACGCCCGTTGTGATTGCACTCGCCAAATGGTTAACCCAGGAAGGCTATAAGCCTGGCGTGATCTCTCGTGGGTTCGGTGGGGCTTCAAAACATTTAATCCGAGTCTCTGCAGCGTCCGACCCCGCCTTGGTTGGCGACGAGCCTCTTATGATCGAGGCGTCAACGGGCGTTCCTACAATTTGTTGCCGAGACCGAGTTCAAGCAGCCATCCATTTGAGTGAAACCACCGATTGCAACGTGATCATTAGCGATGATGGCTTACAACACTATCCGCTGCCGCGTAATTTCGAGATAGTCGTGATCGATGGCCTCCGAGGTTTTGGCAATGGTCGATTGCTCCCGGCGGGTCCGCTGAGAGAAAAGCCCTCGCGGCTACAGGAAGTGGATTGTATTTTGGTTAACGGGCCCGATCAGTTTGAGGTAGCGCCCGCAAGCGCCCTCTCAATTGCCGTCGAGATCGATCACCTGCTTGATGCTAAAACAGCCCAGACAGTGTCTTTGGATGTCATTAAGCGGAAATCCGTGCATGGCGTGGCAGGCATTGGCCATCCACAACGATTTTTCCAGACCCTTTCAGGGTTGGGTTGCTCGGTGATTGAGCATCCTTGGCCGGACCATGCGCCCTTTGGTGAGGAGGATCTTAACTTTCATGATGACCTACCCGTTGTTATGACTGAAAAAGACTACAGCAGATGCCGCGCGCTCGACTTTAAGGCCATCAGGGCACCTGTATTGGTTCTGGTTGTTCGCTTGGACTTACCTGATGCGCTCAAGGAAAAAATCCGGCAGGCATTACAGCCGAGTGATTAATCGAAAACCCTGGCGCAAAATTGTAGTGAACACAGACGTTAGTAGACCGGTGTGGTTAAATCTAAAGCAAGAAAATTATGGAAGGTAGGCGTTATGGCAATTAATCACCGATTACTCGAAATTTTAGTTTGCCCTGTATGCAAGGGGACGCTCACCCTTGATACAGGACTTGGCGAGTTAGTCTGCTCAGTTGATCAATTGGCCTATCCAATACGCGATGAAATTCCGGTCATGCTACCCAACGAAGCAAGGCGTTTAGGCGATACCCTTAGCCACGAAGATGAGGCGGCGCCGACATCGTGACGACGCCTTTTATCATCAT
>JAQWWC010000081.1 GCA_029249645.1 Pseudomonadales bacterium
CGAGTATTCCAACCAACATGATCAACGTGAAGATGGGTGCACATAATGGTGTCGAATTGCTCAGGTTCATAACCGGCCTTTGCCAAGTCTTCTAAAAAGGGTAACGACAGTTGGTGCCAGTTGGGGATTGAACGATCCTTATCATTACCGATGCAGGTATCAACTAACATCAGTCGATCCGGCGTTTCGATAACGAGGGCATGCACACTCATGATGAGCTTGCCCTCGGGGGTTGCAAAATGCGGCACTAACCATTGCATCGATGAAACGGCCTCGGGCGTTGCCTGGGGCAAGATGAATCGTGTACCGCCCGCGACTTCCATCTCAACGATACGAGTAATACGGACGTCCCCGATTTGCCAGCGATTCATGGCGTCTCCTGCTTTTTTAGGCTCGACTGACTCTGAAAAGCTTTAGTCGTCAGTGGATGCCGTCTGTTGCAATAAAGCCTCAAAGCGTCGGGTACTGCATTCAGCGCTGCAATACACCTCCCGCGGTAGACCGGCATAAGGTTGATGCAATTCCTTAATCTCTGGCGTTGTGTAATACATCGGTGAGATGACGTCGGCTTCACAGAATGCGCATTGTTGCATGGTAGCTGCTCCTGGTATGTCAACCTAAGTCGACGGATCCCTTGCTGGGATTACTGAATCGAATGAATTAAGTCTGTGGCTTCTGCAAGGGTCTCGGTGCGTTCTCGCCAGTTTTGACCGGAGGTGCTGATCCGCAGGGTTGTAACGCCGGCGGCGGCATAGGCCTTAATCCGCTCAACAATCATCTCTCGCGTGCCGATGAGATTGGTTTTAAGCACCATTTCATCGGGTACGGCGCGAATTGCGGCCTCTTTATCCCCACTCACCCATAAGGCTTGAACTTCCTCGGCAGCCTCCGCGTAACCGGCGCGTTTGAACGCATCATTATAAAAGTTGGTCTTCGCCGATCCCATTCCGCCTAACGTAAAAGCCATAGCGGGTCGTCGGGCTTCGATCAGGCGTTCAACATCGTCATCGATTTCTAAACTCCCGCCCACCTGCACATCGATATCGGCAAGCGTTCGGCCTGATTTCGCAAGACCTCGTAGGAGCGGTTCTAAAAAGATATCGGCTTGCTCTGGCATAAACGACGTGCCCAGCCAGCCATTGGCAAGCTCGCCCGTCATTTCCATCGCTTTTGGGCCAAGGGTTGCTAAATAGATGGGCAGATCAGCCTGCGGCGGCTGGGACAGACGGATGGGTTTGCCTTCACCCCCTGGCCTTGGCAACACATAGTGCTTGCCCTCATAAGCAATGCGCTCGCTGGCAAGGCCCAGCTTGATAATATCAACGCACTCACGCAATCTTGACAGGGGTTTGGCAAAGGATGCGCCGTGCAACCCTTCGACTACTTGTGGGCCAGAGACGCCTAAACCAAGAACAAAACGATTATTGGAGACGGTTCTGAGGCTTTGCGCTGTCATCGCAATCATCGGCGGCACGCGGGAGCTAATTTGCATAATGCCCGTGCCCAATTTGATATGCTGGGTTTTAGCAGCGAGATAGGCCAGCGGCACAACCGCATCCATGCCCCAGGCCTCGGCGGACCAGACGTAATCGACGCCCATGGTGTCTGCAGCAACGGTGTAGTCGACCAATTCATTCCAGTCATCGCCGTTGTAATAGGCGCTTCCAATACCAATGGCAACTTTCATTCAGACGCTCGCTGTGAGAAAAAGAAGACTATAGCAAATTCCAAAGTCTTAAGTCGTGTACAAGGTCGTGTAGGCGTCGAAAAACCGCTAAATTGAACCCTGAATTGTGCGAAGGCATCAGGGTTTGGATGATTGCTACATAATTTTGATTTCTGATGAAAGTAAGGATTGTTGATGCCAGAACAACTATCGAAAAATCTCTTAACCGTTCTGAAGCAGGCTGAAGGCTTTGTCGCGCAGGAAATCTTGCCGCGCAGCGAGCGGATGAGGCATGGCGAACCGCTCGCTGCGCTGGGTGCCGAAGTCCGAGCAGCTTCGAAGCGGGAGGGTTTTTTCTACAAGACGCAGCCTGAAGCCTTTGGCGGCGCCCCGGCAGGGGCCTTAGAGCTGACGATGCTTCGAGAATATTGGGCGAGCGCGAACTCGGAACTCACCCGATTTGTTTTTGGTCCCGGGCCTGGCATCTTGCATGAAGCGACGGGTGAATTGGCGAGCCAATTTTTAAAACCGGTCATGGCAGGTGAAAAACGAGGAGCATTTGGTTTTACCGAGCCAGATAACGCGCTTCGCCCTACCTGGGCTGTCTTGGCAAAGGATGAACTCACGCTAAATGGCCAAAAATCCTATGTCACTGGCGGCGATACGGCAGATTTTCTGTCAATTCTGGTCAACGTCGAAGATCCAATTGGCGCGAAGTTAGGCACGGCGATGGTTGTCGTCGATCGGGAGGCGGATGGTGTCATTTTGGACGACACGTTTACCTCGATGGAAGGTGGTGGCCATGCAGCCTTTCGATTTGAGGCGGTAAAGGTCCCAAGCTGGCAAATGATCGGCAAACTCGGCGAAGGCATGCCGCGCGCGCTGGCCAATATTGGTAATGTGCGATTGATGGTTGCGGCGGAGGCGATGGGCATGAGCCTGTGGGCGCTCGACTTTCTTAACCAACACTTATTGGCGCCCCATCGGACAGGGGGTACGCTTGGCGATAAAGAGGGCGTCCGGCTGCGATACGCTGAGCTGCGGATTCAAGTATTCGCTGGCCGGAGTGTCTTGTATCGCGCGGCGCGACGGGCAAATAGCGCCGATAACAGCGTTAACGAGGTGATCGCCGCAAAAGTATTTTGCACGGAAGTTGCCGGAACGATTGTTGATTGGGCCGTGCAGTTAGTGGGCGGGCAAGCCTTAGTCGTCGGACATCCGTTAGAAGCGCTTTATCGCCGGGTGCGCGCCTTACGATTGGTGGAAGGCGCTAATGACCTTTTGCGGTTAAATTTAGCGAAAGGTAACTTAGAACTTGGAAAGGGGGATCTATGAGTCAAGAAAAAACCAAAGATATGCGGAAGGTCGCACTGACGTCGCTCTCTGGAACGAGCATTGAGTGGTATGACTTTTTTCTCTATGGCACCGCGGCTGCAGTTATTTTTCCGAAGGCTTTTTTTCCGCAAGATCTACCGACCATGGTCGTTCTGATTGCATCCTTTAGCACCTTCGCGGTGGGGTTTTTAGCAAGACCGCTGGGCGGGGCCATTTTTGGCCATTTTGGCGACCGGGTGGGCCGCAAGAAAACGTTGGTTGTTGCGCTGATGATGATGGGGGTAGCGACCACTCTGATTGGCTTTTTGCCGACCTATCAGTCGATTGGCGTGATGGCGCCGCTGTTGCTGGTGGTGCTGCGATTTGTCCAAGGCCTAGCGATCGGAGGCCAGTGGGGAGGCGCCATGTTGTTGGTTACGGAGAGCGCGCCGAAAGATCAACGAGGCTGGTACGGCGCCTATGCTCAGGCCGGCGCGCCGGTCGGCGTCATTCTCGCCAACCTTGCGTTTCTGGGCGTGAGCGCCAGTTTGTCTGAAGCCGACTTTATGGACTGGGGTTGGCGTCTGCCCTTTATCGCCAGTTTTGTCCTTATTTTGATCTCGATGTACGTGCAACTAAAACTAGAAGACACCCCCGCGTTTAAAGCGCTTGCTGCCAATCAGATGTCAACGGATACGACGCAGCAAACCACCGTCGCAAAGTCCCCGGTTATTGAAGTGCTGCGGCGCTATCCAAAGCGGATCGTGCTGGCGGCTGGCGCTTTCTTGTCGATTCAAGTGACGTTTTACATATTGATTGCGTTTGTTGTGGCATATGGTGTTAATTCGCCAACGGTTACCCTGTCTCGGGACATGATGTTGACGGCCGTTTTAGTGGCGGCCGCGATTATGGTGCCATCGCAATTTTATTTTTCAGGGTTATCAGATCGTTTGGGCCGTAAAACAGTCTATCGGTGGGGCGCGATCTTGACCGGGCTTTGGGGTTTTGCGTTGTTCCCGCTGATTGATACGGGGCATCCTGTGTTGATTTGTGTCGCCGTCACTATGGGGCTTGTTTTTCTGGGGATGCAGTACGGCCCACAAGCAGCTTTCTTCACAGAATTGTTCAGCACTGAGGTACGTTACTCTGGCGCGTCGCTCGGATATCAGCTTGGCGCGATTGTCGGGGGCGCCTTAGCGCCGACCATCGCGGTATTACTGTGGAATAACTTTGGCATCTTTTGGGTGTCTGTTTACATTGCCTTGGCCGCAATCCTGACGCTAATATCGCTGTCACAATTAACGGAAACGCAAGGCAGTGATTTAATGGAGTGACGTGGGCTGAAGCTGTTTTCAAGGGGTGTTCAAACAATCAACGTCAATCTTGATGGCGCCGCTTATATCAATGCCGTTACTAGGAGCACTTGTTGGATATCCAGGACACTTGGCTTGTACTGCTGCCGGCCGTCATCACCGTCTGCGTCGCTGTTGTTAGCCGTCGACCGATCGAATCACTGTTAGCAGGAACATTGGTCGGTCTTTTGATGCTCGGCCCAACGACGGCATTGGATCAGTTTTCAAGCACGCTGCTTGAGGTCATGATGAGCGAGACCATTGCTTGGGTCATCATTGTCTGCGGTCTCATGGGAAGCTTGATTATGTTGCTGTTACGGGCAGGGTCGGTCAATGCCTTCAGCACAGCCCTCGCCGCTAAGGCTAAGAGCTCAAAGAGTGCATTGATGTATACCTGGCTGTTGGGGATCATCGTGTTTATCGACGACTATCTCAATGCCCTTGCTGTTGGGGCCGCCATGCGCAAAGTGACAGATCAGTTTGGGGTTTCACGCGAAAAGCTTGCCTACGTCGTCGACTCGACCGCCGCGCCCATCTGCGTGCTGGTTCCCATTTCGACTTGGGCCGTTTTTTACGCAAGCCTTTTTCAAGAATCGGGATTTGCAGAACCGGGTCAAGGTATGGACCTCTACGTCAGTGCCATTCCCTACATGATTTATCCGATCGTGGCCGTATTGTTAGTTCCCTTGGTCGCTTTGGAGATCATTCCTGCATTTGGACCGATGAAAGCGGCAGAGCTAAGAAGCGCTCAGAGCCCACTTCGTCAGCCAGCAACCTTGAGTGACGAAGACAACACGCCAGAGCTGGATCGTGAAGTTCGGCTGTATCATTTCTTACTGCCGTTAGCGACCTTGATCGGGTTTACCCTGTGGTACGAGCTTGACGTCCAGATCGGAGTGATTGCATCGGTGACGCTCACTATTTTACTCTTCGGTGCTCAGCGACTCCTCGCCTGGACTGAGATGTTTGATGCGGTTCTCGACGGCATTAAAATGATGCTGCCTGCGCTCACGATTGTTGTTATCGCATTTGTCTTCAAAGAGGTGAACGATCGGCTGGGGTTACCCAACTTCGTCATCGCAAATGTCGCGCCCTTAATGACGCCGTTACTGTTTCCCGTCATTACGTTTTTAACCATGGGGCTCATCTCCTTTGCCACTGGATCCAGCTGGGGCGTGTTTGCGATTGCCATCCCGATTATCTTGCCTTTAGCTACAAGCGTTGGGGTGAGCATACCGCTCGCCATTGGTGCCTTATTGTCGGCCAGCGCTTTTGGTAGCCATGCTTGTTTTTATTCCGATGCCACCGTGCTCGCCGCTCAAGGCAGCGGCTGTGATGTCATCGATCACGCGCTGACGCAGATCCCGTATGCTTTGATTGCTGCGGCAATGTCTTGCATTGGCCTCACACTCATTGCCGCCTTTTAAAAAACGGTCATCCTCAAAATCAGTCAAAGACGATTGTTTTATTGCCGCTTATAAAGACCCGGCGCTCAAGGTGTGAGCGCACAGCGCGGGCGAGCACTACCCGTTCAATGTCTTTGCCTAAGCGAATCAGATCTTTCGTTTGGTGCCTGTGACTGACTCGTGAGACATCTTGCTCGATAATCGGTCCCTCATCGAGATCTTCGGTGACATAGTGGCTGGTTGCGCCAATAAGCTTGACCCCCCGCTCAAATGCACCCTGGTAGGGGTTTGCGCCCATGAAACTGGGTAAAAAGCTATGATGAATATTGATCATCCGGCCGTTGAAGGCCTCACAGATCGAGCTCGGTAAGATCTGCATATATCGTGCAAGGATCACCGCATCTGGTTGAAGGTGATCGAGGGCTTCGGCAACCTGATGGAACCCGGCAGTTTTATTGTCCGGGATAATTGGAATGTACTCGAACGGAATACCGTAAAATTCGACCATTTTGCGCAGCGATTCGTGGTTCGAAACCACGGCGCCAATCGTGCAATCAAGCTCACCATTATGCCAGCGGTGCAATAAGTCATTTAGGCAGTGCGATGCCTTACTTGCAAATAACACGATGCGCTGCTTTTCAGCTGTGTCATGCAGTGCCCACTGTAGGTTGAAGTCGATGGCGATCGCTCGAATACCAGCTTTAAAGGCTTCGATTTGATTTCCTATTGAGTCAGCCTTAATTTCATTGCGCATGAAAAATAAACCTGAATCTTGGTCCGAATGATAGTTGGCTTCGGTGACCCAACCGTTGAACGAGGCAATCAATTCGCTGACGGTGGCAACGATCCCAACGCGATCAGGACAGGTCAAGGTTAAGATATATCGATGTGCTGTCTTCATGGCACGCTCTTAAAAAAGGGGCAGCTTAATAGCACGATGGATCAGAGGCAAGCCGCTCAGATTCATCGTGCGTTGGGATTTTTAGATGGCCAAAATCAAGTGGTTTCTTGCAGCCCCTTATGGCAGGCAAATTCGCAGAGTAGCAGACAGCTGCTCGCACGATGCTCTGCTCACTAAGCTGACGCCAGTGGTAATTCCACAGCAAGCTTGAAGCGCGTAGTAGTGTCTTGGTCAGGCTGTAGGCAGTCGTAATCTGATCGAGATCCGGTTACATTGAAGGCTTGGGATGCGGACTGAGTCCATGGCTAAGAACAAGAAATTAGTGAACGAAGCAGGATTATTAAAAGAAGGGATCCGGATTGGGATGGTGTACGCCGAAAAGCGCGGCGTTGTCGAGTTTGAGGCAACGGATTCACATTCTGAAAAGGTCGAATATCTTTATCGATTGCTGGTTCATGATCGCCTGATTCAACCTTTGGCTAAGATGAATCTTTCCCAAAAAGCCATGGCGCACAAGCTGGCCTTATGGGTCGCCAAACAATTACCGAAAGACCATCCTTTGTTGCGCACGGAGTGATTTTTTTCTGGATTCATCGGCCGCTGGACAACGCCGGCTGCAGATGCCCAAGCGCTCTTGGCGCCGTGTTCTGAAAGGGTGTAAGGCGACAGATCAGAATTTTAAAGCATCGATTAGGGATTGGATGCGCTATGTTCTTCTGAGCGATCGAGGTTGGATTCGGGCTTTGTCTCACAGGTCCAGCCGAGGGCGGTAAACTTAGCAGCCAGGGCCTGGGCCCGAGCCTCACAATAGCCCGCCTGCCTTTGAGCCCGCCACGGATAAGTGATCTCGCCCTCGTTGACCTTTTTGTAACGAACCTGGCACGGCACCTCAAGCACTTTTGATTCGTATTCAACACTGATGACGCGCTGAAGGTCTCCAAGACTGCAAAGCGTCTCGGCGCCTAGGTTGCCCGAGACGAGCACACTCGACAAAAGTATGAGCCGGATCACGGCCGATACCCAAATTGGCTGCTGCCAGGTTGCAGGGCGCGATAAGCCAGTTCTGCCCAATGACACAGGTGCCGACGAGTCTCAGCCGGCTCGATAATATCCTCTATTTCAAAAAATTCGGCCGATCGAAACGGCGATCGAAGCTGATTGAGCCGAGCTTTAATTTCTGCCAAATGCAGATCAGGGTTGGGTGACTCCTCTAACTCGGCTTTGTAGGCGACTTCAATGCCGCCTTCGATGGGGAGTGATCCCCAGTCCCCTGAAGGCCAAGAGAATCGATGATGATGGCTGCCCGGTTTCGTGTTGGCCGCCCCAGCGACCCCAAAGGCTTTGCGGATCACCACGCTGCAGAAGGGTGACGTCGCCTGCCCAAGGGCGGCAAAAGCAGTTGATCCCAAGCGAATGGTGCCGCTCTCTTCGGATTGTTTGCCAATCAAAAAGCCAGGACAGTCAACCAGGTGCAACAAGGGCAAATGAAAGGTCGAAGCAAGATCGGTGTGACGGACCAATTTTCGGCAGGCATCAGCCGTCCAAGCGCCGCCGTAGATCATGGGATCCTCGGCGAAAACGGCAATCGCAATCCCGTTGATTCGAGCCAGCCCAGTGATAATCGATTTTCCCCATAAGCGGCCGATTTCAAAAAAAGAGCCTTCGTCCACCACAGACTCGATGACGCGTCGCATCTTGTAGATCTTGCGAGGATCCTTGGGCACCAGCGTGTTCAGCGCTTCAGACTTTCGATCGATTGGGTCTTCACAGTCGATACGAGCGGGTAATTCATCGACGTGATTCGGAAGGTAGCTCAGAAAGCGCCGAGCCCGATCAAAGGCCTCCGCTTCGCTTGCAACTTCATCATCGATCGAGCCATTACGAGTATGAATGCGGCTGGAGCCTAGCTCCTCTTTCGAAACCTCGCCGAGGCTAGCCCAATCGACTAATGCGGGTCCGGCTATCATCATTTGCGCGGTATCTTTTACAATGACGGAATAATGAGAGGTGGTGACTCTTGCAGCGCCAATTCCGGCAACGCTGCCCAAGGCAAGTGATACCGATGGGGCAACGGACAAGTGATTAACAATGGTATCCCAGCCTGCGACGCGCGGAATATAGGTTCTACCGGCGGTCTCGATCGTCTTTACAGATCCACCCCCGCCCATGCCGTCGATCAATCGAATGTGCGGCAATTTTAGTTCAAGTGCCAAGCCCTCAGCTTGCAAGCGTTTGCCCGCGATTGAGGCATCGGCTGAACCACCACGCACGGTAAAATCGTCGCCTGACACGATAACGGGTCGGCCATGAATGGCCGCGGTCCCAAAAACAAAATTAGAAGGCACGAGGTTGATCAGTTCGCCCGCCTCGTTATAGCTGCCAACACCCGCTAACTTCCCAATCTCATGGAAGGAGTTCGGATCAATAACGGCGCGTATTCGTTCGCGGATCGTTAATTTACCAAAGTGATGTTGGCGGGCAACCTTCTCCTCTCCGCCCATCGCTTCAGCCAACGCACCACGTTGGTCGAGTTCTCGGAGTTCTTTATCCCAGCTCATAAGCTTGACTCAGCGTTCTGTCACTCAAGAATACCTAGCCAAACTGGCGTATTCAATGAAATCCGAGCTATCATCTGGGCTCTTTGAGGAGCAACTTATGACTGTTCAGGAATATCGTCAAACCCGATTTACCCCACCTGAGGGCGCAACAGAAATACTGTTGGTGCGTCATGGCGAGTCGAGAGCCGCTCGTGCGGACTCACCCTTTCCCTTAGTCGATGGTCAAGGGGACCCTGAGCTCGCGCCCCAAGGGCGCGTGCAAGCGGAACAAGTTGGACAGCGATTACAGAGCCTGCCTATCGGTGCGGTCTATGTCACCAAGCTACAACGCACCACCGAGACCGCAGCGCCCCTCTGTCGGGCGATTGGGCGCCAGCCGAAACAGAATCCGGATTTGCATGAAGTCCACCTAGGGGATTGGGAAGGCGGGGTGCTGAGAATTAAGGCCCATGAAAATCATCCGATCTATCAGCAGATGCAAGCAGAAGGCCGTTGGGACGTCATCCCTGGGGCGGAATCCGCCGAGACATTTAAAACTCGGTTGCTTCGGGGTATTCAAACCATTGCAGCAGCTCATCCGGATGAATTGGTCGCGGTCTTCGTTCATGGCGGGGTGATTGGCCAAATATTGGAGGCTATTACCGGAGCCCGTTCGTTTGCTTTTTCGGGCGCCGATAATGGCTCTATCAGCCATATTGTGGTGCAGGGTGACGCGATCATTTTGCGACGTTTCAACGACACTGCGCATCTGATTGATCAAGACCCCTTAGCCTCGGCGGCCTTGCCAACCTAGGTAATGGGTATGGCCTGTGCAACCCGCTCTTTAAGCAATGCGGAACGGCGTGTTTTCCCCGCATCGTCTCGCAATGGGGTTTGAACCATCTCGATGGTCCTAGGGATCTTATAACGCGCCAGGTGCTCCGTCAGATGCTGCAGCAAATCATCATCTTTAAGAGCTTCTGCCGCATCCACGATGGCGTGAACCGACTGGCCAAGATCCTCATCCGGTAGGCCGATGACCGCGCTGGACCGCACGAGCGGATGGGTGTCGATGGCCGCTTCGACTTCGGCGGGGTAAATATTGGCCCCACCCGTGAGGATCATGTCGGTCTTGCGGTCTGATAAGAAGATATAACCCTCTGAATCGACATAGCCCATGTCTCCGAGGGATTCCCAACCGCCGTCAAGACCCGAAGATTCTGCGCCAATATAGTGATACGTGCTGCCTTGTCCGCCAGGCGGTAACAGATAAATCTCTCCAATTTCGCCATCGGGTAGCGTCTCGCCCTGATCATCCACCACCTTGACCTGTGCCCCGCCGAGCAGTTTGCCTACCGAGCCGCGATGCGCCAACCATTCATCGCCTGTGATCCAGGTGGCGCCCGTGCCTTCAGTCCCGCCAAAAAGCTCGTGAACCCGATTGCCGCCGAGCCATTCAATCCATTTTTCTTTTAACCACGGCGGGCAGGGGGCCGCTAAATGCAGCATCACGCGAAGTGAGCTTAAGTCATACTTCAGCCGAATTTGATCCGGTAATTTCCAGATTCTAGACATCATGGTGGGTACCATCATCATCCAATCAATTTTATGCGCCTCGATCAGTGCGAGGGTTTGCTCTGCGTCAAAGCGGGTCATGACAACAATGTGGTTGCCGAGGAATAAACCGTTCATTGAAAATGAGAAGGGTCCGTTGTGATACAGCGGACCAGGAACCAATTGAGCGCGATCAAATTCTTGCTGTAAGGGTTTGTCTTGGCTGAAATCAAAGCGGCCTGGGAGTTCGGACACAATAATTTTAGGCCGACCGGTTGAGCCACCAGATGTGGGGGCCTTCCAAAAGCGGCTGACTTTGTCTGTCAGGTCGGCATCGGTCAAAGTGGGATCCGGTATGAAATTCGCCGGGAGGGTTTTAACGCCTAACGCCAAGTCCGCGCCTGTGCCGACCAATAGCGCCGGTTTCGCTAAGTCCACGATTGCAATTTGTTCAACTCTTGGCAGCTTTGCTGAGATTGGTTGCGGGGTCGCTCCTAATTTCCAAGTCGCAATACAGGCCTGATAAAACTCAATTGAGTTTGGTAAGGCAATGGTCACGAAGTCACCTTCCTGCACCCCTAATGCCTCATACGCTCGGGCTAGACGATTCGTGCTTCGATGCAATTCAAGACGAGTGATCGACATCGCCTCATGGGAGATTGCCGGCCAGTCAGGCTGGGCTTTGGCTAAATCGGCAATAATGGCGGATATGGATTTTAGGGCCATAGTGACTGAATCCTAAAGACTGAAGCGGAACCGGTTTATGCAAATGTGGCATGGTTACGCATTCGGAGCAAATGCTTTAAAAGCCCATTATCAGTTAATGGATTGCTGCAAGATCTCGTATACTAGTCTCAGGTATATGGGAGTTGCTCAACTCGTGGATTTAGTGGCACTAAAAACAACCTTCGACGAACAAGGCTATGTCGTGGTGCCGAGGTTTGCTGATGTTTCGAGAACGCAGGCGCTCCGGTCGATCGCGGAGGAGCATCTGGCAACCGAGCTTGCGCCGATGGAGTATGAGGTCGATGTGCAATATCCGGGAGCACCTGCCGATCCTGAGGCTCTGGGCGCGAATACCGCAAGACGGTTGTTGCAAGCTTGCTCAAGACATTCTGGCTTCAGGGATTGGGCGACAGCTGATGCGGTCCAGCAAATTTTGGCAAAGCTACTCGGCAGCGAAGCGCTCGAGTTGTCCCAATGTCATCATAACTGTGTGATGACCAAACAGCCTGGCTTTTCATCCGCAACGCTTTGGCATCAGGATAATCGATACTGGTCCTTCGATGAGCAAAACCTAGTGAGCCTTTGGCTTGCGCTGACCGATGAGCACCGGAATAACGGGTGTTTGCGGGTGATACCAGGGAGTCATCGTTTATCTCTCGATCCAGGTCGGTTCGATGCCGCGCTTTTTTTGCGGCCTGATTTGCCGGAAAATAAACAGCTTTTGAAACAGGCGGTCAGGGTGTCCTTACAAGCAGGTGATGCGCTGTTTTTTCACAGTAAGTTGTTTCATGCGGCGGGTCGAAATCAGACCGATGCGACCAAACTCTCTTTGGTTTTTACCTATCATGCTGCAGCCAATCGGCCAATCGAGGCAACGCGCAGTGCTCGATTTCCCGGTATTGCGCTTTGAGGGCTCAGGCTAGCAGGCGTGAATGGCTTACTTCATCGGGTCGTTGGTATCGATTGCGTCAATGATATCGTTCAGTAATGGCTGACGAGAGTGGCCTTTGCGCCATGCAAAGCCAATATCTCGGTGGAACTGTTCAATCGGTAAGAGCTGATATTGGATGTTGGTGCCATTCAGGATGCCAGCGTCTATCGCCATTTGTGGCAAAATGGTCACGCCAATATCGCTGTCCACCATTTGCACCAGCATTTGCAGACTATTGGCGCCAAACGTGTGCACTTTTTTATGGTTTTTCAAGCGGCAACCCGCCAGAGCATGATCTCTTAAACAATGGCCATCATCTAAAAGCAACAGGCTCTCATCCGGCAGGTCGTTGAAGTCAGTTTCCCCAGGCACCATCAGGTCCGTCTGCGCTTGATGAGCAAGGTACAACGGTTCACGATACAAAATTCTGGTTTCAACAGAGCCCGCCTCAAAGGGCAATGCAATCAACGCGAGATCTAAACTATTGTTTTGCAACTCATCAACCAAAACCCGCGTGGTGCTTTCCCGAAGGTAGAGCTGAATGCTAGGCATCTGGTTGCGAAGCGTTACCGCATAATTGCCGAGGACATAGGGCGCGATCGTATGGATACCGCCGATTTTCACGGGCGACGACAAAGGATTGTGATGAGCCTTCGCTTCGTCGATCAGATCTTCGGTCTGCATCAGTATGTAGCGGCTCCGATCGGTAATGCGCTTGCCGAGGTCGGAGAACGTCACGCTTTTGTTGGTTCTTTCAACCAGCTGAACACCCAGAAATTTTTCCAGCTCTCGAATACCCGTGCTCAGCGTGGATTGGGTGACGTTGAGGTGGCGCGCAGCTCGGCCAAAATGGAGATGATCATAAAGCGCAACAAGGTATTGAAGTTGTCGTATCGGCGGTAAAAACATGATCAGAACCCTATTGAATAGACCCAGTGTAGTGTAAACCAACTTGTAGCCATTGGGTTGCTCTGCCGTGCCTGCAAGGTTGCGACTGGGGCGCGATTGAGCCAGCTTAAGCTAGTACGGGCGCCGCTTTGCCAAAGACCAAGCGGCAGCGGTATGCTGCAGGCAACAAGAAGTTCCTGCAGCCTGCAGCGGACAGCATGAGAGACCTCAGGAGCATGCAGATGAATGGTGCAAGGAGTTTGATCCAATCCCTGTTAAACGCGGGTGTCGAAGTCTGTTTTGCCAATCCCGGAACGTCGGAGATGCACTTAGTCCAGGCGATGGATGCCGAGCCCGCTTTCCGAGGGATTTTATGTTTGTTTGAAGGCGTTTGCACCGGGGCAGCTGATGGTTATGCCCGGATCTGCGGTAAGCCGGCCGTTACGTTATTGCACCTTGGACCTGGATTGGGCAATGGTATTGCGAATCTCCACAATGCCCGTCGGGCGGCATCGCCCATTATCAATCTCGTTGGCAACCACACGCGCGATCATGAGGCGTTAGATGCGCCTTTAACCAGCGATATCGAGACGCTCGCCAAGAATGTATCAGGCTGGATCAAGAGCGATTCGACCGCTGGTCGCATTCCGGTTCGCCTGGGCGACCGGACGGCGCGACGGCATCGAGTGGCCGACGTACGACGATGGTTCCGTCTCGCTGTCGCTCGGCGATCTCGCGGCCGCGAACGGAATCGAGGATCACGCCGCGGCGGCGCACGATGCCCTCGCGGACGTCCGGGCGACGATCGAACTCGCGCGACTGCTCCGGCGGACCCAGCCGAAACTCTGGAACTACGCGTTCGGGCTTCGTCGCAAGCAGGCGGTTTCGGACATCGTCGACGTGGACGGCAGTCCGTTCCTCCTCTGCGACCGA
>JAQWWC010000082.1 GCA_029249645.1 Pseudomonadales bacterium
TCACAATTTGACCCGCTTTTGCATCAAATCTGGGGCGACCGCTGGTTCGAGTCCGGCTGCATCAGTTCACATTTCAAGAATGTGGTTGTAGAAGGCGAAGAACTCCAAGCTTTCGTAGAGAAACCAGCAGAGCACGCGCGTATCACTAAAATCTGGGCAGTGAAAAAATCCGGTGAAGCTGTATTAGAAGGTACCGCATCCCTTGGACCAGATCATCCAGAGACTCGCTTGGCGTCGTTGATGGCAGCGCGGGACACACCAGAAAACCTTGTATTACTCGAGCATGTGAAGATCGGGGATCACTCGAGCGAAGCAGACACCGTCACAATGGATTATGACCAATACCTTGGAGACAGCTATCCCTTCACGCTGGCCAACAAATTAGAAAAAATTACTGAAAAGTGTCAGTGGTATTTCTCCGAGCAAACCGAGGCCTCGCCCTGGGGTAAAGCAATCATCCCAACTGAAATGATTAGCCCGCTAGTGGGTCACACGCCGAATGGTTTACCGGGGCCGAAAGGACCGTCAATTGGACTTTTTGCCGATCTCGAAATCAAGATGATCAAAGGGCCACTCTTCGTCGGCCAAGAATACCAATTAGAACGGGAAGTGGTTGGGTTGGGTGAAAGCGCCCGAACCGAATCCATGTGGATCAAAACTCTGATCAAAGATCCAAAAACCGGTGACGTGCTGGCGACGACCTTGCTCAATTCAGCGACGCTCAAACAATCCTATGCGCACTATATGGAGGACGCAAAGCGTCTCGGAAAAGTGACCGGCTAAGCCGTAAAGGCAGAAAAAAACGATCGGACCTTTGGGAACGAGGGCCTTCTCCAAGGCCTTTGACGCTGTGAGATATGGGCGGGCTGAACGCCCGCCCTATTAATCAGGCTTTGATATCAAGCGGTCGGTAATAATCCCGGCCAGCACTAATGTACTCACCCATCATCTCTCTAAACGTCTCGCCTGCCGAGCCTTCTTCCGTGAGCGTTAGGTTCTGACGAATAAAATTAACGCTATCTGGGTTTAAGGCACGCGCCATCGCCCAATACTCATCGGCTTTGGCTTCCTGGCCATGCATCCGAAACAGGTTTCCCAGCCGAAAAGCGGCATCCGCTTTCTGCTGATCGCTTGAATGCTGTCGAATATTGTTAGCCACCGTTTCTGGAGACTGCACATGCTCGCTATCAGCACCCTTGGCCACCCAATCTTTCAACGCTGGCTCATATACATCCGTGCCAAATGAAATAGCCTGCTCGCCCTCCCCAAAGGAATGAATCATCGAGTAGGTGCCTTCATCAATACGAACGATTCTACCCGTCTCATCGATCCAAGCAGCAGAGGGCACATTCACAAAATTAAACGCGCTGCTGATCAAATGATTTTCATCAACCACTTGGATATACGTCGGGTTAGCCGCATCAAAAATGGGCCCCGCCGCAGCTTCCCCACCAGTATCTTCTGCCGCACAAATGAGTACAAAGTTCGGATCGTTTATCTCTTCATAAATACGTTGCCACACGGGCACGTCAAGAAAGCAGCCTCACCAAGAGGACCAGGTCACGATGAGCGCTTTTTTGCCTTTCAGGTCTGCCATCCGGATCACTGAACCTTTGCGGTCGGTGACTTCAAAATCGGGTGCTTGAGCATTGAGCATCATGTTTTCGCGTTTTGCTGGAATCTCCGCAAAGCTCCAAACGCCAGCCTCATGATCCGCAACAAACGGTTGCCCTAACAATGCAGCAAAGGCCGTTAAGCTAAACCATTGTTTCCCATCCTGTTCGATCAACACATCATCCGTCATTGGGATGCAAAGATCTTCGAAGCAAGCGCCTTGCGCCTTCAAGACAAACCCATTGATCTGGGTCAGGTCACTTGGATCGATTAGTAGGCCATCGCCTTGGCCAACACTCGACAATGTAATTGATTTGCCCTGGTACAGCACAGTCGCACTACCTTCGGGATGTATTGGTTTAGCGTCGAATGGGTTTCGAAGCTCGGGATAGGCCATAAAGGCTTCTGCCATGGGTTCCTCCTATTAGATTTCACGCGTGAATCGCCCGCGCGCTTCCTCGATACTACGTGATCCTAATCTGGCTGTCTTGCGCTTTCCTTCAAGTACGCGAGATAAAAGACCCTCGCCTTCTTGACCCTGCAAAAACAGCTTCAGAGGCGACCGAAGCACGCTTTGAGGTGACTTACCTCGCGTCGCCAATGACGGGTATTTTGCGGGCTCGCACACTAATACCGTCAGATCTGCTCATAGCGTTCAAGCCAAACCTCGAAGCACCGCGACCGGTGACTGATCAAGTACCCGCCGCGTCGCCAGCATCCCAATCACGCTAATCAACCCAGCCCCCAAGATCGGCCCAAGCGCCCATAACCAAGGCGTGGGTGAGTAATCCAAATCGAAGATTTCACGCTCCAGACCATAGACCGTGAGCTCTGCGCCGAGGGCCGCCAGCAGCCCAGCAAAAGCGCCAAGGACGGCGAATTCCATAGCCAGGCTAGTTCTAACCAGTTGGTTTGACGCCCCGAGGGTTCGAAGGATTACGAATTGCTTCATGCGTTCATCCAAACTGGCTTGAATACTCGCCAGCAGGACCATCGCGCCTGACATCAAGATCAGCACCAACATAAACTCAACCGCCAAAGTAACCTGCGCCACAATCGTTCTGATCTGTTCGATCAGTGCATCCACTTCGAGCACGGTCATCGTTGGAAACGCTCGAAGCAGTGGGCTCAGCACGGACTTTTGATCTGGATCCAGAAAAAAGCTCGTCATAAATGTTGAGGGGAAATCGATCAGCATTTGAGGCGAAAAAATTAAATAGAAATTGGGTTGTAAATTGTCCCAAGCGACCGAGCGAACGCTCGTGACTTCAGCCGCCAGAGCCCGACCTTCGATCTCGAAGACCAGCATATCCCCCAGCATCAAACCATTACTTTTTGCAAACTCAGCCTCAACAGATACTTCCGAGACCAGGGACGTCGGCGAAAACCAGGTGCCGGAAAGAATTTTGTTGTCCTCAGGCAGGGTCGCGGTCGCCGTCAAGTTTCGTGTCGAACTCAACCGCGGGGCACCGCGATCGCCGCCACCGTCTCGTTTTAGTTCTGCAACCGGAACCCCGTTCAATTCTGTAATGCGCCCGCGAATCATAGGATACTCAGGTGTCACCGTGACCTTGGCTCCATCCAAGAAGGCGCGGATCTCGCCGCGCTCCTCAGGCAGTATGTTCATGGCAAAGTGATTCGGCGCATCAGCAGGAATTTGATTACGCCATTCAGACAAGAGCGAGGTGCGCACCAAAAATAAGGTGAGCAGTAACATGAGGGCAAGGCCGAAGGCTAAGATTTGCAACGCGCTTTCTAATTGCCGTCTTTGCAGGCCGGCCACCGCTAGGCGCCAAGCACTGCCAGCCTGCAAGCCCACCTGTCGTCCCGATCGCACGAGGAGCAAGGCCAAAAGCCCAAGGACCACCACAGCAACCAAGCCACCGATAAAGAGCAATATCGTCAATCTTAAGTCTTGGCTATACCACCACATGAGACCAAACGTACCCAGACCGCCAAAACCATAGGCCAGGAGCGAAGAGGGACTCGCCGTGTCTAAGTCTCGGCGGATGACTCGAACCGGATCCGCATTTCTCAACGTTAATAACGGCGGTAAGGCAAAGGACAATAGGCACACCATCCCGGTCGTTAACCCAAGTAGAACCGGCTTCATGGTCGGCGCAGGCAAGGCAACTGGTAACAACGGCCGCAAAACTTCCGCGACGCCCGCTTGCACCAGAAGGCCAAGGCCAGCCCCAATCAATGTTGCCGCCAGGCCCAAGCCGATAAAGATTACTAAGTAGATTTGATCGATTCGGGCCGGCGTGGCGCCGAGGGTTTTGAGAATCGCAACATGGTCAAAGTGACGATACGCATAGCGGTTGGCGGCTAAGGCAATCGCGACCCCCGCCAGGATGACCCCGAGCAAACCACCGAGCAGTAAAAAGCGTTCCGCCTTTGACAAGGCCTCGCCAATTTCTTCGGCCCCTTCTTTAACACCATACAGGCGCGTATCCTCTGGCAGATCCGGACGAACACTTGCCTCCCAGGCCTTTAGCCTGCCTTCCTCACCCGAAAACAAATATCGATAGGTCACTCGGCTACCCGGCTGGATGATCTCGGTTCGATCAACATCGCTCAGATGCATAATCACTCTGGGCGCCACTGTATCAAAACCGCCTCCGCGGTCTGGCTCCTTCAGCAACACATCAGCGATCGGCAAGGTCAACGCACCTACATCCACAGATGCCCCAGGACGGGTGTCGAGTGATGGGAACAGCCGAGACTCCATCCAAACAGACCCGGGTTGCGGGCCCTTTTGGGCAGGCCTACCCGTGCCGAACGGCTCATCGGCCACAATTAATTTACCTCTCAGCGGATAGCCGTCGTCCACTGCTTTCACAGCGGCCAGCTGAGCCCGCTCATCAGAGAACACCATCGATAAGAAAGAAACCGTTGCAGACCGCTGCAGGCCATATTCATCTGCACGTGCCAAAAGCGCGGGCTCAATCGGGCGACTGGCGGAGATGACTCGGTCCGCTGCGATAAAGGATGCGGATTCCATCAGGAGAGCTTGTTGAAGTCGATCGACAAACAAGGTGATGGTGGTCACAGTGCCAACCGCTATAATTAACGCGGCGAGCAGCAGCGTCAACTCGCCCCCGCGCCAATCTCGAACCAGTAGTTTTAAAGCCAGTTTCATGAATCGATTACCTACGCAATAGCCGCACTGACATCTACGGCTTCTGAGACCAGGAGGCCCGCGTCGATCAAAATGGAGCGCTCACAGCGGGCGGCCAAGCGTGCATCGTGCGTGACCAAAACTAATGTGGTGCCAAAATCAGCATTTAACTCGAACAAAAGGTCGATGATTTTTGCCCCCGTCTTGGCATCGAGGTTACCGGTGGGCTCATCCGCAAACAGAATCTTTGGATTGGACGCGAAAGCACGCGCAATCGCCACTCGTTGCTGCTCTCCGCCCGAGAGTTGTCGGGGGTAATGCTGAAGGCGATGGCCAAGTCCCACCCGATCCAGCAATTTTTTTGCATTGTGCTCGGCCTGAGGGTCGCCTCGAAGCTCGCCGGGCAACATGACGTTTTCAAGCGCGGATAAGCTACTCAGTAACTGGAACGTTTGAAACACGAACCCAACCATCTCGCCGCGAAGCTTCGCGCGTTGCGCCTCGTTCATCACGGTGATATCTTGCTCCCCGCCCAGAACAATCTTGCCGTCGCTTGGGGAATCAAGCCCCGCCAACAGACTGAGCAAGGTTGTTTTGCCTGACCCGGAGGCACCGACAACAGCCACTGATTCACCCTGGTTGATTTCCAACGTGATCCCTTCCAAAATCACCAGCCTGCCCTCACTGGTCTCTACAACCTTGCTAACGTTGTTTGTCTTTATCATACGTTCCGTATCCGTGCCTCAGTCATTCTTGGCGATGCTTTATAATCGCATGCGAGGGCGGCAAATACTGCTTCTGATACTGCTTGCCCCATTACATTATACGCATGGCGCTGATAACCGATCGATCCTAGTTTATGGTGACAGCGTGAGCGCAGGCTACGGCATGACCCAACCCGAGAGCTGGCCTGCCTTACTGGCCGCGGATCTCGCCCTAACCCAGCCGTTGGTTTCTTTTGCGAATGCCAGTGTGAGTGGCGAGACGACCACAGGCGGATTAAACCGCCTTGAAAAGGCACTTGAAATTCATACCCCCGGTCTCGTCATATTAGAGCTTGGCGGCAACGACGGCTTGCGCGGCTATCCCATATCGAAGATTCAAGCCAACCTTCGAAAAATGATTGCGCTGTGTCAAAAGCAAGGCATTGAGATTCTTCTGATCGGCATGGTCTTACCACCCAACTATGGTCGCCGATACACCGATGCCTTTGTCGGTATTTATACGACCTTAGCGGCAGAATTTACCCTTGCGGGCTTTCAGCCGCATTTACTCAGTGGCATTGGCACGGATCCTAAGCTCCTCCAACGCGACGGCATCCATCCCACGGTTGCGGCACAACCGCTCATCAAGGACCAAGTCAAACCTCTGATCCTCGACTGGTTAAAAACCCTGTAGATCACAATTGCTGACAGCAAGCCGCGCATTAAACAAGCAGCGCTTTGCGGGCCCGCCAGTCAGGCATAAATTCAGCAAGGTACGCATAAAACGCAGGGGTATGGTCAAAGTGCCTTAGGTGACAAAGCTCGTGCAAAATGACGTAGTCAATCGCTTTAATATCCTGCGTGATCAGCCACAAATTGAGCGTAATCACCCCAGACAGACTACAACTGCCCCATTTGGCTTTCATTTTTCTTACTTTCAGACTGGACGCCGTTTGTAAGCCAAAGCAATCAACCAAGGCTGACAATCGTTGATTAAAGATCAAGATTGCGTGAGCGCGATACCAATCCTCAAGCCGGTTTTGAATTTGCGCTGGATCGTCGGGCGCGGCTCGAACATACAGCGCTGCATTATGGACCTGGGCTTTGCACGGCAGACTCTGATACAGCTTCAAGTAATACCGCTGTCCTAGAAAATAGTGCTCCGCATCCTCGACATATTGAGGTCTCGGACGTCCAACGCGCTGTTTCATGCGTGCGATTGTGCGCAAGATCCAATCCTGGTGCGCAAGGATAAACGCCTCCGCAGTCCGCCGAGAACATCGCGTGGGGATTCGACATTGGACCTCACCGTCCGTCTCAACGACCAGCGCCAAACGTTTGCGCTTTCGACGAAGCACCACCACTTCAACCAATCCTGCGTCACCCGTGATCCAAACGGACGGGTTAGTGGCGGCCACCAAAGGGCTCACTTGACCGGATCAACCGTGCGACCCCCGCCCAAACAATTGGGTGACAACGGAGCGGCTTCCCCTTTTTGCCGCCATTCACTCTGGGAGTACGTGTGCATGGATAAGGCATGAATTTGACCGTTCAACTGCGTGGCCAGGGCCCGGTTTACCCGCTGATGCCGTTGAATCAGTCGTTGATCGACAAAACTTTCTGAGACTACCACCACTTTAAAATGACTCTCCGAGCCAGGCGCCACATTGTGCTGATGACTTTCGTTGGTGACGACCAAATAGCTCGGATCAAAGATCGCCGTTAGCGCATCAAAAATTGATTGCTGAATCACACCCGCCATCGATCAACCCTTCTCTTTAAGTTCCATAACGCCGTCCCAATCCTGCGGCGGCGGTGTCAGCACAAACTCCTCACATCGCGCGAGATGGGTTAGCGACGGTCCATCATCAGGAATCAGATCAACGCAAGCTTGGAAGGCCGCTTTAGCATCCACAAAGTTGCGATCTCGAATCAACTGCAATCCGCCGTGATAGCGATCCACAACATCAGCAAGCACCCCAGCGGTTTGATTCTTTCTATTTAATAATTGATAGACCCGAATCGGCTCGGCTTTGCCGACCACTCGAATGATATCGAGCTCACGGACATCAACCTCATCAGCACACTGCAAATAAGTTGACTCCGAGATCATCAAATCAGATCGAAACGCTTTATTCGCACCTTCAAGTCGGGCGGCAAGGTTTACCGCATCGCCCATAATCGTATAGTTAATCCGTTGGCTGGAGCCCATATTCCCGACAACCATTCGTCCCGTGTTCACGCCCATCCTAACCGCAACCTTTGGCAATCCTTTTGCCATCCACTGATCCCGTAGATCGCCCAGTGCATGATTCATATCAATGCTGGCGAAACAGGCTTGACGGGCGTGGGCAGGCTGGTCAATCGGCGCGCCCCAGAAGGCAATGATCGCATCTCCCTCAAATTTGTCGATGGTGCCGTCCGACCCGATAATCACATCACACATTGACGTTAAATATTCATTGAGCAAACCCACCAACTCCGTTGGCGTCATGCCTTCTGAGAAGGTCGAAAACCCCGCGATATCCGAAAAATAGGCCGTCATCTCTCGCTCTTCACCACCGAGGGTTAGTTTGTCTGGGTCTTTTACCAGATCCGCCACGACCGTCGGCGACAAATACTGCCCAAAGGCATCTTTAATATAGGCTTTTTGGCCCATCTCGTTCAGATAAAAACGTCCGTTCACCAAAATCACTGACAACACTACAGCAATAATATTAGGCGCCATGGAAACAATCAGACCTTCAATGGCATAGGCCCATAAACAAAATCCAATAAATGCGACCGCGCCAAACAAACTAATCCCGTTACGAATCAAGGGCGCCGCAATAAAAGAGCTGCCCAGGATCACGATCAAGAGTAACGCCGCAACGATCGCTTCTATGGTCAGCGACGCCGCGCGCAACGGGCCGCCCTTCATAAGGGTTCCGATTTCGCTGGCAATGATATTCACCCCAAAAATGTTACCCGCCGGTGTCTCAAATTGGTCATGGGCCACTTCGGCGACTTCGCCGATCAATACGATTTTGCCATTTACAAGAAACGAAAGGTCTTCTAACTCTTCCTCATCGACAAATAGAATGTCCCCTGCGGCGATGCCTTCTTCCTCATGCCGTGCTCGATTACCCGCCGAATCTAAGGTCCGTGGCAGACGAGGGTAATCCAAATAGAGATCATTCTGATGATCTAGCTGAGCCACCATTTCATCACCGATATAAAGTTGATGATCTTGGATTGACGGTGCTTCACCGACATGCATCGACAGGGCTTTTACCGCAAAGGGCCAGCCGTTGTCTCGTTCAGCCACTTCTGGATGGATTCGAAGCCGAACCATGGTTTCGGCCAGGTCGCTGTTCGAAGAAATATTGGAGTAACCGCTTTGCGCCACAGACGCAAATTTAGGGATCGCAAAGTTTGTCTTTTGATATCCGGCATCGCCTGAAATCTCCGCTTGGGAAACCAGCAAAACATTGCCCGCTGCCTCGATAGCTTGAACAAGGGTCGGGTCCTCGCTATAGGCGCTGTTGAAATCAAGCAACATATCCACCCCGATTACCGATGCACCCATCGCGCTCAAACGCGTGATAATCGTCGCCAGATCGACCCGGCGAAGGGGATACACCTCATATTCATCGTAAAAGTCTTCGTCGGTATAGACCACGATGACTTCCGGGCTCGGCGCGGTCAATTTTGGATCGCCGTACTCAGATCGAAGCAGGTGGCGGTAGGAGATGGTCTCATCCTCAACAATCGTTAAGGATTCTTGATACTCTGTAAACAAAGCCAGACCAAACAAGAAAACAACCAAGGGCAGATCGAATCTGCCTTTTAAGAACGATAAAACGTTCAAGGTTCTGTCGCAGCGCTAGCTTGCTGCTTCCGAAACTTATTCCGCGATAAAGTCATTATATTTCTGCGCCTCTGCCGTTTTTTCCGTCATCAACCGAAGCGCCGAAAGATTGGCGATAAACAAAGGCTTCATCTCGATATCATCTGGATAAGTCTCGAAATACGCTCGGTAAGCATCCATCGCCGGCACCAATAAGCCGTGCTGTTCGAGGACGTCTGCCTGAGCAAAAAAATCGTCTCCAGCTGCTATGAGCGAAGCTTTTATCAAGGCCTCTTCAGCAGCTGCAAGCACTTTTAACTTGCCCGGTCGCCGCGGGGTATAGACGACTTCGTCTCCAGCTTTAACATCTAATCGCAAATCATATTCACCAGCTGCTGGCAACGGGAGCTGAAAACGAATGTGCTCGCCGGTTGCACTGCTCGGCACCTCAAACGCTTGCTCACCTAAAACCACCACAAACGTATTGTCGGGACAGGCTTTTTCCCACACCAAGTCAGCGTACCCTTCTGACACGGTGATGTTGCGTGCTAAACGAACCTTTGCTTCACATTCTGGCTCACCCGGCTTCTTCACAGCACGACGCACCGTGGTGTAACGCTGGGCCGAGGCGAATTTATTGGCTAGACCATCCATCAAGCCCGCATCACTGCTGAACGGATCCGAAACCTCACCCGCTGAAACATCCAACCCGGCATCACCCACCATCGCTGTCACGTTCGCACTTAAACTTTGCGCCAATCCGGATTCTTGGTTGATGAAGTTGCCCGAGCCATCGGCACCGGTTCTAACGTGGTACCCCGAAAACAAATATTTGGCACGTGTCACCGGACGCCACTTTTCACCATCGCGACTGTATTCTACCGTGCCGTTTGGATCCATTAATTTACCCACAGGGCTCCGAGGCGTTTCGGCGTTAGCGGTTGCTATGAAGCCAAACGTCATCAGCGCCATTAGCACCATTTTTCTCACATCAAGACGTCTGACTACTACGTTAAGTTGCTTAATCATTAGAAATATCTCCCATCATTATACGGATGATCTGAGCCCCTCATGCTCGGACTCAAAGATTCAATTGCGGACTCATTCAACGCCTTTTGTCGCTTGTAGCGTCAATCGCTTACAGCTTCATGGCCTTCTAACGTCTTTTAGCACCTTTTAGTGTCTTTAAAAATTAGCAAATAGAAAAAATATCTTAGCAACCCCGCTCTCGGCTTCGGGTCCACGCTGCCAAACCATTAAAGGTGCTTTACATCATTCAACACCCTCGATACTGGTGGAATTCTAGGCCTTTCTTCAATTTATTCAACACAATCTCTCGTATGAGGCGCAATCGATGCAATGCTTAAATCATGGCAGTTTAGCGCTTTGCAGCGCGTTGACCTGATACATCGTGGGTACTTTGGATGTCGGGGCTGTGCGCGGATAGGCGGATAACTGTCTTCAGTTTGCAGGAAGCCAGAGCAAACCCAGCAGTCGTTTGTCAAACCAACCGCTTCAAGCGGCTCATCAATCAGGCTAACTGAACTCAGGCATTTAATGCGCTTTTAGGCGCACCGTTTTACAGGCACACCGTTTAATAGGCGCATCGTTTGTTAGGCGCACCGTTTGTTAGGCGCACCGCTTTACAGGCGCATCGTTTGTTAGGCGCACCGCTTTACAGGCACGCCGCTTAATAGGCGCACCGCTTTATAGGCGCACCGCTTTATAGGCGCACCGCTTTAGAGCCGCTTAAACACACTGCTGCCTGCCGATGAGTTAAATTCCATCCTGTCTCGGATCGCCCCTAACGTCCCAAAGCCGCTAATTAAACTGCCGGTTCTCAGTATTTCAAGAAACCCATGCCAAACGCGCCTGCGTACGATAAGATAACCTCTCACTGACGACCCTGATTCTGATTGCCCATGTTGATGCTCCTATCTCCAGCTAAGACCCTCGATTTTGAAACGCCAGCGCCGACCACCGAGACCTCCAAACCTGTTTTGCTTCGGGAGGCATCGACCCTCGCCAAACTGATGAAAACAAAATCCGAACAAGACCTCGCTGGCATGATGAAAATCAGCCCGAAGCTTGCGGCCCTTAACCATGAACGCTTTCAAACTTGGACGCCGGCCAGGGGCGCGTTAAAGCAATCATTATTTGCGTTCCGGGGAGATGTTTATCAAGGGTTACAAGCGGATGCATTTTCTAAGCAAGATATTCGTTTCGCGCAAAAGCATCTGAGGATGCTGTCAGGCCTGTACGGCCTCCTCAAACCTCTAGACCTCATAAAACCTTATCGATTAGAGATGGGCACTCGGCTTAGTAATCAACGCGGTGCCGATCTATACGATTTTTGGCAAGTGGCGCTGGCAAAAAAACTTCTTGAGGACCTTGATGCCCAACCTAAACCCGTATTGATCAACCTCGCGTCGAATGAATACTTCAAAGCCGTTGATGCATCGGCCCTCGGTAACGTTCAAATCATTAATCCCGTTTTCAAAGATACGAGTAACGGACGTCTTAAAATCATCAGTTTCTTCGCAAAGCGTGCGCGCGGCGCCATGGCAAACTTCGTCATCAAGCAGCGCATCAAGCAACCCGAACAACTTAAAACCTTTGATACCGATGGTTACCAGTATCAACCCGAACTTAGCACTGAAACTGATTGGGTCTTCGCGCGTTGAGCCAACCGACGACGGGATATCTCGGCATCGTGGTCAACCCGATGTCTGGCCGAGACGTTAGACGAGTAGCCGCACGGGCTAGCACCAGTGCCCACCACGAAAAGCAGCAGCAGGTCACGCGCTTAGTGCTTGCCGCACTCGAAAACGGCGTTGACCGTATATTTTTAGCCCAAGAGCCCTTTCGGATCAACGAGCGCGCGGTTGAGAACCTGCCCCAGAGGGACCAAGTAGAAATCCTTTCTTTTGCGCTAACTCACACTGGGCGCGATACCGAGACCATGATCGATCTCATGTGGGCAGCCGGTTGTCGAACCTTTATCGTGCTGGGCGGCGATGGTACCAATCGAATTGTTTCTCGGCGATACCCTGACTGCGCGCTCATGCCACTTTCAACGGGAACGAACAATGTTTTCCCTATAATGATTGAAGCTTCCCTTGCCGGCGCAGCCGCGGGTCTCATCGCATCAGGACAGTTAGCCAAGCAAGCCATCACAAATCGATGTAAACGGATCCACATTCGCGCCGTAGAGAACCAAACTGACATTCATGACATCGCGCTCATTGATGCAGTTGTCTTGCACAACGACAGCTTAGGCTCTCTTTTGCCATTCCAAGGCGACCGACTTGGCACGCTCCTGCTAACCCGAGCGGAACCGTCCTCTGTGGGGTTGTCACCCATCGGCGGGTACGTCAGACCCAGCGGGCATTTGGATGACTTCGGGGTTTTGGTGCGATGCGGAACCCCGGCGGACTGTCGTGTTAGAGTGCCGATTTCGCCCGGGCTATGGCAAGACGTCGCGGTGCAGCACCATGAAACCGTGCCCTTTGGCTCCGAGGTTGCCCTTTCTGGTAACGGGATCCTGGCCTATGATGGCGACCGCACGCACAATCTAGCCAACCTGACCGACTGTCGAATGCGTGTTGAACGAGATGGCCCTTGGATTATTGAACCAGCCAGAGTCCTTCAACATGCTGTCGAACAACGCATTTTGATCAGGACCCCTTAAACAACATCGGCCGCCGGTTTTGCTCGGCACTTTTCGTTGACCAATAAGCAGTGTTAGTCTGCTTACTAAACAGTGAGATATTGCCTCATGCGCCTAGTTTTCTTTTTCCTTATCTTCGCCCTCGGTTTTCACCCAGCCGTCCAAGCCGATGAACCTAGCACGCAGACCCTAGCTTGGCCCGATGGCACCCGCTACGTCGGCGGCCTCCGGGATCAGATGCGACAAGGGCAAGGCACCATTTACTGGCAAGATGGCACCCGGTTTGTGGGCACCTTCAAAGACAATTTGCGCCATGGCCCCGGCATGATGATTTTACCCGACGGCACAACCTACGAAGGTGACTTCGACCGCGGCCGCCTGATAAAGCCAGAGATCGAAACCGCTCCCACCGAGAACCTGGATGCAGAGCCTCTGACACTCGCGGCATTAAATACCGATACCATTAGTGCGATCACCAATACTTTAGACTTATGGGCGGCAGCTTGGATGGCCCAAAATCCCGATCAATACTTGTCCCTTTATTCCGACACTTTCGAGCCAGCTGAAGGGCAATCCCGCAATCTCTGGGAAATGAACCGCCGCGAGCGAATATTGATCCCGTCTTACATCCAACTCGACTTATCGTACGAGTCGTTTACGCCCATCACCCCAAACAAGGTGGCTGTGAAGTTACGCCAATCCTACCGGTCTGATCGATATCGGGAAATCAGCAACAAAGTCTTAACGCTTCAAAGCGAACCTAAGGGTTGGCGCATCATAGGAGAACGACAACGATGAATGACAAGCCGCCCGTACCTGCAGCAACGATTCTAATGCTTCGAGATGGCGAACAAGGCCTTGAAGTATTCATGGTCGTGCGACATCACCAAATCGATTTCGCCTCTGGCGCGCTGGTTTTTCCCGGTGGGAAAATTGATGAAGCCGACCACCTCGCCAAGGACTATTGCGATGGGGTTGCTGGCGCCACCGACTACCAAGTTGCAATGCAAGTTGGCGCGATCCGTGAGGCGTTTGAAGAGTGCGGCGTATTGCTTGCGCGCGCGCAAGGCCAAACCGACTTGATTTCTGGCGCTCGCCTGGCGCAGCTCAGCGATTATCGAGAGAAGATCCATGCTGGCAACATCAGCTTTGCTGACTTTTTAGAACAAGAGCAGCTACGACTTGCCTGCGATGTGCTCATCCCGTTTGCGCATTGGGTTACGCCTTCTATGATGCCGAAACGCTTCGATACGTGGTTCTATCTTGCCGTCGCGCCATCAGATCATCTCGCCGTGCACGATGGCACCGAATCAGTGGACTCTATCTGGATTTCACCAGAGAACGCCTTAATCGGCGAAAAAGACAGGACTTACACCATTATTTTCCCAACCCGATTAAACATCGAGTTACTGGGAGAGAGCAGCACCGTCTCAGCCGCCATCAGCGCGGCGACTAATCACAACATCAAAACCGTTTTGCCTTGGACTGAGGCGCGCGAGGATGGCACCTATCTGTGCATCCCAAGTGATGCGGGTTACACCATCTCCGAAGAAAAAATGCCCGCAAGATAACCGGACCATAAAAAAAGGCGCCTAGGCGCCTTAAATTTATACAACCAGTAAAGGCTAAGCCTTTGGCATTATCCGCCAAAGTCATCCAAGAAGATGTTGCCTCGTTCGACCCCCAAATCATCAAGCAGATTCAGCACCGCTTGATTCATCATCGGCGGGCCACACATGTAATATTCACAATCTTCCGGTGCAGAATGGTCTTTCAAATATTCTTCAAACAAGACGTTGTGAATGAAGCCCGTATAACCATCCCACCCTTCGAGGTTCTGGTCAGACAACGCAATGTGCCACGTAAAGTTCTCGTGCTCGGCAGCCAATCGATCGAACTCTTCAACATAAAACAACTCTCGCTGGTTGCGCCCACCATACCAAAATGTAATTTTCCGATTGGTGTTTATGCGCAGTAATTGATCAAAGATATGCGCCCGCATCGGCGCCATCCCAGCGCCACCGCCGACGAACACCATCTCGGCATCGGTTTCTTTGGCGAAGAATTCACCATACGGCCCGAATATGGTGACGGTTTCTCCTGGCTGCTTGGTGAACAAATAGCTGGACATTCGACCTGGCGGGAAATCGGTTCCGGGCGGCGGAGAGGCAACCCGAATGTTGAACTTCATGATGCCCTTCTCTTCAGGGTAGTTCGCCATGGAGTAGGCCCGAATCGTCGGCTCGTCGACTTCTGCAACATGATCATAGACGCCAAACTTCTGCCAATCGCTTTGATAATCCTCTTCGATGATCATGTCTTTATACGCGATACTGTAGGGCGGAATTTCAAACTGTACGAATCCTCCTGCCCGAAAATCAACCGCTTCCCCGTCCGGCAACTTCAAGACCAATTCTTTAATGAAGGTCGCGACGTTATGGTTCGACACCACCTCACACTCCCAGCGCTTAACGCCAAAGAATTCAGCCGGCACCTCGATTTTCATGTCTTGCTTAACCGCTGTCTGACAGCTCAAGCGCCAGCCTTCTCTCGCTTCGCCTCGCGTAAAATGCCCGGCTTCGGTTGATAGCATAGAGCCGCCGCCCTCAACCACCCGACAGCGACACTGACCGCAGGTCCCACCACCGCCACACGCTGAGGACAAAAAGATCCCCGCATCGGCGAGCGTATTCAGAAGCTTACCGCCAGAATTTGTCGACAAGGTTCGATCGGGATCATCATTGATCCAAATGCTTACCGCCCCGGTTGAAACAAGTTGTTTTCTCGCCAACAAAATCACGGCCACCAGCGCCATAATAATGGTGGTGAACATCCCGACCCCAAGAATTATTTCCGTATTCATAAACTGCAATACACCCTTTGCTTACAAGGAAATTCCGCCAAACGACATAAAGCCGAGCGACATTAAACCCACAGTGATAAACGTAATCCCAAGGCCCCTCAGGCCCTCTGGCACATCGCTGTACTTCATCTTTTCGCGAATGCCCGCCAAGACAACAATGGCGATCGCCCAGCCCACACCCGAACCCAATCCGAACACGACGCTTTCTGAAAAGTTGTACGAACGATTGACCATAAACAGACTACCGCCCAGAATCGCGCAGTTCACAGTAATCAGCGGCAAGAACACACCTAACGAGTTGTAGAGCGCCGGCACGTACTTATCGAGGAACATCTCGAGGATTTGCACCATCGCGGCGATCACACCGATATAACTGAGTAAGCCTAAAAAGCTAAGGTCAACTTCCGGAAACCCCGCCCAAGCCAAGGCGCCATCGGCCAACAGAAACTGATAGATGAGATTATTGACCGGTACGGTAATCGTTTGCACGACCACCACCGCAATCCCGAGTCCTAACGACGTTTCGATCTTCTTAGAAATTGCGATGAAGGTACACATTCCTAAAAAGAACACGAGCGCGATATTCTCAATGAATATCGCCCGGACGAATAAACTTAAATAATATTCCATATCTCAGGCCCCTAGCTGTGTGACATCGCGGTGTGCGGACCGATCTTAAATTCTGCCGCTTCCACCTGCTCTTTGCGCCAAACCCGCAGCGCCCAGATCAGCAAACCGATAATAAAGAACGCGCTCGGTGGCAATAGCATCATGCCCATAGGCGTATACCAGCCGCCTTGTGTGACCAGTGGTAGAACCTCTAGGCCAAACACGCTTCCTGACCCGAACAACTCTCGAATGAAGGCAACACTCATCAACACAACGCTATAGCCCAAGCCATTGCCAATCCCGTCCAAGAAGCTCAAGCCAGGAGGATTCTGCATCGCAAAAGCTTCAGCCCGCCCCATGACAATACAATTGGTGATGATCAGTCCCACAAAGACCGAGAGCTGCTTCGAGATATCATAAGCAACAGCGCCCAGAACTTGATCCACGACAATGACGAGGGAGGCAATAATCGTCATCTGTACGATGATCCGGATACTTGACGGAATCCGATTGCGAATCATCGAGATAAACAGATTCGAAAATGCCGTCACCACCGTCAGTGCAATACACATAACGATCGCAACGCTCATCTTGGTGGTCACCGCTAGCGCCGAACAAATACCCAGAATCTGAAGACCGATCGGGTTGTTGCTAAAAAGCGGCCCAAATAAAATTTCTTTTACATTTGACATACTGATTTCCGTTCGTCAGATCTTAACCATTAAAGTTTTTAAGGATTGGGCCGTAACCTTCATCACCCAACCAATACCCAATCATATTTTCAACGCCTCGACTGGTGAGCGTTGCACCACTCAGGCCGTCGACCTGATAATCTGCTTCAGCATTGCCGGGGTCGACACTGCCCTTCATGACGCGCATCGCCACCTGACCCTGATCGTCATAAATTCGCTTGCCCTGCCACTTGGCCTTCCAAGTCGGGTTATCGACTTCACCGCCCAGCCCCGCCGTTTCCGCGTGCTCGTAAAAAGTAATGCCCGAGACCGTATTGCCATCTCCTTCAAGCGCGATAAACCCATACAAGGTTGACCAAAGGCCATAGCCATGCACCGGTAAAATAATTCGGTCTATTCCGACTTCGGAGCGCAACAAATAAATCAGGGCATAGTGCTCGCGGCGATTGATCGAGGCCATGTCCTGGGCATCTGTTAAAGCCATTGACAAACTCGGATCTTTCGCAGCTTTACGCTGGTCATACTGGCTAAAGTTCAGTTGGTTGTCAGCGGCGACAACCGCCGCCTCATCCGCCGTCAGCAGTCGCTTGGTGCGTAAATCCACAACCCGCTGCTCGAACTGCTCGAACAAGGTATTGATCTCGCTCATTTGCGTCACATTCTCTTGAAACAAGCCCGCTGCAATCAGAACGTTTTTACTCTTATCGAGCGCCTTGTTTTCAACCCGGCGTTCTTTTAATGCCACGGCTGAACCGGCAACCACCACTGCGCAGAACAAGCAGACTCCAAGGGCGGTCACAATCACATTTTGGATCGAGTCTTTATTGCTAGACGTATTTTCTTCAGACACGCGCAAGTCTCCTTCTAACATTGGCCCTGACGACCGACCAATCGAACAAGGGGGCAAACAAATTGGCAAACAAGATCGCCAGCATCATCCCTTCCGGAAAGGCAGGGTTCACGACGCGAATCAGCACACACATCACCCCGATCAATGCGCCGTACCACCAACGGCCCGTGTTGGTCATCGCTGCCGAGACCGGATCCGTCGCCATATAC
>JAQWWC010000083.1 GCA_029249645.1 Pseudomonadales bacterium
GCCTCGTAGCCAGCAAACAGGTCCTCATAGGTTCCAAACCCGCCAACCGGCAATTGGCTACCAAACCGCCAAGAATTCGTGCAGATCCAACCCAGATCTCGCATCGGGTCACCGATATGGGCAACCTCCCAATCCAGTACGGCCGAGATACCATCGGGCGTTAACATAAAGTTACCCGCCCTAAAATCGTTATGAACCAGTGTCAGCCGATCTGTTGGCGGTAGATTTTCCTGAAGCCACCGACCGGTATAATCAATCATCGGTTGGGGCACCTTAAAGTCATGGTAGCGCGCCAGCATCTGATCCAAGAACTGCTTCGGCGGCAACTCAGCTAACCGAGATCGCAAACCACTTTGATCCAAGTCAATACCATGAATGCGCGCCAAAATTTCGCCGCAGGCCTTTGCCAGCGTGGGTCGTATCGACGCGAATTGCGGGTCCCGTGTTATCCGAGCACCAAGCGCTTCGCCTTCGATCCACTCCATAATGAAGCCATCGCCGAGGTCGTCTTCACGCGTTAACACGTGGTACACCTCCGGCTCCGGTACGCCAACCGCTTTGGCCGATTGCATCAACAGAGCTTCAACATCGAGACCCGGATGGGCTGGCAAGGCTTCAACATATTCACCGCCCGGGGTTCGCCGCATGGCAAGCGGCGTCGCAATCCCATTGAGCAAAACCTTCAAACGATAAGTTTCTTGGCTGGCACCCCCCGACAAGCGCTCCACTTCGAGCAGTTCCGTGCAGTCTGTAATGTTTTTTACGACGACGCTTGCGAGTCGCGTTTCAAAAGTCGGCATAACCCCTTCCCAACGATCCGATCCAGTCTTTCAACATTTCCCTACAGCATCGACTAATCTGGCCGAACGCCCTTCGGCGCCTGCTGCTTCATATAACCAAACATATAGCCGGCAATCCGTCTAATTTGAATTTCCTCTGCGCCTTCCGTAATGCGGTATCGGCGATGATGCCGATAAATATGCTCAAACGGCTTGTGCCGAGAATATCCCAGCCCACCATGAACCTGCATCGCTTGATCAGCAGCTTCGCAGCACAAACGGTTCGCTTGATAGTTACACATCGACACCTTATCCGAGACCGTGAAATTACCATAGGTGTCCATCATCCACGCGGTTTTATGAATCAAAGCCCGAAGCATCTCGCATCGGGTTTGTAGTTCCGCCAAGGGAAACTGAATCGCCTGATTGGTCGATAGAGGCTTACCAAACGGTTTGCGTTCCATCGCATACTGAACCGACTCGTTAATACAAAATTGAGCAGCGCCCAAACTCGATGCAGCTTGTCGGATTCGGTTTTCATTGAAGAAATGTTGCACAACGCCAAGACCCCGGCCTTCTCCACCAAAAATTGCCGAATCATCGACGTAAACATTATCCAGCGAAATCCGGCCGTGATCCGTTGGCATATTGAAAGTCCAGAGCATTTCCTCGACCTTAAAGCCTTGGGCATTAGTTGGTGTCAAGAACGCCGTAATACCGTCGCCATCGCCAGGTTTGCCACTCGTTCGAGCGAGGATCATGTCATATTGCGCCTTATGAATTCCTGTATTCCACGTTTTGGCGCCGTTAATGCGCCAGCCGTCGCCATCGCGCACCGCAGACGTCTCCATATGGGTTGCATCAGAGCCATGATCGGGCTCAGTAATCCCGAAAGCAAAGCCACGCTTGCCTTCAAGCAATAAGGGAATCCACTCCGCTTTCTGAGATTCGGTGCCGTAAGCCAGCATCAGCAGCAAACCAACATTGTTGGCAACGATTGAATGTTCGTTTTGCAAGTCGTTGTGCAAACCCAGGCCCTTAGCGGCAAAGTGCTCTCGAATCACAGCCATTCCAAGGTTTGAGCCATCTTGGCCCCCATAAGCTTCTGGAACGGGATACCGGTAGTGACCGGCCGCATCCGCGCGTCGCCTCGCTTCGCCAAGCAATGCCTCCCATTCTTCACTTGGTAGGCCACCGCGATCCCAATCGGTTCGGGCATCTTCACGCCGATGATCAAAGAAACGGATATTGTCGTTCTCATTTTCAAGCGGCTTAATCTCAGCCTCAATGAAAGCATCTAATACCGATAAATAATCTTGAAGATCCTTTGGGATATCGAAATCCATAACCTACTCCTACTTGCTTGTTGAATTCGTTTTTCTGCCGGCTTCGTTGCGCCTGATCGTTGCAATTGAATCGGTAACCGCCGCTTGTTCCAAATTTTTTTCGCTTAAGCTTGTCACCTAAACAGTCCGACTAGCGCAAGACCGTCCTTTGCGAGCGCTCCGTTAAGCCTTCGTCAAACACCCTAACACACCCGTTGACTGAGAAAACATCAGACGACGCGAAAGATCAAGGGCGCCAGATCGCCGCCCTTCAAGACATATTCACCCGATTTAAGGGGTTGCACGGTTCCCACCGAACCGGTCATGAGCACCTGACCCGGCAGCAGGGCATGCCCTAGGGCAAGGGCGTGGTTCACCATCCAATGCAGCGCTTTCCATTGCCCACCCAGTACGTCTAATGCTGCGGCGTGGTGCAGCGTCTCTTCAGCAGAGAGCAGCGTCAAAGACAAACTGTCCGGATCCGAAATCGGACTCACGATGCCCTTTATGAATTGTGCTGCCGCCGCATTATGCATAACCAAATCCGGCAGGCTGGGTGGAAACTGACTGAAATTCAAATCCACTAACTCGATCATCAAACACACACCATCGAAGCACGATCGTAGCTCCGAGACCGATTCTATTGGCGCTGTGATCGGGCGTGACAGCACAAACCCGAGTTCTGTTTCGATCATGCCTTTGGCAAAATCAGCAGATTCAATAACACGCGCAGGCCGAGCACTCGAGGCAAAGAGCAATCCAAGCGCCGGCTCGGTCGCGCCAAACGTCGCCTGCACCCGCTGGTTCGTTAACGCACCTTTAAAACCCATAACGGCATCATCAGGCCGCTGCAGCAATCCTAACCGTTGCACACTGTAGGCATCGTCAAGGGTCGGGGCCCAGTCCTTCGGACAACTGGGCCTAGGCAGCGCTTGCCGCCTCGCGTTCTCGATGGCCTCCGCCCATTGCCTCTGCTGCTGATCGTTCATTGATTGCTCCTGGTTATACCTTTGGCAAGGCGCTCATGTTCCGCGCTTCAACCGGCCTGTCTTGCCGCCGGATTCATCAAACAAGTCGTTTGTTCGCCTCGAGCAGGGGCACCTATGGCCGGCATAAAGCGGTTAATCTAGGCAGATGTGCAATCCCGGAGAAAACCTCTGCTTGGTACATCATGGAGGGCGCACTCAAAACGCCTTGCTCTGATAGCGTAAGGGATCGCTCGGCGAGGTCTGCTTTAGCGGCGGCTTCGTCGAACCCACGCATCTCGCTTGCAAGCGGCGGCATGACCTCTAGCAGCGCCGCCTGTACACAACTCGTGTCGAGCACCTTATTCGATGACACCAAGCCTAGGACAAAGGCACTGACTACCGTTGCCGACATCTCATGCTCTGCAAGCCGCAATAAACCCCAATGCACAAGGGTTGCGCCTGCATCCGTGAACGTCCAGGCATTATTCAAAGACAATCGCTGTAAATTTCGCCACCGTTCCTGGTCCTTGTAACGACGCCGCGCCAGTCCGCGACGTGCTTTGTAGGCCTCGAAGTCAGGCGTCCCCTTCGGGACTTCAGCCGCGGTATTGATGGGTTCCCGCAAAAACGGCCAGATCCGGACAGCCTGATCTTGGTCTCTCGCCCATTCCGCAACAGCCTTAATCCCCACAACCGACTCTGGTTCGTTCAGATCAACCAATACATGTAGACTCAAAGACGCATAGCCATAATCCACCATTTGCTAAACTGCCTGCCAGGGATAGCGAACAAAAGGCATGGGGCCCTGACTGCCGTTCAGCCGCCAAATCACAGTATCCAAGTGTTCTCGTCCAAAGAAAACCTCATCCTCAATGATAAAAGAAGGCACGCCAAACACCCCTTGAGTCAACAACTGATCCTGCAAGAGATCATGACTAACTCTGCCAGCCCCCTGCGCATAATGGATAAAGCCCTCGCTTTGAATACCCGCGTTCGACAAGGCTATTTTCAGGATATCGAGATCTTCAATATCGCATTCGCGTTGCCAAAACCGGTCAAACACATCGGTCATAAAATCTTTTAAGTGTCCTCGCGTATCCGCATGATTTTGCGCCCAAATCAAAGCAATCCCGGCTTTCGATGAGTCCCATATTTTCAGGGGACCGCGGAGCACGCGACCTTGATTTTCAGCATAGCAACGCGCTTCACGATAAGCCGCTTTCACCACAGACCATTGCTGCGGGGTTCGATTACTGTCGACGACTTTGCCGTCGTCGCGTTTTTCCGCACGGCCTAAAAAGCTGCCAATATTTAGGGTAAGCGGCATCCAATTCACCGTATAACCCAAACGAATTTCTAGTTGCCAAATCAGCTCGTGCGCAACAAACGCGTAGGGGCTTTTAAAATCGATACAGACTGACAGCACAGACACCTCATATTGCTCATTCGTCAAAGGACGATCCCTCTGAACTCCTGTACTATTGCCGAATGGATCCTATATCTCAAGGTGTTGTTGGCGCGCTATGGGCGGCGAGCCTAGCCCCAAAGCACAAGTTAAAGCCGACCCTAATCGCCGGCGCCTTCGCGGGCATGGCGGCGGACTTAGATGTCTTTATCTCGTCGAGCACTGATCCGCTCTTGTTTTTAGAATACCATCGGCAATTTACCCATTCGCTTATTTTCGTGCCGCTCGGCGCGCTCCTTGTTGCCTTAGGTTTGTGGCCCGTTTTAAAGCGAAGGCTCCAGCCGAAAGAACTCTTGGTAGCCTGTTTTTTGGGTTATCTAAGCCATGGCCTGCTCGACGCCTGTACCACCTACGGAACTCAACTGTTGTGGCCTTTTACAGATGATCGTGTCGCTTGGAATGTGATTTCAATTGTCGATCCGCTCTTCACCCTCCCCTTACTCATTGCGGTCGGGCTCGGGGTCTTCACAACACGCGTCAAAGCTTGGCCTAGAATCGGTTTAATTTGGCTATTTGCCTACTTAGGCCTCGGAGAAATTCAGCGACAAAGAGCAGAGACCGTTGGCTATGAAGTCGCCAAGGCGCGCGGCCATGCCCCGACCAGACTCGACGCCAAACCGGGTTTCGCGCAGCTTCTGCTATGGAAGATCGTTTATGAATACGAAGGGCAATTTTTCGTCGATGGCGTCCGCACAGGCATTCAAACCAAAGTCTATCCGGGAACTCACATCTCGAAACTCGATAGCCAGTGGGCCAAGGAAAACCTTTCCCCAAATAGTCAAACTCTTCAAGACTTTGAACGCTTCCGCTGGTTTTCGAACGACTATCTCGCGTTAAGCGTTAACCAACCGAACACCATCATCGATGTCCGTTACTCAATGAACATTAACGAAATCGCGCCGCTTTGGAGTATTCAATATGATCCCAGCAGGCCATCGACCCACGTTGACTATTTGACACATCGGAATTTAACACCCGCAACCACCGCGCAGTTTCAGCGCATGCTGATAGGACAGTAAAGACCTTTTCTCAAACAACGGCGCTGGCTACACTTGCCTGACTCACCTTTTTGGAGACAGACGTTATGCACTATGAAACCATTACAGTCAGCAATCGCGACGGGGTTCTGATTATCACGTTGAACCGGGAAGAACGCCTGAATGCGTGGACCTACCAAATGGGCCGAGAACTGCACCATGCTATCAGCTCAGGCAACAACCAAGACGAAGTCATCGCGATGGTCATGACCGGCGCAGGGCGCGGATTTTGTGCTGGGGCAGATATCATTGATCTATTTCAGGCTCAGGCAGACGGCGACTCAAGCACCTCAGACAACAACGAACGAACCGGTAATTGGGTTGACTTAGTGCGGGCATCAAAACCAATGATCGCAGCGGTTAATGGCGCCGCGGTTGGCGTCGGCCTAACCCAAATATTACCCTTCGATTACATTGTTGCGGCACCGGAAGCAAAGTTCAGCGCGCGCTTTATTAAAATGGGATTGGTGCCAGAATTGGCCAGTTCCTTCTACATCGCCGCGCGTACTGGTTTCGGTCAAGCCAATCGGCTGATGCTGACCGGCGAAACTATTTCAGCGGAACGCGCTTTGGCCATTGGCCTTGTCGACGAAATGGTCGAGGACGCTGCCCTTTTGTTGACCCGCGCGCAAGCGCTTGCTCAGGAGATGGGCAATAATCCGCAACAAGCGTTGCGCATGGTCAAAGCGTTAATCACCCAAAATATTGCAGCGGCTGATTTAACCCAGATCCAATCAAGGGAGCTTGACGCCCTTCAAATATGTTACGACAGTCCAGAACATAAAGAAGCCATCGACGCCTTCATCGAAAAAAGATCGCCCAATTTCAAACGTGCTCGAATGAAGGACGGCGCAGCATGATTCAAAAGCTGCATCATGCGGCCTATCGCTGCCGGGATAGTGAGGAAACTCGCCAATTTTATGAAGATTTTTTAGGCCTACACCTCACTCAAGCCTTCGAAATCACGACCACCGCAACGGGCAATCAAACTGAAGTGCTCCACACCTTTTATGCACTTGAAGATGGCAGTTCATTGGCTTTTTTTGAAGCGCCCAGACAACCCTTCGACTTTAAAATACAACATGATTTTGATCTCCACATTGCGTTAGAAGTCTCAAGGGACGTCCTGCTGGAAAAGTTTGATACCGGCCAACGCAGCGGCATTGAAACCCGAGGTATAACCGACCATGGTTTCATCGAATCAGTCTACTTCAGAGATCCGAACGGCTATGTTATTGAATTAACCGCTAAAAAGGCAAAGGCCTCCACCCACGGAACTTCAGCGCGTGATGCACTCAACGCCTGGCAATCCTCAAAAAACGATTCAAGTTACCAGTAAGAACGAAATGCCACGCGGGTTGCGGACTTAGGGCCATTTTTTTAGGTGTGGTATGGCGTCATTTAAAATGGCAAGACCGATTAAAATGGCAAGACCGATTTAAAAATCAGCAAAATAAAATCTGGGTTCGAGGTCTCAAGGTTCGAGGTCTCAAGGAAAGACGGTCAAAACAGCCACCCACTAGCCGCATCGAAGACCAAAAATTTAGTCTTCGATGCCACTAAAGGGCAGCTACCCCGGATTCAGATAAGCGTTACCTAATCAGCACCTTTGACTTGATTGCTCACCACTAAGACAAAGTTGGCAATGACCATACCGCCAACGGAAACCATCATATTGTCGATCATCGTATTCAGCGGCATTCCGACCACGGGTATGGCATCAAGCCCGTTCGCAATCGTTGGGATCGCAACCGCTGCGACAGTGTAGGCCATGCGCATCGTCGCATCAGCCATCGGGTTCATAAAGCCATTAACGAGTCCTAGCGCGATTAAGACCAGGGGCCAGTAAGGCATTACATCGGGGACGATGGTTGCACCCAAGGCGACGACCAAGGACAGGCTGGTTAAGATTTGATTCGAGTTCATTGCGATTTCCTTTTTTTATTTTTTTTATAAAAGAACAGCGATACCTCACTGATCAACTTATCAGAAATATCTGCCCGACCAAAAGGATTAGTTTTATTTCCGATCATCGTTTGTCCGAGGCACGCCAAGCAAGGCTCAACCCTTTTTTCAGCGTTCCAAGCTCAAGGACACTCCGTACCCGATATCACTGTAAAATAACCCAAATATGGATCCACTACGGCCAAGGTATGTAAAATCTCACACGCCAATGATGCGTACTTCGCCGGCTCTGCGGTCGACTTTTTATCTTCCAAAGACGCGGTATACTAAGACCTGTACGGGCAGGCGTTGATTTACTGGACCCTTTTACTTATCACGTTCCAATAGGCTTTTCATGACGATCTGGACTTTCAAGTCACCTAAAGGCCTGCTCTGGCATAGCGTTGCACTGCTCTACGCCCTCGGCGCTTATTGCGCTGGTTGGTGGCTGCTTCTAACAACAAGTTGGTGGGGCATCTTTCCCAGCGCCCTACTGCTGGGACACGGGATGATCATTGCGGCATACCTGATCCATGACTGCGCGCACAACACCGTCTTCAAGAAGAACCATCACAATGCGCAGCTTGGAAAAGCATTAGGTTGGATCTGCGGCTCCTGCTACGGCAAGTTTGAAGATATTCGATACAAACATTTCAGACACCATGTCGATAACGATGATGTGGTTTGGTTCGATTACGAAGCCTTCTTCAAAAAGCATCCAGCAGTTTATCGGGCAACCATTTTTCTCGAGTGGTTTTATATTCCCGCGCACGACATCTTGATGCATTCGATCATGGTACTCACCGCTTTTGTGATTCCAAAGCGGCGTCATCAAATGCGGCGAAACGCCTTTGTCATTCTTGTCCGAGGCGGATTGCTGATCACCTTAGGCTGGATCGCTCCAACCGCGCTTTTGGGCTATTGCCTTGCCTACATGATGATGATTATTGTGCTTCGGTTTGTTGACGGCCTCGAGCACGACTACCCTTACCACCTCAATCTATTTACGGATGACGTTTCCGAACACAAGGGCGATTTGGTTTGGGAGCAAGAACACACGTTCAGCCCGATTCTGTCTTGGCGCTATCCGTGGGTTAATTGGCTGATTTTAAATTTCGGTTACCACAATGCTCATCACGCAAAACCCACTGCGCCCTGGTATGAATTACCCAGCTTGCATAAGCATCGTTTTGGCGACGATCCAAACACTGTCATTCGCCTATGGCCACAGCTAAAGATGTACCATCGATATCGAACCTATCGGATTTTTCACGACGCACCCGGCATTGAATCCGTGTCAGGCAAAGCCTTCTTAAAGGCGGCTCAAGAAGCACGCTTAACCGGCGGCAATGCCGCCTCATTCTTAACGTCGTTTTAAGTCGGATGACCCAGTCTCTGGAGATTTATCAATCGCTTTGGGCGATGGAACAGCGCAAACCAGGCGCTGTTGAGCCGCCAATCGCTGAGCATTTTGAGCGAATCAAGGCAGCAGGCTACCATGGAGTCTGCATCGACCCGAACGTCGACGAAATCACCGACTCATTGGCGCTCGCGCCTCTCTTCAAAGACCATCAACTCCGATGCATGGTCAACGCGTTTCCCAATGCAGTAGATGAACTCACCCCCCTGCTAGATATGGCAGCAGAATTACAGGCCGAACAAGTCAACATCATCGGCGGCGTCATGCCGCTGACAGTCTCAGAGACCATCCCTGTTATTGAGCATTGGCGCAGTGTTGCGTCGGCTTACGATTTTCAGGTTTTATTTGAAACGCATCGTAACGCGACTTTAAACGACTTTTTCGCAACGCTCGAAATTTTGCAAGCTGTCCCAGAGCTGCGTCTTTGCGCTGACCTGTCTCACTTTGTTGTTGACCGAGAATTCAGCCTGCCACTTACGCCAGTTCAGGAAACCTATTTTGAACGCGTTCTCCAGCGTTCCGATTCATTTCAAGGCCGAATTTCGAATAACGAGCAAATTCAAATTTCGGTCCAATTCCCCCAACATCAGGCCTGGGTGACCCAATTTAAGGCCTGGTGGCGAACAGGCATTCATGCCTGGAAGGACCGGCAGACCGAAGATGCCACCCTGCGCTTTCTCGTCGAACTCGGCCCGCCGCCCTATGCAATAACCGATAAACATCAGACGGAACTCTCCGATCGTTGGGAGGAGGCGCTCATTATTCGCGCGTGGGTTGAGGAAATCTGGGCGGACCTGACGCGCGTCACCGAATAACATCTGCCCAAATGCATCCTGCGGTTGTGACCCCTGAGCCATAATTGCTCGTTCAAATCAACCTCGCACTGGCTTGCGCGTTATCTGCGACATTTGGATCCTAGCCTAGGATTCTGGCTGTTCTATTTGAAATTCTGGGCTTCACGCATCATCGAGCTCAAACGTTCTTATTTTGCATACCAAACACCAAGGCTTGATCTGAAACCACGCCTTACTAGGCCTTGCGGTTATTTCGAATCATCAAACAACTCGCCCTGTATAATAATTTTTGAGTCATAGCGGCCCAACACGGTATGCTCAGAAATCAACTGTTTGGAGTGTAACTATGCATTGGCATGCCCATGACCTACGCATCAGCGATCGCAATATTCACTACTATCGAAATGGCAATGCTGGCAAACCCGCCTTAGTGTTTTGCCACGGCTTCAGCGACAACGGTCTTTGTTGGTATAGGGTGGCAGAGTGTTTCACTGATCATTTCGACATTTACCTCTTAGATGCACGAAATCATGGCCAATCCAGCCGGGGCGCCGCCTCGGCGGAGGATATGACCCAAGATTTAGCGGAAGTCGTCACGACCCTAAAGCTCGCACCAGTTATTGCCGTGGGTCACTCAATGGGTGCCGGCACAGTTGCCGGTCTTGCCGCAGATTATCCCCATCTCGTATCGAAAATTATTTTAGAAGACCCTGCATGGTCTGATGAAGTCGACACTAAAAGCATGCGGAAGCGCGCCGCGGGCTTTGAGAAATATCTGGAGATGATCCCTCGCTTGAGCGACGATCAGCTGCTCGCCATGGGCCGAGCACAGCATCCCAAATGGTCTTCGGAGGATTTCCCAAGCTGGGTGCAATCCAAACGCGAAGTCGATGTCCTTGCCCTTAAAGGATTGTCTAAAGCCCCATGGCAAACCCTCATCCAGCGCATAAACTGTCCGACCCTACTGCTGTACTGCGATGAAACCAGCGACGGCATTGTTCAACAAAAAATGGTTGATCAAATCCTTAAGCTCAACCCTTGTTTTAAAAGTAGACAGATAACAGATGCCGGACACAATATTCGTCGTGAGCAGTTTGACGCATATGTGTCAGCGGTTGGAGATTTTCTGGTTTAGCCGGCGGATGCAAACGAGATGCTCGTGCCAAAGCACGCCACTTAATCCAAAGACTCAACCGCATGATGATTTTGATTACAGCAAACCCTTTCCGGCAGATCAAAACCGCACTAAGCGCACTGGCTAGGTTAACCCGAACCAACTAATTTAGTTGAGATGGGAACCCTTTGGATACAAATCGTGGCACTTTAACAGCCCATCTCAAGCATTGGCCCCCATCACCCTAATCATGAACCCATGCCCCCATATCGATTGTACGGCGTGGAACTGGACGCGATACGCAGATTTTTTCCGACCAAATTTATTGTCATTTGTGGGTATAGAACGAAAAACTATGGACCTGTGCTAAGCCGGATGGGCAATCACCCTCCCCCATCTGAACGGGCTTGAATGCGCCCGCGACAGCATTTGCACGCTTCGGGCGCGGCCGCGCGCCAACTGTTAGTGGCACGCGCTCGGATCAGCATGGCCACTTTTTCTTAACCGGATCATCCAGCGCAGTTTATAGCGTCGGGGATTACGCCGTGAACGCCGCGCTAAAACGCGGTTTAGAAAGCCGCTCGCCTGGTCTGAACAAAAGACCAGATCGTTTGCGATCCTCTAACAGCGTGCATTGGTGTCGTCGAACCACTGTGGCAGACTGTCCATGTAGTCAAACCTTACGAGTCCGCTATGTTCAGCGCCAAGCCCATTACGCCACGATTTGGTTCTGAAATAACGTCAGCGTTTCAATTGGCGCACTGCTCTGAGCTTGAAATTTCAGACCTGCTAACGCTGAGCGCAAACCGAGGTGTCTTGGTCTTTCGCAATCAAACCCTCTCGCCTTCAGAACATGCGGCACTCGCGCATCGTTTAGGAGAACCCCTAACCTTTCCGCTGAACCCGAGCGACATTCCTACGGAGCTGATTACCATTGCCTCAGGACCCAAGACTCGAGAGGCTGCTGGCGAAGGATGGCACTCCGATGTTTCAAGCGAGCCCAAGCCCCCAGGCTTATCCATTCTCAAAATGGTTACCGTACCCGAAAGCGGCGGCGATACGTTGTTTGCCGATATGACCCAAGCCTTCGAATTATTATCAGATCCTCTCAAAGCGTTTCTTCAAGGATTAACGGCCCGCCATGAACCCCACGGACACTATCTGTACTTAAGCGGTGCAAAAGCCTTCGATGCGTTACCCGTTTCTGACCACCCCGTTATACGAATCCACCCAGTGACAGGTAAAAAATCGCTTTATATCAATGATGGCTTTGTAACTAAAATCAATGGCCTAACGGTTCGTGAGAGTCAAAGCTTGCTGAAATTGCTGTACGATCATGTTGCCTATACCGTCAAAATCCATTGCCGGGTTCAGTGGCGTCCCAATACCGTTGTCTTCTGGGACAACCGATCAGTCCAACACCATGCTGCCTTCGACTATTATCCCGAAAGGCGCCTTGGCTACCGCGCTACCCTTCGGGGTGAAATACCGATTCCATCCGACAACGAAGTGGAACCAAGCACGATAGCGTCATCACCCTGAAACTGTTTTGTTAGTCTTGTTTTGTCCCACCGTGCCAAGCGGCACTCTGAGCGTCATCCTTCTTAAAAAATCAAGGCTAACCTAACAGCCTGACCGTGGGCCTCGGGATTTCAGCCAACCAACCCAACCGCTCTATATTTAACCCCTCAATACCTAACCGAGGTTTAGATCGCTTCTAGCTCCGAGCGCGACCCGCGATCAAAAACAGTGTTCGAAAACAAGCCATGGAACTGGTGCGGCACATGATGCCGCAATCGTAGTCGGCAAACACAATCGTTTATGTTTTCGGCACGATGGATCTGCAACTCACTCACATGGTCGAACCCGTTGTAAACCACCTCCAACAAGTAGCCATGATCCTCACCCCCAACCTGCGTGCTGGGCGCAAACACGGGTTCGGAACCGTAATAACCCTGTGGCAGTGCAAGCGTGTCGGCACTGCCGTCAAAATCGACCTTGGCGATGCCATTGAAAAAACTGTCCGCGCCATTATCAATAGAGCATGCCGTATAGGTATAGCGATGACGCACCCCAGCAACGCTTGGATTAAAAGTCGGAAATTCTGACTCGGTGTCGACAACCTTTTCTGCTCGAGACGCGCCGGTCTTCAAATTTAGAAAATATCGATAATAATGTCCGCCGCCAAACCGACCATCAGGATTAAAGACATCCTTCAAGGTGTCATTGGCGGCAAAATTATCCTGAAACATGCCATCCACAATGACTTCATCACCCGCTTCAAAGGCATTGCCAAAATGGATCATGGCACCTGGATCTGTTTCGAACGACCGGACCAACTCAAAGGTCTCAAGGTCCAACACCAAAATGCGCATAGCAATTGACGGGTCAAAGTTGACTTGATCAGAAATGGTTTTGGTCCCCAACACCACGGGCAACATGTTGCCAAACACGATCGAGCCTAAGAAAAATATGGCATAGCGGTCACTCATGGCAAAATCATGGCAAAACGGAAATGAATCCAATGGCAATTGCGCCTTTTGAAACAGCGATCCCTTGGGATTAATCCGATATAAATTCAAACACGGTTTGGGGCCTTTCAAACCAAACCCGGACACCCCTGCACCAAAATTAATGTAATCACCCGTACGGTTATGAATCTTGCCATGCGCACTAAACACTTGGCCCGGTGTTAAGCCGCCATCGTAGGAGAATTCGCCCAGGGTGTTAAGCGATCCTGGGTCAACCGCCCAGGGCCGACCGCCTTCGTTTAAAGCAAGCAGGTGACCGCCATGGTGAATCAGGCTGGTGTTGGCAGGATTAGCAGGCATTTTTAACAAGTTCTTTCGCAAGCCACCCGGAATTTGAGTCCCAAAACCTCGGTAGCAAATCGCCTGCTGAGCCGTCTCCGCCAAATACTTAGGCGTTCGAACATAGCGATTCTTAAAATGCACTCGCCCGGAGTCAAACGTGAATGCGCAGATCATGCCATCGCCATCAAACCAATGGCCATAGGGCATCTCACCAATTCTTTGACGCCCTGGACCATTTCTGAAAAAGGTACCCTGCAGGTCCTTGGGCAGATCGCCATCGACCTCATCAATCCAGTAATCATGTTCTTCATCGAGATTCTCGAGACCACGATGACACGTTGGAATTTGATTATCGCCGGGAATTGCATTCATAGGATTCTCCTTTTTATAGTCTTTTCGCGACTTATAGTCCTTTCGCGAGGGCTAATCCCGCCAGGGCTTATCGCCTTAATTCTTGCTAACCGCCATTGAAGCCGCACGCGGCGACCGCATTTTTTGTTTAAAGCATCACGGCGGCGGGATGACTCGGCACCCCGGCACGCAAACTAAGCGCCTACATTTTTAGCGCGCGCATAACTCTCTCGACCATAACAGGCTGCCAACCAAGCCTTAACCGCCGGCCAATTGCTGAAATCGAACGCAAGCGTCTTCAGTAAATCCATCACCCCCGATAAATTCAAGTCAGCGAGCGTGAAATCATCCCCCAGCAAATAGGCCCGAGTGGATAACGTTTCGTTGAGCACGCTGAGCGGACGGCTTAAACCCTTCGTAGCGCGTTCTATGACGTCTGCATCGCGCTGTCCTTCAGGGGTAAAAAATTGTTGGATCACGATCTGCATTTGCAGCGGCTCAATCTCACTAATCCCCCAAATTGACCACTGCAGGGTACGCGCCTCCCCACCATCGGCTTCTGGAATCAGGTGTTGACCGTAATGTCTCGCCAGATACACGTTTATCGCCATCGATTCAAACAAGGTAAGTTCGCCATCGACCAAGGCAGGAATTCGACCGTTCGGATTAATCCGAAGGTACGCCTCGGTTTGATTATCGCCCCGAAACGACGTTGGAACATGCTCGTACGCGAGATTGATCTCCTCGGCGGCCCAAATAGAACGAAAAGCGCGCGACCCAGCGGTCCCATATAGAACAGGTAAACTCACTTTAGTGACTCCGTAAATTGCTTATTTTAATGACCATAACACGGGTCAGCTTCGAACGGAGGCCCTGCGGTAACCCGCCGGCTGGCGAGTCGGCTTATTTACGGCCTGCAGGCTGCTTAATGACCGACTGCCTTAACCCCACGTAAAACAGACCGCCTTAGGACCCTGACTAACGATCAGACTAGAGCCTCTTGGGCCTAACACTGCTCAAAAAATCATTGAGGAAGCATCCAGCGGGATCAAACGTATTTCGAAGACGCCACCAATCGAGCCATCGAGGATAACTTGCCATGAAATCAGAGCTCTGCGCGTAATGCACTTTGCCCCAATGGGGACGCCCTTGGTATTTTTTAAAGATCGCTTCACACGCTTCATAATAGCCACGCTCATCATTGCGCACATCCTCATGAACCGAAATTGTGACTGTCTCTCGTTCAAAAGCATTGGATAGCCAACTGTCATCGCGGGCCAAAGTGCGATATTCCACCGGCCAATGCACATCCGTAAATCGATGCAAGAGCAATTCTCGGATTTCCGCGAAACAGGTTGGGCCATCCTCTGCCGCGACCGAGTATTCCATTTCCGTATGCAGCTGCGGTCGATGGTTCGGCAATACTTCAAAGTTCCAGCCACAGCGCTCGCCCTCCTCGCCAATTGGATAAGCGGGCGGATCTAGAGTTTCGTGCAGGGTTTTAACCAGCGCGGCATCTTGTCGCGGCTGCCAAAAGAATTCGAATCTCGCCCCACTAGAGCTCAATGCCTCAAGATTTTCGAGCACCTCAGCGCCACTCATAGAATCGCTTTGCTCACGGAGCCTAAACGCAGGTCGTAAATTGATCTCAATCTCGGTCACCACACCAAAAGCACCCAATCCAACCTTTAAGGCCTCAAAATCATCACCAAGAGTTGCCTTAGAACAAACCCGAAGCTGTCCGTTGCCATCAATAAGTGTCATGGATTCAATCGATGCCGACAGGTTTTGTAATTGGCTACCAGAGCCATGGGTTCCGGTCGCACAAGCGCCAGCTAAAAATTGTCGATCAATATCACCCTGATTGCGGAGGGCAAGACCCTGATCATGGAGTGTTCGCCCAAGCATATAAATCGGTGTGCCGGCCCAAATCTTACTGCGCTGATGGGGCACATCGGTTGAAATAACGCCCGACAAACCTGAAATATCAAGCACCTGATCGGCGCCGACCACGAGCGGCGCATGACTGTGACCAGCCCCCGCAACGCGGAGCCTTTTCCCCGGGGTTTTTGCAAGCCGCATAACGACGGCTGAAATGTCGTCAACACTGCGAGCAAAGTGAAGTGAATCAACTTTACTACGCTGCTTACCGGACCAATTTTGCCAATGCGGCATGCCTTCACACTCCCTTGATCGTTACCGGCAACATACCTTGCCTTGCGCCTATATTGATACAGGCCTCGCCTTGGATCCAGTCTGGATCCCTAGGCCTTTATTCAATGCTGCATAAAACTCCGCGCAGGGCTGTTCACAAAACCCGCTCAAGGCTGTTCACAAAACCCGCTCAAGGCTGTTCACAAAACCCGCTCAAGGCTGTTCACAAAATCCGCTCAAGGCTGTTCACAAAATCCGCTCAAGGCTGTTCACAAAATCCGCTCAGGGCTGTTCACAAAATCCGCTCAGGGCTGTTCACAAAATCCGCTCAGGGCTGTTCACAAAAT
>JAQWWC010000084.1 GCA_029249645.1 Pseudomonadales bacterium
GATGATCTGGTTGAGATCATTCTTGCTGGGCTTGCCAGCATGGGTGAGACGCTTCAGTCCGGCGACGTGTTGGTCCTAGCTCAGAAAATCGTCTCGAAAGCTGAAAATCAGTATGTGAACCTCAACGATATTACCCCGACTGAGGCCGCCGTGCTGCTGGGTCAGGAGGTTGATAAGGACCCAAGAAAAGTACAAGTGATCTTAAATGAGTCCAATGAGGTGGTTCGTAAACGACCGGGGGTGTTGATTGTTGAGCACCGTCTGGGTTTCGTTGCAGCCAATGCTGGGATTGATCAATCAAATATTTTTCAAGCCGGTGTCGACGGGGATGATTTGTGTTTGCTTTTACCCCTTGATCCCGATGCGTCCGCGCAAGCGCTGCGGCGCGGCATTGCCGATCGGTTAGACATCGACGTCGGTGTGATTATTAATGACTCGATCGGACGCGCCTGGCGGATTGGAACGGTGGGGCTGGCAATCGGTGTCGCGGGTCTTACTGCATTGGATGACTATGTCGGCGGCACGGACATTTTTGGCCGCGAATTGCTTGTGACCCAGGTTGCGGCGGCTGACGAGTTGGCGGCAGGGGCCTCCTTGGTGATGGGCCAAACAACCGAAAAAGCGCCTGTCGTGTTGGTTCGCGGCTTTCAGCCTAAAGCGCCGAGTGCGAAAGAGTTGATCGGGGTCAAACCCCTGCTTCGGCCCAAAGCCATGGATATGTTTCGATAACCCCGCTGCAGCCCGCGTTTCGATAGCCGTCAAAAAGGCTTTTGTGGTAGCGTCCCACTGCAGTGTTAGAAAAGAGTGAGTGAATCATGGTACGGACGTCACCAAAAGTCCTGGCGTTATCAGGCGGGGTTGGTGGTGCAAAATTGGCGCTGGGCCTTGCGCAAGTCGTGCCGTCTGACGCGTTAACCGTTGTCGTGAATACGGGCGATGATTTCGAGCACCTGGGTCTGCGAGTGTGTCCAGATCTAGACACGTTGATGTACACGTTATCGGGCCTCGCGAATCAAACTCTAGGATGGGGTCAACACGATGAAACCTGGCAGTTTCTGGATGCGCTGAAGCGCCTTGGCGGGGATGCTTGGTTTGGACTCGGCGATCGTGATCTAGCAACGCATGTTCATCGCTCAGCATTGTTAGCACAAGGCGAGTCGCTGAGTACTGTGACGGCAGGATTAATGCGCGCTTTGGGCGTGACAACGCAAGTCCTGCCCATGACGGATGATAATGTTGCAACCATGATCCATTGCCAGAACGGCGAAACACTGTCGTTTCAACATTATTTTGTTCGAGACCGCTGCGAGCCTTTGATCAAGGGCGTTTCATTTATGGGCATGGAGACGGCTCAGCGCGCACCTGAATTCGAGCAGTTAATCGCATCCGGTGATTTGTCCCAGATCATTATTTGCCCGTCTAATCCCTTTGTGAGTGTCGCGCCCATCTTGGATCTGGCTGAAACTTGGAAAGCTTTAAGAGATTTTGATTGCCCGGTCGTACTGGTTTCACCGATCGTGGCTGGAATGGCGTTAAAGGGGCCTGCTGCAAAAATGATGACAGAACTTAAGATGCCAAGCACGGCGTTGGCGGTGGCGCAGTTTTACGCGGACACCTACCCCGGGTTGGTGGATGGATTTGTCCTAGATGATGCCGATTCTACCAGTGCTGAGGCGGTTAGTGCCTTAGGGCTTAAGCCATTGGTCACCCAAACCGTGATGAAGAATCTCGACGACAAGCAGGCGCTCGCAGAAGCGGTATTACGATTTTCAGATGAGTTGGCGGGCTGATGACGACACGCGCGATTATCCCCGTTAAGGGTTTCGAGAATGCCAAGCAGCGCTTGTCTGCATTGTTGTCTGGTGAGGAGCGTCGCAGGCTCTGCCAAGCAATGATGGAAGATGTTTTGATTGCGGTTGAAGCCTGCCCGTTGGTGGATGAGGTAATGGTTATTACCAATGATTTGGCTGCCATTGAATTGGCCGAAGGTTACGGCGCCTTGATTTTGCCAGAACCGGCTGAGGCAGGACTCATTCCAGCGGTGGTGCATGCGAGCCAGGCTTTAACCGAGGCGGGCATTGATCAAATGCTATTTTTACCTGGCGACGTGCCCTTGGTTACGCCTGAGGAACTCGAAGTCATTCTTGACGGTTTCTCTCCCGCAGGACCAGGCTTGGCGCTGGTGCCAGCAGATGATCTGGGCGGTACGAATTGTCTGTTGGCCTCTCCGCCTGGGGTCGTGGACTTCCAATTTGGGATTGATAGTTTTCGGAAACACGTTAAAGCCGCCCAAATGGCTGGCCTTGAGCCGACGGTTTTAAAACTGCCGGGTCTGGGGTTGGATATTGACACGCCGGACGATCTAAAGCGGTTTATGGACCGGCTGGCATTTCTTGGGACGGAGTCCCATACTTATCGTTATTGTGTGGCAATCGATGTGAGCGCCAGACTATTGTCGGTTACAGGAGGTAGGTTGTAATGAGTGCCATAACAGAGATTCTTCAGAAGGCGGCAGTCGGCCAAGGCTTGGCTGATCATGAAGCGTTAGTACTTGCCGACTATACCGATACTGATATGTTATTGCGCCATGCGAGTGTTGTGCGGGATCTGAGCCATCCGAACGCCATGTCCTATTCTAGGAAAGTGTTTATTCCGCTCACCCATCTCTGTCGAGATGTGTGTCATTACTGCACTTTTGCTCAGGTTCCTCGAAAGCTAAAGGCCCCTTATTTAACGCCCGACGAGGTGCTTAAAATAGCGTCTGATGGTGCCAAAGCCGGTTGTAAAGAAGCGCTTTTCACCTTGGGGGATAAGCCTGAGGAGCGATATAAAGCGGCCCGCGATGGGCTCAAAGCCCTGGGGCAAGATTCAACCTTGAGCTACCTACACGATATGGCGGAGCTGGTGCTTAAAGAAACTGGCTTGATGCCCCATTTGAATCCAGGGTTGATGACGGCGTCCGAGTTTACAGCGCTGCGAAAGGTATCGATTTCAATGGGAATTATGCTCGAGTCGGCATCCGAGCGACTGACCGAAAAAGGTATGCCGCATTATGGCTCCCCTGATAAAGCACCGGCGAAGCGACTAGAGACCATTCGGTTGGCTGGGGAAGCGGGCGTGCCGTTTACTTCGGGTATTTTAATTGGGATTGGTGAAACCCGTCGCGAGCGCATCGAGTCATTACTGGCGCTGCGTACAGCCAACGAGCCGTTCGGTCATATCCAAGAATTGATTATTCAGAATTTCCGCGCAAAACCCGATACGTTGATGGTCAATGCGCCCGAACCTGATTTGAATGAATTGCTTTGGACGATCGCACAGGCCCGTCTTATTTTTGGCAGCGAAATGAACCTTCAGGCGCCGCCGAATCTGAGTCCAGGCGTGTTTCATCGAATTATTGATTCAGGTATCAACGACTGGGGCGGGGTTTCCCCTGTTACGCCCGATTTCGTTAATCCTGAAGCGCCCTGGCCGCATCTTAAAAATTTAGCTGAGGAAACGGCCCGCGAAGGTAAAATCTTGGTTGAACGCCTGGCGGTTTATCCGTCGCATTTGAAGCAATTGGATCAATGGATTGATGTGGAACTGAGGCCTATGGTGCTCGGCGCAATTGATGGCGAAGGGTATGTCCGCGGCGAAGATTGGGCAGCCGGTGAAACGCCGAACCCGCCGGCGGGTGATTTGGCCCGTGTGACGCATATTCCAAAGCTTCAGGCGTCCGAGACGCTAGCCGCCATTCTTGAGAAAGCGGTTGCGGGTAAGGCGTTAGCAGAAGATGAAATTGTCAGGTTGTTCAAGGCGCGAGGGGACGAAATAACCCATATTGCCCAAGCAGCTGACACGGTTCGAAAGCACCTAGTCGGTGATGAGGTAACCTACTGTGTTAATCGAAATATAAATTATACCAACGTGTGTTATTTCAAATGCCAGTTCTGTGCGTTCTCGAAAGGTAAGATGAGTGAAAATCTTCGGGGTCGGCCCTATGATTTGTCCCACGAAGAAATTATGCGTCGAACGCGCGAAGCGTATGATCGCGGCGCTTCTGAAGTTTGCCTGCAGGGCGGCATCCATCCGGAATATACCGGCCAAACTTATTTAGATATTTGTCACACCATTAAACAGGTTGTGCCGGATATGCATATTCACGCGTTCTCGCCGCTCGAAGTATGGCAAGGCGCAAAAACGCTGGGGCAGACGTTGCCCGAATACCTCACGGCGTTAAAAGAAGCCGGGCTCGGGACCTTGCCTGGTACGGCAGCAGAAATCTTGGATGACGAGGTCCGAGCGACATTATGCCCGGATAAAATCAATACTGCGCAGTGGTTAGAAGTGATGGAGGCCGCCCATGGGGTGGGCTTTAACACGACAGCCACCATTATGTATGGTCATATCGAGCAGTATGAGCATGTCGCTAGGCACTTATTAAGGGTGCGGGCGCTGCAGGAAAAAACCGGCGGTTTCACCGAGTTCGTGATCTTGCCGTTTATCCATATGGAAGCCCCGATTTACTTGAAAGGCAATGCCCGAAAAGGGCCAACTTTTCGAGAGGCGGTTCTGATCCATGCGATTGCCCGCTTGACGTTGAACCCAGTATTTAAAAATATTCAAGCGTCTTGGACCAAACTCGGTCATGAGGGCGTGAAAGCTTGCTTAAATGCGGGTGTGAACGACATCGGGGGTACCTTGATGAATGAGACTATTACTCGCGCAGCGGGCGCAGCCCACGGCCAAGAAACCTCGCCAGAGGAGATGGAAACGTTGATTCGGTCCGCGGGTCGCAACCCACGACAACGTGCCACCAATTATGGCGTGGTTCCAGAAGTGCAACGGCAGAAGTCGTTTGGCGCGTCGGTTTTAACCGAGCCGAGCTATACCTCTGCCAAACGCTACGACCGTGATAAGACTAAACGGGAGCCTTTAGTGCGGCCCGGGCTCGCCTCAGAAGAAACCCTATCAAGTGCGGAAATTATCTAAGGCGCTGAAAACAAGGTTGGGCGCTGATGATGGGGTATCACCGACCCATGAAGCGGCACCTCAAGCATGATCCTTGTGGCAAACTGTCGCGAGCGATCGGAAAGAATGGTAAGAAAGAACTTTCGGAAACAACAAAGTTAAAAGAGCGGTGTTGAGAGCGCGTCGTCTTCATTAAAAGCGCCTGAGCGAGTAAAAAATCAGCCACTGGGTCGAGGTGGCAGCAAGGAGAGATTTGATGGCAGTACCCCAAAGAACGGCATTAACCTTACCGGATCCCAGAGGGGTTTCGGGCACGATTGAAATGGCAAAGTGGGCGGAAGCCGAAGGCTATGATGACTTGTGGTTTGCAGATAGCTCAGGTGTTGATGCGTTGACGACAGCCGCCGCGGTCGCGCTCAATACCAGCCGTTGCCGAATTGGTACGGCGATTATTCCAGTGTACTCGAGAACCCCTGCGGTATTAGCATCAACGGCTCATGTGTTGCATCAGCTATCACAAGGACGGTTTATTTTGGGACTGGGGTCCTCAAGCCAAACCATGATGGAAAACTGGCACGGTCTAAACTTTGAAAAGCCGTTAACGCGGGTTAAAGAAACAGTCGAGCTCATTCAAAGCATGTTGCGCGGCGAGAAGTCAGATTATTCTGGTGAGACAGTGTTTAGCCGGGGTTATCGGCAGTTGCCCCTTGATGCAGGCGCGCAACCAGTTTACATGGCGGCGCTGAGGAGCAAGATGCTAGAGGCTGCTGCCGAGTTTAGTGATGGCGTGATCTTAAACTTGTTCCCGAAAGAAGCGTTGCCTCGAATGATGACGCACATTCGTGCGGGCGCCGAGCGCGCGGGTAAAGCCGTCGAAGATATCGAAATCGTTTGTCGACATCAGGTCATTGTCACTGATGATAAGGAAGCGGCTCGGAACATGATTCGGGCAGCTTTTGCGCCTTATTATGCAACCCCCGTTTACAACGCATTTCTGGCGTGGGCAGGGTATGAGGACGTGGCATCCGCAATACGCGAAGGCTGGGCCGCAAAAGATCGAGATAAGACAACCTCGGCATTGGATGATCAGTTAGTCGACGACATTGCCATTATTGGTAGCCAAGAAGAGTGTCAGGACCGAATTAGAGCCTACGGCGACGCGGGTATCACCACCCATATTATTTCGTGTGTTTCAGGGAAACACGCGCAAGCAACGTACAATGCCTTTACCGGCAACCAATTTAGCGTTTAGGAGAAAATGATGAAGATTGATGGCGGGATGATGGGAGATTTGGCGCAGTCAGGACAGCAGGCTGCCAAATTAGAAGCGCTAGGGTACAACGGGGTGGTGACAGCGGAGATGGCGCATGATCCGTTTTTCCCTCTGCTGCTGGCCGCGCAAGAAACCAAATCGGTGGAGTTGACCACGTCGATCGCGGTAGCCTTTTCAAGAACGCCGATGAACTTAGCCAACATTGGCCATGACCTCAACAGCTTCTCGAAAGGCCGCTTTGTCCTGGGGCTTGGGTCGCAAATTAGACCGCATATCACCAAGCGTTTTAGTATGCCGTGGTCCAAACCTGCCGCTCGGATGCGGGAGTTTATCTCAGCAATGCGAGCCATCTGGGCTTGCTGGCATGAGGGCACGCCGTTACAGTTTGAGGGCGATTTTTATACTCATTCGTTGATGACGCCAATGTTCACGCCCTTGGATACGCAGTATGGTGCGCCCAAGGTGTTTTTGGCGGCCGTTGGCCCTCTTATGACCGAAGTGGCTGGCGAAGTTGCGGACGGTGTGATCATCCACGCTTTCACGACGGAGAAGTATTTAAGAGAGGTAACGCTTCCTGCGATTGATCGAGGCCTCGCAAAAGCGGGTCGCTCACGCGAAAATTTTGAGATTAGCTATCCTGGATTTGTCGTGACCGGTCATACAGAAGAGGCGTTTAACGCCAATATGGCAGCCACCCGGAAACAGATTGCTTTTTATGGCTCAACGCCTGCCTATGCGCCGGTATTAGGGGTGCATGGTTGGGGCGATCTTCAGCCGGAGCTCAATAAATTGTCAAAGCAAGGGCTTTGGGATGATATGGCCAATTTAATAACCGACGATATTCTCAGTGAGTTTGCTGTTGTGGGTGAGCCGGAAGCGGCCGTTGATCTGTTCAAAGGTCGTTTTAGTGACGTCGTCGATCGAACTATGGGCAACTTTGCGGGCAAGGATGAGGATCACAGTCGAGCATTGCTTGCGCGATTAAACGCATAACACCGACTCTTTCTGAGCCGTGGCGATGGACTCAGCTAGATCAAAAAGACGGCCGCTTAGATCGAGGGCCTCAAGCTGCGGCAGGATGAACCGAAAGGGATCGTCGGAATCAAAACATTAGTGTGAATAGAAAAGGAAAGAAGGCATGAAACTAGGAATACTCGCTGGCTATGGCGGCAAAGTACTGAACATTGATATTCAACGCATTAAGATGGCGGAAAGTTTGGGTTACGATTCGCTTTGGACCGCTGAAGCTTACGGCTCGGATGCGGTCACGCCAGCAGCCTGGATTCTTGCCCAAACCGATAAAATCAAGGTCGGTACAGCGATTATGCAAATGCCCGCGCGCTCTCCGGCGTGTTCTGCGATGACGGCAATGACGTTGAATCAATTGTCCAACGGCCGGTTTATGGTTGGGCTGGGTGCCTCTGGGCCTCAGGTGGTTGAAGGCTGGCATGGCGTGGCGTATGGCCGACCGGTTACTCGGGTGAAAGAGTATGTCAGCATCATGAAAAAAATATTTGCTCGAGAGGCGCCGGTTGAGCATGAAGGCTTTCATTACAGCCTGCCCTACAATGGTGAGGATGGCACCGGTCTTGGAAAGTCTTTAAAGAGCATTTTACAGGCCGATACGTCGATCCCCATTTACACCGCATCGATTACGCCCAATGGGCTTGCAGGCAGCGCGGAAGTCGCTGATGGCGTCTTCCCCATTTGGATGAATCCCTCCAAGCCAGAAGCGCTGCGCGGTCATATCGAAAAAGGCTTAACCAAGTCCGGACGCACCATGCTCGATTATGACGTGGCGCCGTTTGTGACCTGCATTATGGGCGATGACATAGAGGCTTGCAGGATGCCAATCAAAGGCAATATGGCACTTTATATAGGTGGCATGGGTGCGCGCGATAAGAACTTTTACAATGATTACACCAAGGCCTTGGGCTACGAAGATGCGGCGGCGACGATTCAGGACCTCTATCTTTCAGGTCGTAAGGACGAGGCAATGGCAGCGGTGCCGGACGAGTTGGTCGATGCCTGCCATCTGGTTGGACCAGCCGAACACATCAAAGAGCAGTTGAAGCATTGGAAGACCGCTGGACTTAATGGCGATGTGGGCTCGATGCTTATTGGCGCCGGTCAGCCTGAAGCGCTGGAGCTGATTGCCTCAGAAATGTTGTAACGCAAGCGCTTCTTAGATGGTCTTGAGTGTTCGAGCCGTTGACAGTCTCCGTGAGATTGGCGAGGCAACATGGCAACGATTTGCCAACCTTGAAGGGTCCCCACAGGACCCTTTTCTGTCCTATGCCTTTCTCAATGCACTCGAGCAAAGCGGTTCGGTGTCAGCTGACGTGGGTTGGTTGCCCTACCATCTCGTTTTAGAAGATGAGGCGAAGCAGCCTCTGGGCGTTATGCCTTTGTATCTCAAAGGGCACTCTCAGGGTGAATACATATTTGACTATAGTTGGGCGGATGCGTTCGAGCGCGCTGGTGGTCGATATTATCCTAAGATGTTGTCCGCTATTCCGTTCACGCCAGCCACCGGGCGTCGGCTCTTGGTAGCGTCTAGCGAATATGAGTCGGCACTGGTTTCAGGCGCCGCACAAATTGCCAGCGAGATGAACATCTCATCAGTCCACCTCAATTTTTTAGATCAAGCTGCTTGGCAGCGTCGGGGTGATGAGGGTTGGCTGCTGCGGACGCATAAGCAATATCACTGGCAAAACCAAGGCTACAAAACGTTTGATGATTTTCTGGATTGCTTGTCTAGTAAAAAGCGCAAGAATATTAAACGTGAGCGCCGTGACGCCTTAGCGAATGATTTGGAGATCCTACGATTAACGGGCGCTGAGATCACTGAAGCCCATTGGGATGCGTTTTATCAGTTTTATATCGATACGGGCTCACGAAAATGGGGATCGCCGTATCTAACGCGATCATTCTTTAGCTTGGTGAGCGCCACAATGGCCGAGGATATCTTGCTCGTGATGGTTCGCCGCGACGGACGCTATGTCGCGGGTGCGATTAATTTTATTGGCGGGGACTGTTTGTTTGGGCGAAATTGGGGCTGTATTGAACACCACCCCTTCCTTCATTTTGAGGTTTGTTATTATCAAGCCATTGAGTTTGCCATTGAGCATGGGTTGTCAAGGGTTGAGGCAGGGGCCCAAGGTGAGCATAAGTTGGCTCGAGGGTATATGCCTAGTCACACCTATAGCGCACATTGGATTGTGCATGATGGCTTTAGAGACGCTGTGGGTCGCTATTTAGAAGAAGAGCGGACCCACGTTGCAGAAGAGATTGATTATCTGGAGCAGTTCTCGCCCTTCAAATCGGGTTGATTCCAGACTGATACCGTCACGCAAAAGGAGATCATATGTCCACCGTTACCCGTACCGTCGCCAATCATATCTGTTTGGTAACCATGAACCGTCCGGAGGCCTTGAACGCTTTCAGCACCGAGATGATGGATGATCTGTGTGAGGCATTTTTGACCGCGGCAGCAGATTCCGAAACCAAGGTGCTGGTGCTAACGGGCGCCGGTCGAGCCTTTAGCTCAGGGGCTGACTTGAAATCAATGGGCGTCCAAAGCGCGCCGCCAAAGCATGGCTTGAAAGGCTTGCTGGAGACGATAATCGATTTTCCAAAGCCCTTTTTAATCGCAGCCAACGGTTTGGGAGTGGGGATTGGGTGCACGATCCTAGGGCTCGCCGATGTTGCGTTTGCTGCGGCGTCGGCGAAGTTTAAATGCCCTTTCTCGGCGCTGGGTTTGACCGCAGAGGCCGCCAGCACGATCACCTTCCCGAATCTGATGGGTCATCAGCAGGCCAGTTGGACGTTATTGTCATCTGAATGGTTGACCGCTGATGTCGCGCAAGCGACGGGACTCGTGTTGTCCGTTTTTCCAGATGAAGACCTTATGACAAGCGTGTTGGGACACGCCGAGACGCTCGCCGCGCTGCCTTTGGCCTCCCTAATTCAGACCAAAGCGCTGCTCATGCGGACGCGAAAAGAAGGGCTTAAAGCGGCGGTTGCAGAAGAAAATGCGGCCTTGGATCGGCTCGCGGGTGGCCCGGCTAATCGAGAAGCCGTCACAGCCTTTCAGGAGAAACGCCTACCAGATTTTAGGGGGCTCTAGGCCGGGATAAGCTGCGGACTTCGAATGCTGTTTTTAACCGTAATTTTGTTTAGATTGATTTGAGTTTGATTCATTCTTCTGGTTTTGTATGGACCAAGAAAAGGCACAGTTGTGGCGGGGATCGAGATTGATCGCGCTGCCTGACAGTGGCCGCCAGCGACGTTTGCACGCTCACAAAGGCGTGAGCCGGGTAGTAAAGACTGCAGATTAAGATTGAAAATTTTGAAGCGAGGTGGTCAATGACCTTTACATTTAACGAGACAACGGCGCTTGTTACAGGCGCTTCATCGGGGATTGGATACGCACTTGCAGCGGGTTTAGCGGCACGGGGTGTGAACCTGATTATTACAGCCCGGCGGAAGGATCGCCTGGATGCTTTGGCTGAGCAGTTGGGCGGGCAGGTGACAGTGGTGCCGATTGCAGCAGACTTGTCTAGCCAGAGCGGCGTTGATGATTTGCTGACGGCGGTGCAAGATTTATCAGTGACCGTTGATGTGCTGGTTAATTGCGCTGGTCTTGCGCCCCATGGCAGATTTCTGGAGACCTCAGACCTTGATCAACAAGCCCTAGTGCAATTGAACGTGGTGACGCCAACCCGTTTAATTCGACACTTTTTACCCAACATGCAACGTCGAGGATTTGGTCGTATTTTAAACGTCTGTTCAATCGCAGGGTTTCATGCAGTGCCCGGGATGGCGCAATATGGGGCAACCAAAGCGTATCTATTGTCATTGACTGAAGCGCTGAGTGAGGAGATCAAAGGTTCTGGGGTTGCAGTTTCAGCGTTGTGTCCGGGTGTGACTCGGACTGATAGCGTCATTCAGGCGGCGGTTGAGGCATTACCCGATGCCCTGGTGCTCGACCCTGATGTGGTGGCTGAAGCTGGCCTTGAAGCACTCGCGAAAGGTGAGGTGGTGTGTATTCCCGGTCGACTTAATCAGGCCGCCGTAACCGCCGCACAGTTTCAGCCAAGGTGGTTGGTTCGGTCTTTCGGTGGACTGCTTGCCAAATTGGGCACGTAAGGCAGAAATTAACGAATCCGATGGGTGGATTTGAATTGGGTCTTAAAAGGAGCGCACTATGGATATTCGATCAAATCCAGAACAGATCGACCCGGCTTGGATGACCAATGTGCTGCAACTGCGTCGCCCGGGTTGTGAAGTAACGGGGCTAATTGGTGAATCGATTGGGACGGGCCAGGTTGGCGAAAATGTCCGATTTACGTTAACCGGACGTGGGGTGCCCACCTCTGTGGTGGGTAAGTTTCCGTCTCTGGATCCAGTGAGCAAGCAAACTGGGATCCTTCAGCGTAATTATGTTCGCGAAGTGTTTTTCTATCAAAGTTTGCAAGACGCGGTCAATATTCAGACCCCTTTAATTTATCATGCTGAAATTGATCCAGCCTCCCATGAATTTGTCTTGTTGATGGAAGATCTAGCGCCCGGCGTTCAGGGGGATCAATTGCAGGGTTGCAGCGTGGATCAGGCAGCTCTGGCGCTTGAACAGCTCGCGCATTTGCAGGGTCCAAAGTGGGGTGACGAAGCCTTGGCCAAGCATGACTTGTTACTGGGTTCGACCGATCGGCAAGACAGCACCATGATAACCGAGCTCTACAAAGGCTTAATGCCGGGCTACCTCGACCGGTACGGCGCCCAACTGACGGATGTTGAGGTTGCCGCCACCGAGCAACTGCTTGAGTTGATCCCAACCTATCAAGCGTTGTACGGCAATAATCCTCCGGTTCTGATTCATGTTGATTATCGGTTGGATAATATGATGTTTGGCGGACCCTATCCGCTCACGGTCGTTGATTGGCAGTCGTTAACGATGGGTTGTCCGTTGAACGATGTGAGCTATTTTATGGGGACGTCGCTTTTAGGCCCTGATCGAGATCAAGAAGAGGCTGCGTTGATCCGGCATTATTTGGACGTCTTAAAAAGCTATCGCGTTGACCTGAAATTTGATGACGCGTTTGCCTATTATCGCAACTATGCTCCGGCGGGCATGATAATGGCGCTGATTGCCTCAATGATTGTGGGTGAAACCGAGCGCGGCAATGAAATGTTTATGGTGATGGCAAAGCGCAGCATTGAGATGAGCCGTTCCTTGGGCGTTTTAAACTAAGCCCTGCTTGGGGCGAGGGCTGGGTTTGCCGGCAGGTGGCTAAACCGTTCTGGATCCCGTTGCACGGCATAAGCTTGCACGATGGGTTCAAGTTCTTGGGGGGACGCGCCATGCAGAATGACGCCATCGCAGCCTAGGTCGAACTGGTGGTTGATCGCGGTGACGCATACCGAGGGTGACCCGTAGGCCGCCGGTGCCAGCCAGGCGTCTGGAATCAGGGTTGCCACCGTTTCAAGCTCCTCGGTTGTGGCATTTTGATCGAGTGCGCCTTGGAAATTCCGGACCAATTCGTGGGCTCGAAAACGCGCCAGCACGGTCGGATCCCATTGGTTGGTTGAGACCATTAGATCGCCATAGAACTGCAGATAAGTCGCCATGCGGCCGACGCGTTTCTTTAACTGCAGCGGTTCAGGCAGATGATCGCCAATGGTTGCCAGGCAAGACCAAACTCGAACATCGTCCGGATTCCGGCCCGCTTTGACCGCGGCATTCTTAACCGTCTCCACCGCTCTTTTAGTGGTTTCGTCGGTAAAAAAAGTGTGTAGGACAACGGCGTCAAAAGCCCGGCCCCCAAGCGCGAGAGAGTTTGGGCCAAAGGCGGTCAGCGTCAGTGGGATGTGTTCGTCAAAGTTGGGATCAAGTCGGAGCGCGGGCCACGCCCCGGCCGGACCGGCGTGATTGATGATGGTTTCACCTTGGTGAAGCCTGCGCATAATGCCTGCGAAATCTTCCATCGCTCGGGTGGTGATGGACGGCAGCCCAAAAGCTTTAAAAACTGGGTCGATGCCGCGCCCGAGACCCAGCGAAAACCGTCCGCCCGTTAAGAAGTGCATCGTGCTAGCAAACGAGGCAGTCACCATAGGGTGACGGGTATTTTGATTGGTCGCGGCGGTTGCGATCCCGATTCTGTTTGAAACGGCGCCAACGGCACCCGAGAGGGTTGCGATCTCCTTGATATTGAATCGCTCTGATATGAAACAGGCTCCAAGGCCAAGGCTTTCCGCCATTTGAACCTCTGCAATTAAATCTCTTGGGGATTCCGGTGCGCCTGCTAGCGTATAAAAGCCCAACTCGTTCATAGAAGGTATTGTCATTGAGCGATTCCTAATGGGAGTTTTGGCGTTGCTTCTGAGAAGTCCTCAGGGTGCCAGTTTTGTATATTTTTGTCTAGAAATGGGTTTTACTATTCTCCCGTTTAGTCTGCCTAAGCGCGTAGCGTATTAAAGTGAAAGCCCGATGTCCTTATTTCTGAAATCGTTGAAGGAGCTGCCGCCTTTTGGCCAGGCGCTTGGTATGGTCTTGGATGAAGCCGATACGGGTCCTGGCGTTGCTGTCTTGCTGCCCGGCGCGGAACGACTCAGTGGGGACGCCGAAGAGGCGGTCTTTCATTCTGGCGTGATTCTCGCGACCATCGACAATACTGCGGGCTGGTGCATCCGGGACCATCCGGATTATTTGGAAGGCACGTCGATGGCGACCCTCGATTTACGGGTTGATTTTGTAACCTCGGCCAGTCTTGATGAGACTCTAAGAGTGCGAGCAGTTTGTGAAGGGTTTGATGGGGACGTTGCGTTTGTTCGCGCAACAGCCGAAACGCTGAATACAAAGGTTCTGATTGCAACAGGTCAAGCAACCTTTATGTTGGGGACGCCCAGTACGCCAAATCCGGCATCGCCTGCAACCGCGAAAGGAGGTTGCCTTGAATAAGCCGGTTCAGGTAGGCGGCGCAGCGCCGAGCTTTGCTTTAGCGCAGCAACAATTGATCAAAATGCCCTACGCTTTGTTTTTGGGCGTATCGCTTAGGCAAGGGTCAAATGGCCTAGAAACCCTGACTGCGGATCGCGCTGATCTGATTGGGAATACTAACTTGCCTGCAATGCACGGTGGAGTCATTGGCAGTTTGCTGGATATCACTGGGATGCTAACCCTTGTGTTTCTGAAAGCCCTAGACCGCTCGCCGAGATTAATCGATATCGACATTGATTATTTGCGTTCTGGGCAAGCGCGGCCGACCTATGGTCAGGCAGAAATTGTTCGAGGCGGACGCCGAATGGCCAACATTCGAGCGGTTCTCTGGCAGGACGATCCTGAGCGGCCTATCGCAATTGGCCGCCTGCAGTTTTTGCTTCCCAAAACCTAGACGGCGCACGGCAGTCTTAATGCTAGTCGGTGACCGCGCCGGTTGATGCGGAACTCACAAGTTTTGCATACTTTGCGAGAACGCCGCGCTCGGTATAGGGCTTGGGCGCCTGCCATCGAGCCAGACGCTCGGCCAATTCCGCGTCACTGACAAGAACGTTCATCTCATTGGCGTCGGCGTCGATGTCAATTCGATCGCCGTCTTGCAACAGCGCGATGGGCCCGCCGTCAAAAGCCTCTGGCGTGATGTGACCGATCACAAAACCGTGCGAGCCACCGCTAAAGCGGCCATCGGTGATGAGGGCAACCTCTGAGGACAAGCCGCGACCATTGATAGCGCTGGTCGGTGACAGCATCTCGCGCATACCGGGGCCACCTTTTGGGCCCTCATAACGAACTACCACTACATCGCCCGGTTCGACCGTGCCATCTAAAATTGCTGTAAGGGCAGCTTCTTCGCCATGAAAGCAGCGGGCTCTCCCCGAGAATTTTAAGCCCTCGTGGCCGGTGATTTTTGCAACCGCACCGCCCGGTGCTACGTTTCCCTTCAAAACAACCAAATGGCTGTCTTTCTTAATCGGGTTGGAAAGCGGCCTGATGATATTTTGGTCTGCAGGATAAGGGGCAACCGATGCTAGGTTTTCGGCCAAGGTTTTACCCGTGACCGTTAGGCAGTCACCGTGCAATAAGCCGGCCTCGAGCAGGGTTTTCATCAGGGGTTGAATGCCGCCTATAGCGATCAGTTCGCTCATTGAATAAAGCCCCGCTGGGCGCATATCGGCCAGCACAGGCACTCGTTTTCCGATCGTGGTGAAATCATCAATCGACAGGGGCACATTCGCCGCGTGTGCGATGGCCAGTAAATGCAGTACCGCGTTGGTTGACCCTTCAAGGGCAATGGTCACGGTGATGGCATTTTCAAACGCTTTGCGGCAAAGAATATCGCTGGGCTTAATGTCGGCTTCAATGAGCTTAACAACGGCTTCTCCGGCTGCCAAACAATCCTGGCGTTTTTGCGGAGAAACCGCCTCTTGGGCTGATGAATTCGGTAAGGACAAACCCAAGGCTTCAATGGCCGAGGCCATAGTGTTGGCGGTATACATGCCGCCACAGGAACCGGGTCCCGGAATTGAGGTGGCTTCGATATCTTTTAGCGCCAGCTCGGATAGATTGCCGTTGGCGTATTGGCCGACTGCCTCGAACACAGAAATCACATCGCGTCGGTCTTTACCGGGTTGGATCGTGCCCCCGTAGACGAATACGCTAGGTCTGTTAAGTCGGGCCATCGCGATGGCGCAGCCTGGCATGTTTTTATCACAGCCGCCAATAGCGACGAAACCGTCAAAGCCTTGGCCTGCGACCACCGTCTCGATCGAGTCTGCAATAACCTCTCGTGAGACTAAGGAATAGCGCATCCCGGGCGAACCCATGGAGATGCCATCGCTGACCGTAATGGTATTAAAGGTAATGGCTTTGGCGTTGGCATCTTCGGCGCCGATCGCGGCCGCTTCAGCGAGTTCGTTAATGTGGACGTTGCAGGGCGTCAGATTGCTCCAGGTCGAGGCGATGCCCACCTGGGGCTTTGAAAAATCCGCATCTGAAAATCCTACTGCGTGGAGCATTGCCCTGGCCGCGGCTTTCTCGAGTCCGTCTACAACTTGAGAGGAATAGGGTCTTTTGGTTGGGCCGCTCATGGCTTTTGTCCTGTGCTAAGGGGAGAAGCAAAATAGCATAATTGTGCGTCGGTATCGACCAATCAACGTTCAAAAAGCGTATTCCAAATCGTTGGTGTTTAGCGTTTTAGTCGAGCTGGTTCTCTGCTGGCAAAGGCTGAAATCATTTCATGGAACGCACGCAATCATGGGATACTGCGCTTTGGATCGGGAGTCGCAATATGAATAAAATGAGTTGGCCATATACTGCTGGAGCTTTCCCGACGATTTGTCGGACCGAAGGCTTGTATCTGTATGATGATGCCAACAGAGCAATCTTGGATGCCGCTGGCGGCGCCGTCGTGACCAATGTCGGGCATGGACGACAGCGGGTTGCGAATGCCTTGGGTCGTGCTGCCGAAACAACGAGTTATGTGGTTCCGCCGTTTGTTACCCCCAGTCGCCAAGCCCTCGTTGATACACTTGCCGCCGATTGGTTGTCACCAACGCTGACACGTGCTCATTTTACGTCTGGGGGTACGGAAGCCAACGAGGCGGCTATGAAGCTCGCGCTGCAGTATCAGCAGGGTATTGGTGAGGTTCAACGAACGAAACTTATTGGTCGCTCCATTTCATACCATGGCACGACCTTAGCAACCGCTGCGATCAGCGGTCATCCAAGCCGTAAACGGGGCTTGGAGCAGGCGCTGCCGAGCTACCTGAGCGTGCCGGCGCCTTACCCCTTACGTGCGCCGATTGGTGTAAATTCCGTTTCGCTTGGTCAGTATTATGTGGATCAAATGCGGGATGTCATCTTGGCAGAAGGCCCTCGAACCATCGCTGGGTTTATTGCTGAACCCATAACGGGATCCTCTGGCGGGGCGATTGTGCCGCCCGATGATTACTGGCCAAAAGTACGGGCTTTGTGCGATGAGTTTGGTCTGATCTTGATTCTGGATGAGGTTATGACGGGCTTTGGCAGAACGGGTACCACCTTTGGTTATCAGCACTGGCCCATTGAACCCGATATTTTAGTTAGCGGTAAAGGCCTTGCTGGGGGATATGCCCCATTGGGCGGAGTGTTTACGAACGAGCGGGTTGGCGCGGTCATTCAGGAAAGCGGCTTTCAAGTGATGTTCAATACCTTTGGCGCACATCCGGCCGCGTGCGCGGCGGCTGTAGAGGTTTTGAACATCCTGAAAGAAGAGGGGCTCGTCGCTGAAGCTGCCCAAAAAGGCGCCTACTTACATGCGCAATTGCATGCTGCGTTTGATGAGCATCCTCATGTTGCTGAAGTTCGAGGACGCGGCCTGTTGGCAGCCATTGAAGTGGTTGCGGATCGGTCTGATTTGACCCAATTTGACCCGGAACTTGGAATGACCAGCGCGATCGTCAACGAAGGGCTTGAGCGCGGCGTGTTTTACTACGCTGGCGGCACGGGTGTGGTGCGGGACGTGGTTTGCCTAGGACCGGCGTTCATTGTCACGACGGATCAGATTGATGAGATGGTCTCAACCCTGGTTGCCTCGGTGGACGCGGCGATCGCAAAGCTGCCTTGAGGCGAGTCGGCAAGACCGCCTTCGGGTGCTTAAGATTGATTAAGTCGGCCGGTTTCAAGATTGTTTAATTCGATCAGGTTAAGATCTTTCAACGAGATCAGCTTCAAGATGGTTTGATTCGATCAAGGCCACGCTGGCTCAGCCATCCTAAAAAAACCAACTGGAGGCGCGTATGAGCACAGGATTTGCTAAAACATTGTTAAATCGAGAAGTCTTGGCGTTGTCCTGTGGCGCCATGATCGGTTGGAGTTGGGTTTTGCTAACCGGCGAGTGGTTGGTGCGAGCCGGGACGCTGGGCACGCTGGTTGCGTTTGTGATTGGCTCAGGCATCGTGCTGCTGATCAGTTTGACCTACGCCGAACTAGCCGCGGCGATGCCGTTAACGGGAGGCGAGCATCACTACACGAAGCGAGCGCTTGGCTACACGGCATCATTTGTTGCGAGCTGGGCGGTAGTGGTCGCGTATGTCACGGTCTGCGTCTTCGAGTCGGCTGCGTTGCCGACGGCGCTCGAATATCTATTTCCAAATCTGGCCGTCGGTTTGCTCTGGGAAGTAGCCGATTCGCCAGTTTACCTCTCGATGGTGTTGATTGGCGCGTTGGCAACGGCACTGATGACCTATATTAACTACCTTGGGATTCGGTTTGCCGCCTTTGTTCAAACCGTGATCACGATGCTGTTTATTGCCGTTGGTATCTTGTTTTTTTTCGGTGTGAGCCTGCATCCGTCACCCGAACCCGCTGTGCCGCAGTGGACAAACGGCATCCCAGGTATATTGAGCGTTTTGGTCATGGTGCCGGCTCTGATGGTTGGGTTCGACGTGATCCCACAGAGTGCTGAAGAGATCAATTTGCCACCGAATCGAATTGGGCGGTTGTTAGTGCTGTCGGTTGGACTCGCCGGCGCTTGGTACATAGCAATCTCGCTTGCGGTCGGCAACGCACTGACCTTTGATGGGCTCGGCGCCTCGACGATGCCAACAGCCGATGCAATGGCTGCGGTATGGGGGAACTCTCTGATGGGGCAAATCATGCTGCTGGCGGGTGTGGGCGGGATCTTAACCAGTTGGAACGCGTTCATTATTGGCGGCAGCCGTATTCTCTATGCCCTTTCTGCATCGGGCATGATTCCTAGCGTATTTTCACGATTGCACCCTAAATACCAAACGCCTTATGTGAGTATCCTGACCATTGGCGCACTGAGCTTATTGTCGCCGTTATTTGGGCGTGAGGTTTTGGTTTGGTTAGTGGATGCGGGTAGCTTTGCCATTGTCGTGGCCTATTTGCTGGTCGTGATGTCTTTTTTGAAACTGCGACGGGCTGAGCCGTCGATGCTACGGCCGTTTCGGGTGCCGCTGGGCAATTTCGTTGGCTCGTTGGCGCTGATCCTAACGTTTTGCTTGTTACTGCTATATTTGCCAGGAAGTCCGGCTGCATTGCTCTGGCCCGAGGAGTGGTTGATGTTGCTGGTTTCGGCGGCGGTAGGCGCGGTGTTTTATTGGCGTGGCCCGGCTAGGAGACAAGCTGAACAGGCCTCAAAATGACAGCACGCGGGTTGCAGGTGCCCTGAAGGCCACTTAAAGTAGAGCGCTAACATCGCGTGATGGTCGAGTGCATTACGCGGATTTTGAATCGAGTAAATTTTAACGCAATTAAGGAACAGAACATGGGTGAGGTATATATCGTTGAAGCGTGCAGGAGTGCGATTGGTAAGCGCGGCAAAGGGCTCGCGGGCTTAAAACCAGCAGATCTGTTAGGCAAAGTCCAAAAAGCGGCGCTCGATCGGGCGGGTATCAACCCAGCCGAAATCGATCAGGTCGTGGGTGGGTGCGTGTCTCAAGTGGGCGAGCAGTCCTTTAACATTGCTCGGATTGCCTGGCTCTCACAAGGCTTGCCCTTAGAAGTCGCCTCAACCACGGTTGATTCACAATGCGGCTCGAGCCAGCAAGCGACGTCCATGGCGGCCTCAATGATTGGTGCTGGGATTGAAGAGGTTGTGATGAGTTGCGGCGTTGAAATGATGAGTCGAGTTCCGCTCGGGTCTAATATGAAAGATGGCTCGCCGATGGGCGAGTCCTACAGCCAGCATTATCAACCCACGAGCCAGTTTATGGGTGCGGCAATGATTGCTGAAGAATATCAAATTACGCGCGGTGATACGGATCAATTCGGTTTAGAGAGTCAGCAAAAGGCCATCCAAGCATGGGCTGAAGGTCGGTTTGATCGAGAAGTGGCGGCTATTGAGGCGCCCATATTGAACGAAAAATTCGAGCCAACCGGTGAGGTGCGAGTTGTTGATCGAGACGAAGGCTTGCGGGAAACAACGCTTGAGTCGCTCGCGGGTTTGAATGCGGTGCCGGGTCAAGAGATCCATACAGCGGGTTCCAGCTCTCAAGTATCCGATGGCGCCGCCGCGGTCATCATGGCCAGCGGGCCGGCCTGTGAGCGGTTGGGGTTGAAACCACGTGCAAAGATCAAAGCCACGACGTTGGTGGGCGTTGATCCAGTCACGATGTTGAAAGGCCCTATTCCAGCGACGCGTAAAGTACTCGAGCGTGCGGGTCTGACCTTAGAAGATATCGATGTCTTCGAGGTGAATGAGGCGTTTGCCTCGGTGGTCCTGGCTTGGGAGAAAGACCTTGGGGTCGATCATAGTAAGGTGAATGTGAATGGTGGCGCGATCGCGTTGGGCCATCCAACAGGAAGCACAGGTGCCCGCTTGATCACTACAGCCCTGCACGAACTCGAGCGTACTGGTGGAAGATACGGTTTGATCGCGATGTGCTGTGGCGGTGGGATCGGCACCGGCACCATTATTGAGCGGCTAGATTAGGAACAAGACCCGCCCAGTGCCAATAGGCGCTGGGCGCGTTTTGCCGTGGGTCCAGAGTCGGCCGTATCGTCACGCTGGATCCATTAAGGCAGTCTAATGCTTTAGGCGACTTGCTCCCCCGATGCGAGCAGGCGTTGCTTCAATTCCTCCAGTTGCGCCCAGAGTGCGTCAGGAACTTTCTCTCCAAAGCTTTCGTAGTAAGCCTCAATCAGCGGGATTTCCGCTAGCCAGCCATCGATATCAACCTTCAGCAACGTTGAGATAGCGTCATCGGTTAGATCAAGGTCGGTAAAGTTGATGCCGTCTAGGGTGGGTAGACGCCCGATGGGCGTATCAATGGCGTCAGCGCGGCCCGCGCAGCGCTCAAAAACCCATTCAAGAACTCGGGCGTTTTCTCCAAACCCGGGCCAAACGAAGCCACCGGTATCGTCTTTTCGGAACCAATTGACGTAAAAAATCTTAGGTAATTTTGCGCCAGGCGTCTGACCAATGTTGATCCAGTGCTGCCAATAGTCGGCCATGTTGTAGCCGCAAAAAGGGAGCATTGCCATGGGGTCACGTCGTAACTCGCCGATTTTTCCAGCGGCCGCAGCGGTTTTTTCTGAGGATACAATCGAGCCGAAGAAAGTGCCCTGGGCCCAGTCTTTTGCTTCGTTCACCAAGGGTACAACGGATGCTCTGCGGCCTCCGAACAGAATTGCGCTAATGGGAACGCCTTTTAAGTCTTCCCATTCATCGGCGATTGCAGGACATTGAGCCGCCGACACGGTAAAGCGCGCATTGGGGTGTGCAGCTGGCGTTCCGCTGTCGGGGGTCCAGGGGTTGCCAAGCCAATCAGTTAAACGTGCTGGCAGTTCCGGGGTCATCCCTTCCCACCAAATATCGCCATCCTCAGTTTCAGCAACATTGGTAAAGATGCAGTTACCATGAAGGGCGGCCATTGCATTGGGATTCGTTTCCATACCGGTTCCTGGCGCGACGCCAAAAAAGCCGGCTTCGGGGTTGATGGCGTAAAGCTGGCCATCATCCCCAAATTTCATCCAGCAGATATCATCACCGACGGTCTCAACGGTCCAGCCTGGGATGCTAGGCACCAGCATCGCGAGATTGGTTTTACCGCACGCACTTGGGAAAGCGCCAGCGACGTAACGGTATTCACCTTCTGAATTGGTCAGTTTCAAGATGAGCATGTGCTCAGCTAACCAGCCTTCTTGTTTGGCCATCGCAGAGGCGATTCGAAGTGCGAAACATTTCTTGCCAAGCAACGCATTGCCGCCATAGCCGGAGCCGAAACTCCAAATTTCACGTGTTTCGGGAAAATGTGCGACGTACAGATTTTCTGGGTTGCAAGGCCAAGCGGCACTTGCTGTGCCCTCTAGTACGGGCTGCCCAACGGAGTGCAAACACGGTACGAACGCACCATCGGTGCCTAATTCCGTAAGGACCGCACGCCCTACCCGCGTCATAATGTGCATGCTGGCAACGACGTAGGGCGAATCTGAAATTTCGACACCAATATGGGCTATAGGGGATCCAACGGGCCCCATGCTAAAGGGGATGACGTACATCGTTCGGCCGCGCATGCAGCCTTTAAACAGGTCGGTCAGGGTGCTGCGCATTTCATCTGGGTCTGCCCAATGGTTGGTAGGACCCGCGTCGGCTTCTTGTGCACTACAAATAAAGGTTCTGCTTTCCACCCGGGCAACGTCAGCTGGATCGGATCGGACCAGATAACTGTTAGGTCGGATGTGAGCATTTAACGGTTTAGCCACGCCTGCGTCGGTGAGTGTGGTCATCATTCGACTATATTCTTCTGGGCTACCATCACAAAGAACGAGCTCATCTGGTTCGCAAAGGGCTTTGATCTCTTCAATCCATCGATTTAGGCGGGGGTGTTGCGTCATAATATCGGGTCCATAGTCAGCGTTTTGCGTAAGCTTTTGGCCTTTGCAGTTCGGCGCCAGAAGTTCTCCGGAGTCGTTTACTTTCCTGTCATTAAAGCAGGATCATCAGGCCTTGGCGACCCTGGTTGGCGACCTTGGTTAAGGCGACCTAGCGTGCCCTTTGATGGGGCAAGAGATGATTGATCGAGGACGATAACAAGGGTTAAAGCAATAAAAAAAAGAATAAAAGTAGAATAATATATTCTAAATGCTCAACGATTAGGCGCCGGCGACATGGGCATGGTAGGTGCATAAAACCACCCAGCGGGCGAGCCCGTTAGACGGTTTTAGACTGAACGTTGAGGAACCGCGTAAAACCTCTACAATAGGCGCTTTTCTCCCAGTCCTTTGCACGAGTGCCATCAATGTCAACAAATTCCCGTCAAGGCTTGTTCGACTATCAACCCTATTGGGCGGAATGCTTCGGAACGGCGCCCTTCTTACCGACCTCGAGGGCTGAAATGGATGCCCTTGGTTGGGATCAGTGCGATGTGATTATCGTGACTGGCGACGCCTATGTTGATCACCCAAGTTTTGGTATGGCAGTGATCGGCCGCGTATTGGAGTCGCACGGCTTTAGAGTCGGGATTATCGCCCAGCCGGATTGGCAATCGGTGGCGCCCTTCCAAGCGTTGGGAGAGCCCTGTCTGTATTTCGGTGTGGCAGCCGGCAACGTGGACTCCTTGATTAATCATTACACGGCCGACCGAAAACGAAGAAACGATGATGCCTACT